>NZ_JBVJOT010000010.1:0-125234 GCF_055583025.1 Streptomyces sp. NPDC104831
TGGTCGGGGGGGGGAGGGAGTGGACGGCGACGACGAGGGGGTTCGGTTGGGGGGGGGGGGGGGGGGGAGAGGGGGCCCCCCCCCCTCCCCCCCCCCCCTCCCCCCCCCCCCCCCCCCCCCCCGCTGCGGCTCCGGCGGAGGCCGCCGCCGGAACCGCAGCGGTGTCTTCAGGGGCGCCCGGGGGGCTTCCGAGGGGACTCGTGGGGCCGTCGGGGCGGCTCCGGCCGCCTCCGGCGATGGCCGGGGCTTCCTCGGGGGCGCCCGCAGGGCCTTCGGGGGCGCGCGCGGCGCCCTCGGGGCCGTGCGAGGCGGCTCCGGGCAGCCTCCGGCCGCCCTCGGGACCGCCCGGGGCCGCTTCCGGGGCGCTCGGGCTCTCTTCGGGCGCGCTCGGGGCGTCTCCGGAGCGCCCCCGGGTTCCTTCGGGGGCGCCCGCGGTGGCCACGGGGGCGCCAGCGGTGACCCCAGGGGCGCCGGTGACGGCGTTCCGCTCCCCCGCCCACGTCTCCGTCCCCGCCCCCGCCCCCGTCTCCGTCTCTGTCGGCGTCGCGTCGCCGCGGATCAGGGCCGCCGCCGTCTCCGCGTCGCCCAGGGCCCGCAGCGCGGCCGTGAAGCCGGGGTCCATCAGGCGGCGGGCGAGGGAGGAGAGGATCGTGAGGTGGGCGTCGTCGGCGCCGGCCGGTGCGGCGATCAGGAAGATCAGGTCGGCCGGGCCGTCCGGGGCGCCGAAGTCGATGCCGGCGGCGCTGCGGCCGAACGCGAGGGTCGGCTCGGTGACATGGGCGCTGCGGCAGTGCGGGATGCCGATGCCGCCGTCGAGCCCGGTCGGCATCTGGGCCTCGCGCGCGGCCACGTCGGCGAGGAAGCCCTCCAGGTCGGTCACCCGGCCCCGGGCCGCCATGCGCTCGGCGAGGGCGCGGGCCGCCGCCTCCTTGGTGTCGGCGGACAGGTCGAGGTCGACCAGGTCCGCGCTGATCATGTCGCTCATCGCGGGCTCCTTCGCGCGCGGGCCGCCCGGGGGCTGGGGTGGGCGGGAGGGGGGACGGGGGTGCGGTGAGGGGGCGGGGCGGTACGGGGGCCGGGGCCGGCCTGGCCGCCCGGCCGGCGAAAGTCCGGGCGGATGCCGTGCCGGGCGAGCGGGGTCATGCGCCGGGCTCCGCCGGTGCGCGGTCGTGCGGGGTCACGAGACCGGCTCCGTCAGTGCGCGGTCGTGCGGGACGTCCGCCGTGACGGTCACCGCGGCCGGATCCAGGTCGGCGGGCGTCGGCATCACGCTGCCGGGGAGCCGGACGGCGGCGGCGCCATGGGCGACGGCGGAAGCGAGCGCCTCGGGGCCGGTGCCGCCGGCGATGAGGAAGCCGGCCAGGGAGGCGTCCCCGGCACCGACGTTGCTGCGGACGGCGGGCACCCGCGCGCCGCCGAACCAGGCACCGCCGTCCGCCACCAGGAGCTGTCCGTCGGCGCCCAGGCTCGCCAGGACGGCGCGCGCGCCCATCGCGCGCACCTCCTCGGCCGCCTTGAACGCGTCGCCCACGGTCGCCAGGGGCCGGCCGACGGCCTCCGCCAGCTCCTCGGCGTTGGGCTTCACCACGTCGGGCCGCGCGCGCAGCGCCTCCAGCAGGGCGCGCCCGGAGGCGTCCAGCGCGATCCGGGCGCCGGCGGCGTGCGCCCGCGTGACGAGGTCGGCGTACCAGGAGGGCGCGAGCCCCCGGGGCAGGCTGCCGCAGCACGCGATCCAGTCGGCGGCGCGGGAGTGCGACCGCACGGTGTCCAGGAGGAGTTCCTGTTCGGCCGCCGACAGTTCCGGGCCCGGGGCGTTGATCTTCGTGAGCACGCCGTCGGCTTCGGCGAGCGCGATGTTGGAGCGGGTGGCGCCGGCGACCGGGACCGGCGCGACCTCGATGCCCTGCGCGTCCAGCAGCTCGGCGACGAGCGCGCCCGGCGCGCCGCCCAGGGGCAGGACGGCGACCGTGCGCCGGCCGGCGGCGGCGACCGCCCGGGAGACGTTCACGCCCTTGCCGCCGGGGTCCACGCGCTCGCCGTCGGCGCGGATGACCTCGCCGCGCTCCAGGGCGGGGACCTCGTAGGTGCGGTCCAGGGACGGGTTGGGGGTGACGGTGAGGATCATGCGCGCACCACTTCCGTGCCGCCGCGCTCGAAGCCGGCGGCGTCGTCCGGGCTCAGCCCGCTGTCGGTGATCAGCAGGTCCACATCGCCCAGGCCGCCGAAGCGGGCGAAGTGCTCCTTGCCGTGCTTGCCGGAGTCGGCCAGCAGCACCACCCGCCGGGCGGCGCCGACCGCGGCCCGCTTGACCGCGGCCTCGGCGAGGTCCGGGGTGGTCAGGCCGTGCTCGGCGGAGAAGCCGTTGGCGGCGACGAACGCCACGTCGGCGCGGATCTCGCCGTACGCGCGCAGCGCCCAGGCGTCCACGGCGGCGCGCGTACGGTGCCGTACCCGGCCCCCGACCAGGTGGAGCTGGATGCCCGGGTGGTCGGCCAGCCGGGCGGCGATGGGCAGGCTGTGCGTGACGACGGTGAGGGACGCCTCCAGCGGGATCGCCGCGGCGAGGCGGGCCACCGTCGTGCCGGCGTCGAGGATCACCGTGCCCTCGGCCGGGAGTTCGGCGAGGGCCGCCTTGGCGATGCGGTCCTTCTGGCCGGCGGCGGTGGACTCGCGCTCGGCGAGGTCCGGCTCGAAGTCGAGGCGGCCGACCGGGATGGCACCGCCGTGCACCCGGCGGACGAGTCCGGCGCGGTCGAGGGCCTTCAGGTCGCGGCGGATCGTCTCCGCGGTGACCTGGAACTCCTCGGCCAGCGACAGCACGTCGACCCGGCCGCCGTCCCGGGCGAGCCGGAGGATCTCCTGCTGCCGCTCCGGTGCGTACATGTCCGTTCGCCTCCAACCTCGTGCCCGAACGTGTGGTTTCACGGGGAGGCTACGTCCGGATTCCCGGAAAGTAAACAGATCCAGACCTCACCCGGGCATGAACGGACTTCCGGCCGGGTTCCCCGGCCCGGTCCGGAGGGCCACACGACGCGGGGCCCGGCACCTGGACGGTGCCGGGCCCCGCGTCGTCGTACCGGGTCAGTGCACGAGCTGCGGCTCGGGCTCCGGTTCACCCGCCGGCGTCTCCTGCGCCGCGCCCTCCACGTGCTGGGCCGGGCGCTTCGGCAGGGCGGACATCAGCAGGAAGATCGCGCCCATGATCCCGGCGACGTACCACAGCGCGTGCTGGAAGGCGTCCACGAAGGCCGGCCCGATCCGGTCCGCGGCCAGCCGGTCGCCGATCCGCCCGAAGAAGACGACCGACACCAGCCCGAGCCCCAGCGCGTTGCCCATCTGCTGCACGGTGTTGATCAGCCCGGACGCGGAACCGGCGTGCTCGCGCGGCACCTCGGAGAGCACCGCGTCGGTCAGCGGGGCCACGATCAGCCCCATGCCGAGACCCATCACGACCAGCGGCAGGGCCATCTGCCAGGAGGCGATGGCGAGGCCGTAGTGGCCGGCCTCCCACAGGTAGAGCAGGACACCCGCGCCCATCACCAGCGCGCCGGCCTGGAGCACCTTGCGGCCGAACCGCGGGACCAGCTGCTGCACCGACAGCCCGGCCGCCGTGGACACCGCGAGCGAGAACGGCACCCCGGTCAGTCCGGCCCGAAGCGGGCTCCAGCCCAGGCCCAGCTGCATGTACAGCGTCCAGACCAGGAAGAAGATGCCGAGCGCGATCCCGAACACGGTCTGCACGGCGATACCGGCGGCGAAGCTCTTCACCCGGAACAGCGACAGCTCGACCAGCGGGGACCCGTCCCGCGCCGCCTTGCGCCGCTCGTACGCCACCAGCCCCGCGAAGACGACGAGGGCGCCGGCCATCGAGCCGTACCCCCACAGCGGCCAGCCCAGCTCGCGCCCGCGGATCAGCGGGTACAGCAGCATCAGCAGGCCCAGCGTGACCAGGGCGACCCCGACGAGGTCCAGCTTCAGCGCCTTGGGGGCGCGGGACTCGGTGATGAACCGGCGGCCCAGCAGCCAGGCGAGGACGCCGACGGGCAGGTTGATGAGGAAGATGGGCCGCCATTCGAGGCCGAACAGGTTTCCTTCCGTCAGCAGCGCGCCGAGCAGCGGGCCGGAGACCGCTCCGAGGCCGACGATCGCGCCGAACAGGCCGAAGACCTTGCCGCGTTCGTGGGCGGGGAAGGTGGCGTGCACGATCGACAGCACCTGCGGCACCATCAGCGCGGCCATGCCGCCCTGGAGGAAGCGGGAGGCGACGAGCATCTCCGGGTTGACCGCGAAGCCGCACAGGGCGGAGGCGACGGTGAAGCCGCCGATGCCGAGGAGGAACAGCCGCTTGCGGCCGTGGATGTCGCCGAGCCGGCCGCCGGTGATCAGGCCGGCGGCGAAGGCGAGGGCGTAGCCGGCGGTTATCCACTGGATCTGGCCGACCGAGGCGTGTTCGCTGCGCTGGATGGACGGGATGGCGATGTTGACGATCGTCACGTCCACGAGGTCCATGAAGGCCGCGGTCATGACGATGGCCAGGGCCAGCCAGCGGGATCGGTCGGGAGGAGCGGGAAGCGCCGTCGGAGTCGAGGTCATGAGGAGAACGTAGGTCGGCGATAGGTCAGGTCGTGGCCTATATCCACGGCATCCTCGTTTCCATGACGACCGACACGCCGGCCCGGCTGCTTCAGTTGCTGTCCTTGCTCCAGACGCCTCGCGAGTGGCCCGGGGGCGAGCTGGCCGACCGGCTGCGGGTGTCCCGGCGGACCGTGCGGCGGGACGTCGACCGGCTGCGCGAGCTGGGGTATCCGGTGCAGGCCACGCGGGGCGCGGACGGCGGGTACCGGCTGGTCGCGGGCAAGGCGATGCCGCCGCTGGTGCTGGACGACGAGGAGGCCGTGGCCATCGCGGTGGGGCTGCGGGCCGGTGCCGGGCACGCCGTCGAGGGGGTGGACGAGGCGTCCGTGCGGGCCCTGGCCAAGCTGGAGCAGGTGCTGCCGTCCCGGTTGCGGCACCGGGTCTCCACCCTCCAGGCCGCGACGACCCCGCTGACCCACGGCGACGGGCCGAGCATCGCGCCGGAGACGCTGACCGTGATGGCGTCGACGGTGGCGGGGCACGAACGGCTGCGGTTCGCCTACCGCGACAAGGACGGCAGCGCTTCGCGCCGGCTGACCGAGCCGCACCGGCTGGTGTCGACGGGACGGCGCTGGTACCTCGTCGCCTACGACGTCGACCGGGCGGACTGGCGGACGTTCCGGGTCGACCGGGTCAGCGAGCCGTTCGCGACCGGCGTCCGGTTCGCGCCGCGCGAGCTGCCGACGGGCAGCGCCGCCGAGTACCTGCGGCAGTCCATCCACCGGCGGCAGGAGACGTACGCCTTCGAGGTCCGCTTCGCCGCGCCGGCGGACCGTCTCGCCACGCGGATCCCGGCCTGGCTCGGCGAACCCGAGGACGACGGCGCGGGCGGCTGCGTCCTGCGGGGCACCACGGGCGACCCCGTGGAGTGGCTGGCGGTACGGCTGGCGATGGCGGGCACGGATTTCACGGTTCGCGGACCCGCGGAACTGGTGGAGTGCGCACGGCGCCTGGGAGACCGCCTGAGCCGAGCCGCGGGCCCCGGCACGGAGGAGGGGGCGGGCACCTCGGGCCCGTAGGGGACCTCGGGCCCGTAGGGGACCTCAGGCCCGTAAGGGACCTCAACCTCTAAGGGGCCTCGGACCCGTAAGGGGGCCTCGGACCCGTAAGGGGGCCTCGGGCTCGTAGGTGACCTCAAGCCCGTAAGGGACCTCGGACCCGCAGAAGACCTCCGACCCGCAGAAGACCTCCGACCCGCAGGTGACCTCCGACCCGCAGGCGCGGCGGACCCGTCGGGGGCCTCAGGCTCCTGCGGCGTCGCCCCATGCGAAGTCCCGTAGGGCGCGCAGGTTGCGCACGGCCAGGGACGCGGGGCCCTCGGGGCCGGTGGAGCGGGCGGTCGTGGCGGCCCAGGACTCCACGGCGACCCGTACGGCGGCCCCCGCCACGGCCGCCGCGAACCGCAGGTGCGGGCCGGGACGCGCCGGACCCGGGGTCTCGCGGGGCTCCGGTGCCGGCCGGCCGCCGCCCGCCCGGGCCGCGAGGATCTCCGCCAGCGCGCCCTCCGACGCCTGGCACACCTCCGCCCAGACCTTGCGCAGGGCGGGGCTGGTGTCGGCCAAGCGGACCAGGGTGCGCAGCCACTCCCAGGACGCGGCCGACACGCCGAGGCCGGGGGTGAGGGTGTGGCGGACGGCGTGTTCCAGTGCCTGCGGGACGGGCAGGTCGGCCGGGGCCGTGCGGACCGCCTCGATCCAGCGCTGGGCGCCGGCGGCGTAAAGCGGGGCGACCGCCTCTTCCTTGGTGGCGAAGTAGCGGTAGAACGTGCGCGGGGCGATGCCCGCGGCCTGGGCGATGTCCTCGGCGCGGGTCGCCCGCAGGCCCTGCCGGACGAAGAGGGCCGCCGCCGCCCGGGCGATCTCCATCCGTGTCTCGGCCTTTCGGCGTTCGGTGAGGGACACCGGCGCGGAGGCGGAAAACGGCTGGTGGGCGGCGCTGGGGGTGGTGCTCATGCCCGGCAGGCTATGCCCGTGTGGCAGAATCTGCCATCCGGCGGTCCACCCCGGGGTTCAGGTACGGGGTGGGCCGCCGTTCCAGCTTTCGCGCGCGTCCGCGCCTCCTCCCGCCCCTTCGAAGCTCCCCCGCGCACGACGAGGCCGGGCTCCGGCGCCTGGGGGGGTAGGCGCCGGAGCCCGGCTGGGAAGGTCCCGGCGCCGGGGGGGGATCGCGTCGGGACGTGGTTCGCGCGGGCCGGCCGGCTGGGTGGCCTGCCGGGTGGTGCGGTGTGGGGGTGGTGGGGAGTGCCGGCCCCGGGCCCTTTCGGGCCCGGAAGGGTTGTTCCCTGGGGCGCGGCGGTTGAAGCGATGGGACCGCGCCATGTTTGCGCCGTCTTTCGCCACCCGCGCCCCCGGCGTGCGCACCGCGCCGCGCGGTGCGCCGTACGTCACGCCGCCGCGTCGAAGCCGGTGTCGCGGGCCAGCTTCTTCAGCTCCAGCAGGGCGTGCTTCTCGATCTGCCGGATCCGCTCCCGGGTGAGGCCGTGCTCCTTGCCGACCTCGGTCAGGGTGCGCTCGCGGCCGTCCTCGATGCCGTAGCGCATCTTGATGATGGAGGCCGTGCGCTGGTCCAGGCGGCCGATCAGGTCGTCCAGCTCCTCGCTGCGCAGCAGGGTGAGGACCGACTGCTCCGGGGAGACCGCCGAGGTGTCCTCCAGCAGGTCGCCGAACTGGGTCTCGCCCTGGTCGTCCACCGACATGTTCAGCGAGACCGGGTCGCGGGCCCAGTCCAGGACGTCGGTGACGCGCTCCGGCGTCGAGCCCAGCTCCGCGGCGACCTCCGCGGGCTCCGGGTCGCGGCCGTGCTCGCGGTTGAACTCGCGCTGGACGCGGCGGATGCGGCCCAGCTCCTCCACCAGGTGGACGGGGAGCCGGATCGTGCGGGACTGGTCGGCGATGGAGCGGGTGATGGCCTGCCGGATCCACCAGGTGGCGTACGTCGAGAACTTGAAGCCCTTGCGGTAGTCGAACTTCTCCACGGCGCGCACCAGGCCGGCGTTGCCCTCCTGGATCAGGTCCAGCAGGGGCAGGCCGCTGCGCGGGTAGCGCCGGGCCACCGCGACGACCAGGCGGAGGTTGGAGCGGATGAAGACGTCCTTGGCGCGCTCACCGGCCTCGACCAGCGCCTGGAGCTCCTCGCGGCTGGCGTCCGACCGGGTCTCCTCCTCGCCGTCGAGTACCTGCTGCGCGAACACACCCGCCTCGATGGTCTGGGACAGCTCGACTTCCTTTGCGGCGTCCAGAAGCGGTGTGCGCGCTATCTCGTCGAGGTACATGCCGACCAGGTCGCGGTCTGCGATCTCGCCGCCATGAGCGCGAACACTGCTTGCCGAGTCGGCCGTCTCGCCGGTGGCGGACTGACGACGGGCGACGGCACGGGTTGCCATGCGTGCTCCCTTGCGATGGTGGGCTGGCGGGTGGTCCTGGTGAACGCGCGGGCACCGAAGGGGACTGTCTCCGGCACTCTCTCCGAGTGCCCTGCATCCGAGGGAAACAACGACTGGAATCCGGACAGAATTCCCAACCCGCCCCGCGAATTTTCTGATCATGCAGTACCCTGTCCGCCACACGGGGAGGCGAGATGCCGTCGGAGCGGGCCGAGGTGCAGGTCAGACCGGGGATCGAGGCAGACCTCGGCGCCCTCACGGCGATCTACAACCACTACGTCCGTGAGACGGCCATCACCTTCGACACCGCCGTCTTCACTCCCGAGGAGCGCCGTCCGTGGCTGCTCTCCCACCCGGAAGACGGCCCGCACCGGCTGATGGTTGCCACCGGGGCGGACACGCGGCGCGTCCTGGGATACGCCACCTCCGGCCCGCACCGGCCGAAGCCCGCGTACGGGACGTCCGTGGAGACCTCGGTGTACGTGGCCCCGGACGCCGGCCGGCGCGGCATCGGCACGCTGCTCTACGACGCCCTGTTCACGGCCCTGGCCGAGGAGGACGTCCACCGCGCCTACGCCGGGATCGCCCGCCCGAACGAGGCGTCCGAGCGGCTGCACGCCCGCTTCGGCTTCCGGCACGTCGGCACGTTCCACGAGGTCGGCCGCAAGTTCGACCGCTACTGGGACGTGGCGTGGTACGAGAAGGCGCTCTGACGGCGCCTCCTATCCGAACTGCACGGACCGCTTCGCCATTCCCATCCAGAACCCGTCGATCACGGACTTCTGCGCGTCCGTCCCGCCGCCGGCCTCCGCCGCACCCAGGGTGACGAAGAGCGGGGCGAAGTGCTCGGTGCGCGGGTGGGCGTAGCGGCCGGCCGGGGCCTTGTCGGCGAAGTCGAGCAGGGCGTCCCAGTCGCGGGCCTCCAGGGCGCGCCGCCCCCAGTCGTCGAACTCGGCCGACCAGCTCGGCACGCCCGGCCCGGTGTGCCGCAGGGCGGCCAGGTTGTGGGTGAAGAAGCCGGAGCCGACGATCAGCACGCCCTCGTCGCGCAGCGGGGCGAGCCTGCGGCCGAGGTCCATCAGACGGACCGGGTCGAGGGTGGGCAGGGAGATCTGCAGGACGGGGATGTCGGCGTCCGGGTACATCTCGACGAGCGGGACGTAGGCGCCGTGGTCGAGACCCCGGTCGGGGAAGTCCTGTACGGGGAGCCCGGGGGCGCGCAGCAGCTTGCGGACGGAGTCGGCGAGCGCGGGGGCGCCGGGAGCGGCGTAGCGGACCCGGTAGTAGTGCTCGGGGAAGCCCCAGAAGTCGTAGACGAGCGGGACGGTGTCGACGGCGCCGAGGGCGAGCGGGGCCTCCTCCCAGTGGGCGGAGACCATGAGGATCGCCCGGGGGCGGGGCAGGGCGGCGGACCAGGCGGCCAGCTGGCCGGGCCAGACCGGGTCGTCGGCGAGCGGCGGGGCGCCGTGGCTGAGGTACAGGGCGGGCATGCGCTCCTGGGTGGTGGCGGACATCGCGGCGGCTCCCGGTGCTCTGACAGGCGCTTTAATTCTCAACTTTCTAGTGGAACTCTACCAAGAGTGATTCAAGTTTCAAGAAGTCGCCTCGTAGACTGGACATATGAACAAGGCACCGGACCCCGCCGTACGGCCCCGCTGGCTGACCGACGAGGAACAGCACGTCTGGCGCGCCTATCTGCACGCCACCACCCTGCTGGAGGACCACCTCGACCGGCAGCTCCAGCGCGACGCGGGTATGCCTCACGTCTACTACGGCCTGCTCGTGGGCCTCGCCGAGGCCCCGCGCCGCCGGCTGCGGATGACCCAGCTGGCGATGCAGGCGAAGATCACCCGGTCCCGGCTCTCGCACGCCGTCGCCCGGCTGGAGAAGAACGGCTGGGTCCGCCGGGAGGACTGCCCCGCCGACAAGCGCGGCCAGTTCGCCGTGCTCACCGACGCGGGCTTCGAGGTGCTGCGGCGCACCGCGCCCGGCCATGTGGACGCCGTACGGCAGGCCCTCTTCGACCGGCTGAACCCGGAACAGCAGAAGGCCCTCGGCGAGATCATGGAGATCGTCGCCGAGGGCCTCCAGCCCAAGGAAGCGGGTGCGGACCTGCCCTGGCTCCGCTAGTCCGCCACGCCCACGCGGTGGCTCACCGTCCGGCCCGTCAGTGGGCCACCACCGGCACCGGCACCTCGTCCTCGACGCCGTCACCGGTCGTCACGGTGGCGGTGTCCGGACGGCCGGCGTTGACGAAGGTGAAGGCGATCAGCGAGGCGAGCGCCAGGATGCCGACGGCGACCCAGATCGCGGCGCTGTAGCCGTGCACCATGCCCTGGAGGCCGACCAGCTGCTGCTGCGGCTTGCCGGTGGCACCGGCGATGTGGTCCTTGACGTACGAGGTGGTCGCCGAGGAGGCGATGGTGTTCAGCAGGGCGGTGCCGATCGCGCCGCCCACCTGCTGCGAGGTGTTGACCATCGCGGAGGCGACACCGGCGTCCCGGGGCTCGACACCCTGGGTGGCCAGCGACATCGCCGGCATGAACGCCGTACCCATGCCGAGGCCGAGCAGCAGCATGGCGGGCAGCAGCAGCGCCGGGTACGAGGAGTCGATCTCCAGCTGGGTCAGCAGCAGCATGCCGACGCCCGCGACCAGGAAGCCGGGACCCATCAGCAGCCGGGCCGGCAGCCGGGTCATCAGCCGGGTGCCGATCTGGGTGGAGCCGGTGATCATGCCGACCACCATCGGCAGGAAGGCGAAACCGGTCTTGACCGGCGAGTAGCCCTTCACGATCTGCAGGTAGTAGGTCAGGAAGAGGAACAGGCCGAACATGCCGATGATCGCGAGGCCCAGCGAGAGGTAGATGCCGCCGCGGTTGCGGTCGGTCACCACACGCAGCGGCAGCAGCGGGGCCTTGACCTTGGCCTCGACCACCACGAACGCGAGCAGCAGCACGACGGACGCGACGAACATCGACACGGTCACCGTGTCGCCCCAGCCGTCGGACTCGGCGCGCGTGAAGCCGTAGACCAGCGCGACCAGGCCGAGGGTGGAGAGCAGGACGCCCGGGATGTCGAGCGGGTTGCGGTTGCGGCCGCCCTCCGGCTCGCGGATGACGAAGTAGGCGCCGGCCGCGGCGACCACGGCGAACGGGACGTTCACGAAGAAGGTCCAGCGCCAGTTCAGGTACTCGGTGAGGAAGCCGCCGAGGATCAGGCCGACGGCACCGCCGCCGCCCGCGATGGCGCCGTAGATGCCGAACGCCTTGGCGCGCTCCCTGGCGTCCGTGAACATGACGGCGAGCAGGGACAGCGCGGCCGGCGCGAGCAGCGCGCCGAAGACACCCTGGAGGGCGCGGGCGCCGAACATCAGGGTGCCGGTGGTGGCGGCACCGCCGAGCGCGGACGCGGCGGCGAAGCCGGCGAGGCCGAGCACGAAGGTGCGCTTGCGGCCCCACAGGTCGGCGACCCGGCCGCCGAACAGCAGCAGACCGCCGAAGGCGAGCGCGTAGGCCGTGATCACCCACTGCTTGTTGCCGTCGGATATGCCCAGGTCCTCCTGGGCGGCGGGCAGGGCGATGTTCACGATGGTGGCGTCGAGGACGACCATCAGCTGGGCGAGCGCGATGAAGACGAGCGCCTTCCAGCGGTTCTCGTCACCGTGCGGGACGGCGACGCCGGCAGCCTTGCGGGCTGTTTCGGACATGGGGATACCCACTTCGGGACTTCGGAGCTTGGGAACTCAGGGCTCGGTGACGGACTGCGTGGTGAAAAATGACGAGAAAACGGAGTAAGGCGGAACGGTGAACAGGAAGGGATCGGCCGTACGAACCGCCGTACTGTCGGTGGACTGGGCGCGGGAGCTGAACTGATCGGTCAGGAGGCGCGCAGCTCCCTGATGCTGATGGCCTCACCCGGCAGGGCGGAGCGGGCGGGCGCCCGCAGGCCGTCGAGGAACAACTGCAGCAGGCGGTGGACGAAGCGGTCGCCGCTCGGGCAGTCCGTACCGGCCGGGGGCCGGCTCAACTGGCCCATGGCTACGGTCAGATCACCCACGCCGACGTCCGGCCGGAGCTGCCCGGCCGCCTTGGCCCGGCCCATGACCTCCTCGATGAGCCGCTCGACGCGCTCACGGGAGGCCTCCAGGTCGGGGTGGTGCCGGTCGAACGTGCTGGACACCATGGGGCACAGCGCACCGATCCGCTCGTCGGCGGCGGCGTGCACGAAGTGCTCCAGGGCGGTGAAGGCGTCCCCGGTCTCCGCGAGGGCCAGCTCGGCCGCGCGGGCCGTGCGGTCCATGACGGAGCAGACGACCTCGCGGACGAGGGCGTCCCGGTCGGGGAAGTTGCGGTACACCGTGGCGTTGCCGACGCCGGCCCGGCGGGCGATCTCGTCGATCGGCACCTCGGGGCCGTGCTCGACGATCATCTCCCGGGCGGCGGCGACGATCCGCTCCCGGTTGCGCAGGGCGTCGGCGCGCGGCCGGGTCACCTTGCGCTCGGCGGGGGCGGTGGCGGCGGGCACGGCGTACTCCTCGGGTCGAGGGGGCGATCCGGGGACTGGCTCCCCGTTTCGCTCGGACACAGGGCTAAACGGGGAGAGCGTCCCCGGTTATTTCCGGCTTCCCGAAGAAACGCTGTGACCTGAGACACAATCGCCGTCCGTCGGGTTTCACCCGTCCGCCGACTCCGTTTCCCACCATCGGTCTCCTCCAGCGCGCGCCCACCGCACCGCCGCCCCAGGGTGAGCGCAAGGGTGCAGCCGGTGACCAGCGGCTGCCGTGGCGCGAAAGGTCCCTGCATGCAGCCGCAGCCCCGCCACCGCATACGCCCGCGCCGGGTGGCCGCCCTGACCGTGGTGACCGCGCTGACCCTCGCGGTCGGCACCTCGGCCGGGACCGGACACCTGACGGCGCCCACCACCGGCGGGCCCACGGGCCTGGCCCGCTCCTCCGCACTGCTCCCCTGCATGATCCGCAGCGGTCTGGACGTGCAGATGACCGAGGGTCTGCCCACCCCGGCCGGCTACTCCCGCTCCACGGGCACGGTCCACGCCCTGACCCTGATGGTCGACTTCCCCGACGCGCCCGGCGAGGGCGCCGCGATGGACCGCTTCCACGAGTTCTTCCCGCGCACCCAGGACTGGTTCCACACCTCCTCGTACGGCCGTCTCGACTACCGCCCCGAGACCCCCGTCACCGGCTGGCTGCGCATGCCGAAGCCGTTCCGGGAGTACGGCATAGAGCGCGGCGCTCCCTTCGACCCCGGCTACCGCAGCCTGGTGCAGGACCTCGTGGCCGCCGCCGACCCGACGGTGGACTTCCGCGCGTACGACCTGCTGAACGTGCTCGTCACCCCGAACGCCGGGCCGTCCGCGCTGGACACCGTGCTGTCCGTGACCTTCGCCGGCAACGACGACGCCCCGGTCGCCGACGGCGTGCGCGTCTCCAACGCCTCCTTCGTCTACTCCCGCCAGGACGACGGTTCGGGCACCTACGACCGCACCGGCTACCGGGTGCTGCCGCACGAGAACGGCCACACCTTCGGCCTGCCCGACCTGTACACGCAGGACGGCGGGGGCGCGGTCGGGCACTGGGACATCATGAGCGAGGACTGGGGGGCCAACAACGACCTGCTCGGCTGGCACAAGTGGAAGCTGGGCTGGCTGGACGGCGGCCAGGTCGGCTGCGCGGCGGGCCCCGGCAGCGTCGAGTTCACCCTCTCCCCGCTGTACCAGCAGGGCGGCGGCAAGCTGGTCCTCATACCGGTCACCGCACGCACCGCCTACGCGCTGGAGGTGCGCGCGCAGGGCGGCAACGACGAGGCGGTGTGCCGTCCCGGCGTCCTCGTCTACAAGATCGACGCGGCGGTCGACACCGGGCGCGGCCCGGTCACCGTCTTCGACAGCCACCGGGGCAGCGGCGGCTGCACCCGCAGCCCCAACGTCCACGCGGAACTCTCCGACGCCCCGTTCGCCGCCGGCGAGACCTTCAAGGACCCACGGCACGGGATCGACGTGCGGGTGCTGTCGACGGACGCGGACGGCAACTACCGGATCCGGGTGAGCCGGGGCGGAGGGGTGGTGCGGGTGGCGGACGAGTCCTGAGGGGGAGGGCACGAGGGCGGGGATGGCGGGGGTGACGGGGATGGCGGGGTTGCAGGATGACGGGATGGCGGGGATGCCCGCGGGACCGCTGGTCGCCGCGCGGCCCCGGGTCCGTAGGTCCGTAGGTCCGTAGGTCCGTAGGTCCGTAGGGGAAGGGTGGCCCGTCCCCTACAGGGTTACCGTAGGCGTGCCCCGATGCCGTACCGAAAGAGACGATGCCCGCGATGACCGCAGTGGATGCCGACACCCGCGCCGGGGACGGGGCCGGAGTGCCGGCGGAGGCGGTCGGGCCGTTGGTGCGCGGCGTCGCGGTGCTGCGCCGGCTGGCCGAGGCGGGCGGCACGCTGAGCCCGAGCGCGCTGGAACGGGCCACCGGTCTCGCCCGCTCCACGGTGGACCGGATCACCGCGACCCTGGCCCGCATGGGCTACGTACGCCTCGACGGCCGGGACGTCGTCCTCACCCCGGGCGTGATGGAGCTGGGCAACGCCTACCTCGCCGCCCTGCGCCTGCCCGCGCTGCTCGGTGAGCGCGCCGACGCCCTCGCCGACGCACTGGACGAGTCGGTGTCGCTGGCGGTCCCCGACCGCGACGGCATCCGCTTCATCCACCAGGCCACCCGCCGCCGCGCGCTGTCCGTCAGCTTCCGCATCGGCGACCTGCTGCCGGCCGAACGCACCGCTCCGGGCGCGCTGTTCGCCACGGAGTGGACGGAGCGGGACTGGAGCCGGTGGCGGGCGCGCCGCGCCGGGGATCCGCAGGACACCACGTTCCCGGCCGTGCCCCCGCGCCCGGAACGCTCCCTCGCCCCGGCCCGTGCCGAGACCGCTGCCGTCGCGGCGGACACCGCCGATGCCGCCGGCGCGTACACCGCCGATGCCGCCGGTGCCGTCGATGCCGTCGATGCCGTCGATGCCGTCGAGGCGGCCTTCGCGGACCGGGTGCGGGCGGCCCGCCGGGACGGCTGGGCGCTGGACGACCAGCTGATCGAGCCGGGCCTGGTCGCGGTGTCCGCCCCGGTGCACGACCCCCGCACCGGCCGCCTGGCCTGCGTGGCGAGCGTGGTCAGCCACACCAGCCGGCACCCGGCTCGCGAGCTGCCCGCCACCCTGCTGCCCCGGCTGCGTAGGGCGGTGGAGGCGATGGAGGCCGACCTGCGGACCGCGCCCCCGCCCGCGCCGGGACCCGCGCCCGCCGGCCTCGCGACCTGGACGACGGCGTCCAAGCAGGAACTGGGCCGGGACTTCGTGGAGTCGCTGGCCCGGGGGCTGACGGTGCTGACGGCCTTCGGCGAGGGCCGCCCGGCGCTGTCCCTGGCGGACGTGGCCCGGGCTACCGGCCTGTCCCGGGCGACCGCCCGCCGGGCGCTGCTCACCCACGAGCACCTGGGCCTGGTGGCCGCCGCCGCGCACGACGAACGCGCCTTCACGCTCACCCCGCGCGTCCTGGACCTCGGCTTCCCGCCGCTGTCCCGCACCTCGCTCCCCCGCCTGGCGCAACCGCTGCTGCGGGCGCTGGCGGACCGGGTGGGCGAGGCGGCGGCACTGGCGGTGCTGACGCCCGACGGCACGGAGGTCCAGTACACGGCGGGCGCGGGCACGGGCCGGGTCCTGACCGTGCGCATACCGGTGGGCGCGCGGCTGCCCGCCGCCGCGACCTCGCTGGGCCGGGTCCTCCTGGCGGACGCCGACGGCCCCCTGTCCCCGGAACTGGCCGGGATCAGGGCCCAGGGGTACGCCCTGGCCGACGAGGAACTGGAGTCCGGCCTGCGGTCGGTCGCCGTACCGGTACGGGACCGGTCGGGCCGCGCGGTCGCCGCCGTGAACGTGGCCACGCACACGGCCCGCCGCACCCTGGAGGACTGCGTCCGACACCTCCTCCCGGCACTCCGCGCGACGGCCGACGCCATCCAACGGGACCTCCACACGGCGTCCCGCTTCACCCACGTGCCCCTGTCCTGAGCCGGGGCGGCCACCGACGGCGGACCCGGGGGCGGTGACGGGGCGGCCCTGCCTCGCCGGGCGACAGGGCGGTCCTGCCGTCAGCCGGCGACAGGGCGGCCCCGCCGTCAGCCGGTGGCGAGGTTGCGCTCCAGGGCGGCGAGGAGCCGCGCCAGGTCCTCCCGCTCGCCTTCGCCGAGCCCCGCCAGCGTGCGTTCCTCCAACTCCTGCCACACCCGCCCGACACCCTGACGCAGCGCCTCGCCGGCCTCCGTGGTCGCGACGAGGACGGCCCGGCGGTCGTCGGGGTCGGTGCCGCGGCTGACGAACCCGGCCTGCTCCAGGCGCTGCACCATGCGGGTGACCGTGGACGGGTCGAGGTCCAGCTCCTTGATGAGGACCGACTGGCGCTGCGGTCCGGACTCCCACAGCCGCATCAACAGCAGCTCCTGCCCCGGGTACAGGCCCAGCCGGCGCAGCAGTTGACCGGCGGTGGCCCGGTGGGCGCGGGCGACGCGGGAGATCGTGTGGCTGATCTCGCCGCCCGCGTCGACGGGGCGGGGGGTGGTGTCGTCGGGGCTGCTCGACGGGGTGCGCGGCATGGGCGGAGACCTCCTGGGGGAATACGTACACCTCATTATGTTGGCCAACCAAACACATGCGCTACAGTGACTCACGGCAAAACAATTGGCCAGCCAAGTAATTAATCCGAGCAATCGCTTGAGGAGTTACCCGTGCCCACCGCGTTCGAGCCCGTCGTCATCGGCGGAACCCACCAGCTCGCCAACCGCATCGTGATGGCCCCCATGACCCGCAGCCGCGCCTACGGCGGCCTGGTCTCGGAACTGACCGCGGAGTACTACGCCCAGCGCGCCTCCGCGGGCCTGATCATCACCGAGGGCACGCAGCCCTCCGTCGTCGGCCAGGGCTACCCCTTCACCCCGGGCCTGCACAGCGCCGAGCAGGTGGCGGCCTGGCGCAAGGTCACCGACGCCGTGCACGCCAAGGGCGGGAAGATCTTCGCGCAGCTGATGCACACGGGCCGGATCGGCCACCCGGTACTGCTTCCGGACGGCCTGGTGCCGGTCGGCCCCTCGCCCGTCGCGGCGCAGGGCCAGTGCTTCACCCCGGACGGACCGAAGGACTTCGTCACGCCGCGGGAACTGACCGGGGACGAGATCGCGCAGACCATCGCCGACCATGTGGCGGCGGCCCGCAACGCGGTCGACGCCGGCTTCGACGGCGTGGAGCTGCACGGCGCCAACGGCTACCTGATCCAGCAGTTCCTGGCCCCCAACAGCAACCGGCGCACCGACGAGTGGGGCGGCTCCACCGAGGGCCGCGTCCGCTTCGCCGTCGAGGTGGTCTCCGCGGTGGCCACCGCGATCGGCGCGCACCGCACCGGCCTGCGCGTGTCCCCCGGCTCGTCGCTCAACGACATAGCCGAACCGGACCCGCGCCCCACCTACGAGGCACTCGTGCGGCACATCGCCCCGCTCGGCCTGGCCTACCTCCACGTCATGGAGGCCGGGGACCGCGAACTGACGCTCGCGCTGCGCCGCCTCTTCCCGGGCGCCCTCATCCTCAACCCGCAGACCGGAACGCGCCCCACCGGCCCCGGGGAACTGCCCCTGATCGAGGACGGCACCGCCGACCTGATCTCCTTCGGCCGGCTCTTCGTCGCCAACCCCGACCTCCCCCAGCGCCTCGCGACGGGCGGCCCCTTCACCCCCGCCGACCCGTCCACCTTCTACGGCGGCGACGCCACCGGCTACACGGACTACCCGCCCCTGCCGGCCTGACGCCCACCGGCACCACCCGGGCACCCCCACCCGCTACACTGTCGGCGGCGGCCCGCACCCACCAGTAGGCCACCACCCTTGTCGGCGACACACCGCACCACGTCCCGACAGATCCCGGCCTTCGTAGCTCAGGGGATAGAGCACCGCTCTCCTAAAGCGGGTGTCGCAGGTTCGAATCCTGCCGGGGGCACAACGCGTCACCACTCTGACCTGGGGCTTTCCTCCCAGGTCAGGGAGGCTCCCACTCGGCCTCGGACTCCTCGTCCGGGGCCGTTCGCGTGAGCTGACGGGAAGTCGATCTCCCGTATACCGCGCCCTGCGGATCAGCATCGGTCGCTGGTCAGTGATTGGGGGCCTACGGTGAAGTTTCGACCTCGCCAGATCTCGAAATCACAGGTCAGTGGCATGCAGCGGTCGTTCCCGTCCCGATCTGTGCCGATGGCCACAGCGAACCGGGACACACGTAGGCTCATACTGAGTCATGACAAAGCCTGCCGCGCCGAAGCGCCATCTGCCTACCAGTCCCTTCAAGGCTCCGGTCACACCGGCTCCCAAGCACTTCGCCGTGGGCGACCAGGTCACACACGACATGTACGGCCTCGGTCGAGTCATCGGCATCGAGGACGGAATCGCGGCGCTCGTGGATTTCGGCTCGGCGCAAATGCGGATCTTGAGCCCGTACGGCAAGATGACCAGACTGTAGGACCGCTGTGCCCGGTCACGGCACACCAGGCCCTTTCGGGGGCCTGTCACGAAAGAGAGTCCTCTCATCGATCTGACGTCGCTGTTCTCCGCCCTGGAAGGGCAACCCCGTCGCTCCGCTGCGGCATCGCCGCCTCCGGCGACGACCAACCTCTTCCAGGCCCCCGACTTCGGGGAAGACGAGACCTTTCCACTCGACGCACAGGAGCCCGCCCCGGGCCTACGCGCGGCGCGGCCCGAGGCAGCCTAGGTCCACGAACGACGGCGGCTCCGGCGCCTTTGCGGTCAGGCACCGGAGGTGCGCGTACCCGGCGTTGAAGCGGGTGGTGCCCTCCCAGCGCAGGGGTGCGACCGGTTGTGTCGGCAGCAGCGGGGCGGGGCAGGCGAGGCACTCGGGTGTCTTGCCGATGGCCTGTGCGGTCCGCTCGTGCAGGAGGCGGTGTCCGTGGCCGGCGTAGCAGGTCCGGGACTGTTGGCAGGCGGTGCAGGCCGTGAAGTGTGTGTGCCAGTCCGCCCAGGTGAGGTACCAGGCGAGCCGGGCCGTGTAGCAGCGCGGGCAGGCCAGGCGGGGACGGGTCGCTGAGGGGGCCAGTTCCACGGTGGTGGCGTCCCGAGGGCTGGTGCACCAGACGCATGCCTCGCCGGCCACGGCCGGCGCGGGCAATCGCCGGGGGACCTCGTACCAGGAGACGCACTCGTGCACGTCGTAGAGCACCTCTGGAATCTGCACGGTCATCGGGGCAGCTCCAGGACCAGGGTCCGCAGCGCCTGCATGACCGGGCAGGGCTTCAGGTCGTAGACGCACTGCCGGCAGGGGCCGGGGTGGGTGAGGTAGGCCCGGACCGCTGCCCGCAGGGTGCACGGGTGACAGCCCCGAGGGAACAGGGTGATGCCGCCCGGACCCGGGCGCTCACCGAGGTCCACGGCGGTCGCGACCGACAGCCGCTTCCCACACCAGGCGCACTCGGCCCCGCGCGCCTTGGCATCGGGCAGGCCGTCCAGGGATGGCAGGGAGAGCAGCGGGCGAAGGTCGGCGGGGATGCGGGACAGTGTCCTGGTCGAAGTGGCGGTCATACCCGGTCCTCCGTGGGAGCTTCCAGGTCGGCCCACACGCGCTTCTCCCAGGGCCAGCGGGTGCAGCCCCATCCCTTGGTGACGGCATCCACCAGCGCCAGGCCGCGCCCGCCGCTGTCGAGAGGGCTCGCGGACTGGAGAACGGCCCAGAGTTCAGGGCTCTTGTCGATGACGATGAGCCGTACGGCGTCCGGCGGCATCCGGCGCACGACGATCCGGACGGTCGGCGTCCGGGTGTGCCGGACCGCGTTGGTCACCAGCTCGGTCACGACCAGCGCGGCATCGTCCAGAACGCTGGTCAGGCCCCAGTCCGTGAGGACGCCGACCACGAAATGCCGCGCGGCGGGCGAGGAGCACAACTGCCGGGGCAGTACGCGGACCTGCGGCAGATGCCTGCCTTCCATCGCCATCACCACGATTGCTCGGGGATGCTCACGCAGGGCAGCCCAAGCGGATAAGCGACCCGGACGACGGTGGCCGGTTCGTCTCCGTGATCGCCGATCTTGTAGCCGCAATCAGCGAGGTATCGGCCACCGGGCGCCTTGAGTGCCGCACTGGCGCGGGGTTGCAGCGGGCCCGTCACGCTTACGGTGCCGTCGTCCCGGTTCGGCACGGCCGGCCCGCGCGCGGTGGGCTGGTCGACCAAAATGGCCGAGGAGGTCATCACATCCATGGCCCCGATCTCATCGCAGGGCGCGCGGCCAGGGGAGCTGACACCTTATGACACGGAGTTGATCAATGCCTCTAGCTGCGGTGATCACCGGCACGCGGGAAACCGGGCACCGGGAACTCACCTGGTTCAGCGACCTGTTTCTGACCTACCTCGCGCCATGGGCGGCCGACGGCGCGCACTTCTACATCGGTGGCGCGAAGGGGATCGACAGCCTCACCCTGCTGTGGCTTGCCGCGCATTCGCGGAGCCGGATCACGATCGTCGTGCCCGGCACGGTCGGACAGCAGCCGGCCGAGGCGCGGCAGGCGGTCGACCGGTGCCGCGACCGAGTCGCCGAGGTTGTCGAACTCGGCGCCGCCGAACTGCGCACCCCCGCGTATCACGCTCGGAACAGGTACATGGTCGACCGGGCGCAGATGGTGCTCGGGTTCCCGCTCGAAGGGCCCGCGGGCGCCTCGGGTACGTGGCAGACGATCGACTACGCGGCCTCACAGGGGAAACCACGACTGATCGTGCCCGTATGAGCGGCACAGCGTGCATCATGAGGGCATGAGCGCGCACGACAGCCTCGTCGGCGCCGCCGCACTCAAGCGGTTACGGCTCGCCCGCGGCTGGTCCCTCTCTGGCCTCGCCCGAGCACTTGTCGCCAAGGCTTCCGAGCTGGGGCAGCCACTGGACGCCGGCGTCGCGAGTGTGCAGCGGTCAGTCGCACGGTGGGAATCCAACAAGGCGCCCGTCCTGCCCGGGGAGCGGTATCAACTGCTGCTCGCGCACCTGTACGCCCACGGCGCCGACGGGCAGACCTCGCTCGGCGCCGGATCCGACTTCGGGGAGCTGCTGGACGCCCTCGCGCACCTCGGCGAGAGCGAGCGCCGCCTCGGCGAGCTGCGCGCGCTGCTCGTGCGCATCGCGACCGATGACGGCGGCGGGCTGCTCGCTCTGCTCGGCCCGTCGACGCGACTCGCACTGTCGTCGGCCCTCACCGACCCGTCGCGGTTCGACGCGGGGCTGCTCGCCGGTTTGCGCACGGCCGTCGGCAACGTGAACGGGCAAGTCGGCAGTGTGCCGTTCGTGCGGGTGCAGCTCTTGCTCGCGCCGGTCGTCGAGGCGTGCCGTCGGCTGCTCGACGCGGGGGTGCCCGAGCCACTGCTGCCGGGGTTGCGGGCGATCGCCGCGCAGGCTCTCACGCTCGCTGGCCGGGTGGCCTTCGAGACGCGCGACGACGCCTCGGCGCGGGCACTGTACGCCGAGGCGACCGCCGCGGCCGGCGGCACCGGCTCATCGTGGCGGCGTGCCGTCGTCCACATGAGTCACGCCCTGGTCACCTTGTACTCAACGCCGGGTATCGAGGCGGCGCGGCGGCTCGTCGACGCCGCAGTGCGCGACGCCCGCGCGGGTGAGAGCGTGACGGTCCGAGCGCGAGCACACGCCCTGCAGGCGGAGATCGCGGCGCGCGCGGGTGCCGAGCGACACGCGCGGGCGGCGCTCGCACTCGCCTGGTACGACATGGACAGTGACCGCGACGGCGACCCGGCGACGGCGTTGTTCTCGGCCGGACACCTGCGCGGGTTCGAGGGCGTCACCTCGCTGTACGTCGGCGACCCCGCCGAGGCGCACGACTACTTCGCGCGGTCCGTCGAGGCATTGCAGGCACCACGCGAGCAGGTGCAGCGGGCGATCGTCGCGACAGATCAGGCCCTCGCCCGTATTCGCCTGGACGAGCCCGCGTCGGCGGCCGAGTTGCTGCACGGCTGTATTGAGGCCGCTTCGTCAACCGGCGGTCGTGTCGCCTCCATCCGGCTGCGCCGCGCCCGAAGCCACCTGCGCCCGTGGCGGCGTGAGGACTGGTTCGCCGACCTCGACGATCACTTGATCGACTCACTCGGCGCGTAGCACCAGGACGCGCGAAAGCACCGCTGCCTGGCCGTGAGACCAGATCCTCCCCTCAGCTCCCCAAGCTGATGCCGGCCATGTGCGCCCGCGTGCACCCGGCAAATCGGCACGCGCCTTCCCTGTCCGGCGAGCGCTGAGCCACGGTTCCTGGAGCTTCACGTACCGCGTGACGAGACCGGAGGGAGAAGCACGTGGCAAAGTGTGGCGCCCCGACCAAGGCCGGGAGTCGGTGTCGGCGAGCTGTGGTGACCGGCACGTCCCGGTGCCCCGTCCATCAAGGGCCTTGGTCCGCGTACGGCGTTGCCCAGCGCAAGGAGAAGGAAGCCAAGGAGAAGAAGCGCAAGATTCGCAAGAAGCGCTAGCTCCGGCTGCCGTCCTCGGGTGACAGCAGCGAGGGACGCCGGCGCCCGTGCACGCGCGTCAGCTCGCCACCGCGGGAACGTTCACCAGCGCTCCCCGTCAGGCATCGTGTCCAGGAGCCGACCCTGACGACCCTGGGACCCGGTGATCAGACGATAGGGGGTTTCGGATCGAGGGGAGCGGGCTTTCCCGTTGCCGGTCCGCGGTGCGCCGGGCGGCCCCGGCCAGGGTCAGGGTGGTGCAGAGCGAGGCCGCCGCCATCGCCGTCATCGCCGCCGCGGGCGAGGTGAACTGGGCCAGCGTTCCCGCCGCCGCCGCGCCGACGCCCTGGAGGGTCAGCATGCCCGCCGAGTGCAGTCCCAGCGCCTGGCCGGCCAGGGTGTCGGGGGTCAGCCGCATCAGCTGCTCCTGCTGCACGAGGCCCGCGCCGAAACCGGCGGACGCCACGGTCACGCACGCCGCCGCCACCGGCACCGGCGGGTGCGCGCAGAAGATCAGGAACGGGGCCGCCAGCAGGAGCAGCAGCGGGGTGGCCAGGCGGGTGCGGACGGCGGCGGGGAGCAGCCGGCCGACCGTCACGTCCCCGGTGAGCATGCCGAGCGCCCCGCACGCGAAGAGGGTGCCGGCGGCGTGCGGGGCGTACGACACGTACAGCGACTCGCAGCCGACGACCATGCCGCCCGGCAGCCACAGGCCCAGGTACGTCAGGCGGCGCGGCCGGGACGACCACAGGGCGGCGTTCGCACGCCGGGTCGCCGACGCGGAGGGGCGGCCCGCGGCGCGGGGCGGGCGCGCGGACAGGCCGAGCCGCTGGACGAGCGCGGCCGTCAGGTACAGGGCCGCCGCCAGAAGCAGGCAGAGGCGCGGGGAGAGTACGGCGAGCAGGGCGCCGCCGGTGGCGAAGCCGGCGACCTGCGCCAGCCCGCTCACCATGTTGAACAGCGAACGCCCGATCACGTAACCGTCCTTGGGGAGGATCTCGTTCAGCAGGCCCCAGCGGACCCCGCCGCCGAGCGAGGCGACCAGGCCCAGCAGCAGGACGACGGTGAAGAGGGCGCCGACCGGCAGTCCGGGCAGCGCCTGGGCCGCCGTGCCGGCCGCGAAGACGAGGGTGATCGCCGACAGCGCCGTACGCGGGGGCAGCCGGTCGGCGCCGGACAGCAGGACGGTGGCGCCCAGCACCTGGGCCAGCGTGTGACCGAACATGCTCACCGCCGACAGCAGCGGGGAGCCGGTCGCCCGGAAGACCAGTGTGCCCAGGGCGAGGCCGCCGACGGTCTGGGCGGCGGTCTGCGCGGCCGTGCCGAGGAAGAGCGGGGTGAACTCCGGGGTGCGGAACAGGGATCGGTAGCCCGTCATGGTCCGGAGTCTCGAACGGGGCGACGAGGGCCCGTTATTGTTTCGCCCTCGCGCGAAAGCCCGTACGGCGCACAGCCCTGCGGGTCCTACGGCACGAGTCCTACGGGGAGGGGCGGCACATGGGGTGGTGGCAGCTCGACGCCGACACGTTGGCCCGGAGCCGGTTCGTCGTCTCTCCGCTCGCCGAGACCTTCGGCTGCCTGAAGCTGCTGCACGCCGGGCAGGGCACGCATCCCGGGGAGCATGCCTGGCTGGGCGCCCACCTGCCCGCCTACCGGGCCCGGCTCGCGGCCGACCCCGTGACGGCGCGGCTGGTGCGGGCGGGGCTGGGCCGGGAGTGGATCGCCGACTTCCTGACGCCCACGCCGCGCCCCGGGCAGGACTTCGCCACGGAGGTCGGCCGCGTGCGCGCGGTCGGGCCCGGTGCCGCCCGCGCCCATCTGCGGCGCTCGCTCGCCGGTCCGCTGCCCGCCTTGCTCGACCGGGACGACCTGCCCGAGCGGGCGGCCCGGCTGCTGGAGTGGGTGTGGGAGGAGACCGTACGGCCCTCCTGGGAGCGGCGCCGGCGGGTGCTGGAGGCGGACGTGCTGGCGCGGACCGCGCAGGCGGGCCGGGGCGGCTGGGCGGGTGTGCTGGACGGGCTGCGGCCGGGCGGGACGCGCTGGCTCGGGGAGAACCGGTTCCAGGTCAACCTGCACGAGTATCCGCCGCGCGAGATCTCCGGCGCGGAGCTGCTCTTCGTGCCGGTGACCCCGCAGCGGCTGGGCTGGGTGTCCTGGGTGGACGAGGAGCGGTACGCCGTGGTCTACCCCTGCGCCGGTGCGCTGGCCGGGGACGGCGGGCCCGCGGTGCCGGCGGGGCTGGGCGCCCTGCTGGGTCCGGCCCGGGCCCGGGTGCTCGTCCTGCTCGGCTCGCCGCTGAGCACGACCCAGCTGACCGCCGTGACCGGGCAGGCCCTCGGCTCGGTCGGACGCCATCTGAAGGTGCTGCGGGAGGCGGGGCTCGTGGAGCGGCGCAGGGCCGGGCGAACGGTGCTGTACGTGCGCACGGCGGCCGGGGACGTCCTGGCCGAGGCGAGCGGGGGTGGGACGTGGGGCGCAGGCCGAGGGGGGCGTGGGGCGGCGGGGCCCGTGGCGCGGGGGCGGGGTTGTGGTGGGGGCTAGCATCCGGTGCATGACGACTACTGAGCACAGCGGGTCTCCGCTGGACGTCGAGATCGGTGCCCTCCAGGGCGGCCCCGCGGAGCTGTCGCGGTTCGCGGGCAAGGCCGTCCTCATCGTGAACGTGGCCTCCAAGTGCGGCCTGACCCCGCAGTACGCGGGCCTGGAGGAGCTGCAGAAGCGGTACGCGGAGCGCGGCTTCACCGTGCTGGGCGTGCCCTGCAACCAGTTCCTCGGGCAGGAGCCGGGGTCCGCCGAGGAGATCGCGCAGTTCTGCTCGGCGACCTACGGCGTGACCTTCCCGCTGACCGAGAAGGTGGAGGTGAACGGCCCGGACCGGCACCCGCTGTACGAGCGGCTCGTCGGGTTCGCCGACGCCGAGGGGCACAGCGGGGACATCCGCTGGAACTTCGAGAAGTTCCTCGTCGGCCGGGACGGGAGCGTGGTCGCCCGGTTCTCGCCGCAGACCACGCCGGACTCGTCCGAGGTCGTCACCGCGATCGAGGGCCAGCTCGGCTGAGCCCGGTCGCCCGTACGGCGACGCGCTCGCCCCTCGGTCCGGACCGCGTGCGCGGAGCCGGGGCAAGGGGCGAGCCCCCTCGGCAAGGACGGCGACTCGTCGAGAGGGCTCTTCGGTGGTGCTGGTGCGGTTGTCGTGCCGGGTGGGGTCCGGAAGGACTCCTTACGCCTTGACGGAGGCCACGAAGGCGTTCCAGGCGTCGGCCGGGAAGGCCAGGACCGGGCCCTCGACGTCCTTGGAGTCGCGGACGGCGAGTTCGGCGCCGGTCGGCGACTTGACCTCGACGCAAGCGCCGTTGCCCCCGGAGTACGACGACTTCATCCACGTTTCCGAAGCGCCCTGAATCAGTGCCATGTCCACTCCTGTGCGGTAGTCCGGTTCGCGCCAACCGTGTCGACCGATCGGCTTGATCGACGCTAGCGGGCAACTTCGCCGGGTGGAGGGCCCGTTCACTCGACCGGATGGCTTATCCCGGGCGAGCCTTCCACTGGAGCGGACCGGCGGTGTACGATCCCGCGCCCCGAGCCTCTCCCCTCAGTCGGCGAACCTTTTCGCCGCCTCGGCGATGAACTGCCGGGACACGTCCACGTTGTGCGACTGCGCCCGCAGGTGCTCGTACATCACGGCGTACTTCTGCACGTCCTGCGCCTTCTCCAGGTACAGGTCGCTGGTGACGCCCTCCAGGTACACCACGCTGGAGTCGGCCGCGTCGGCGAACTCCAGGATGGCGTACTGGCCGTTGATGCCCGGGTGCGCGCCCACCTCGAACGGCAGCACCTGCACGGTGACGTGCGGCAGCTCGGACAGCTCGATGAGGTGCTCCAGCTGCTCCCGCATCACCAGCCTGCTGCCCACCACGCGGTGCAGCGCGGCCTCGTCCAGGACCACCCACAGCCGCAGCGGGTTGCGGTCGGTGGTGATGCGCTCCTGCCGCCGGATCCGCACCTCGACCCGCTTCTCGATCTCCTCCGCCGAGGTCTCCGGCAGCGCGCCGCGCACCAGCGCCTCGGCGTAGCGGCGGGTCTGCAACAGGCCCGTGACGATCTGGGGTTCGTACACCCGCAGCGACTCCGCGTCGGTCTCCAGGCCGATGTACACGCTGTACGGGATGTCCCCGAAGGTGTGCCACCAGCCCTGCTGCCGCGAGTCGCGGGCCATCTCCATCAGCGAGTCGACGATCCGCTTGTCCTCGACCTCGTACACCCCGCACAGGTCGCGCACATCGCGCTGGCTGATGCTCCTGCGGCCGTTCTCCAGCCTGCTGATCTTCGACTGCGACACCAGCAGCCGTTCCGCCACCTCTTCGGCCGTCATGCCCTTGAGCTCGCGAAGTCTGCGCAGCTCCTGGCCCAGCCGGCGCCGCCTGACGGTGGGATTGACATTGGACGCCACGGGACGTGCACCTCCGGCTGCCTGCCTGTGACTCGGCACTTTCCGTATCTGCTGTTGAGCAGACTGCCACCAAGGTGCTCGCCGCCGCTGGGAAACGGGGGATACGCGACGCCCTCGGGTGGACGCAGTCGAGCGGGACGGCGGGACCACGGCTGTGGTCCCACCGCCCCGCTGCGACCAGCGGCTCCCGAACCGGGTCCGTGCGGGCCGGGGCGCGCGGCCGTGTGCACGGCGGCGCCCCCGGCCCGGGTGTACGGCTCAGTGGGCCACGGCACGGGCCATGGACCCGCGGTGCGGCTGCATCGGAACCCCGCGTGCGGGTTCCGCCGCGACCCTGGCACCGGGCGCGGCCTGCCGGCCCGCGGGTGCCGAACCACGGCGCGGCTGGGCGGCCGCGCCGTTCTGCACGTCCATGACGGCGTGCGCGACGAGCCCGCCCATGGGGTCGTGCCGGATCAGGTCCCGCAGCCGGGAGCGGGACGAGCGTCCCTCGTTCCCCGGATACAGGTGCTTGCCGAGCCCGACGGCGTGCGCCAGGGCGGCGAGCGCCGCGGTCCGCGGGTCCGGTGGTACGCCGGTGCGGATCGCGGAGTCCAGCCGGGAACGGATCTCCCGGCTGATGGCGGTGTCGGTCGCCTGGTAACGCGTCGTCGGCAGCACCCCGCACATCTGGCCGGCTACGGCGGCGACCATGCCGCACCGCTCCAGATGCGAGAGGTAGGTCTGCCTGAGCCCCAGCCGGGGCCCGCCGATCCAATGGACGGCACGCACCGGAGCGCCACGCCTTCGCAGCAACTCCAACGCGCAGTCCAGAGTCGGATCTCCTGTCGGCCGTGGCACCACCACGGCGATACGATCCCCGTCTGGGGCTATCCGTCCGGCCAGCGCCAGCTCCACTAGCTGTGCACCGGCCAGACCGAGGTCGAGCGACTGCGGCTGCGCAGTGGTACCCGTGGCCGGGTCCAGTGCCAGCAGCAGAAGCTCCTCCGGAAGTGTTCTGCGGCTCCTGCCCATCCATGCCTCCCCGCGTGGATGAATGACAGGGTGACCCCTCTCACATTGGTCTGTCGAGAGCGCGTGACCGGTTCGTAAGGGAACCGGTAGGTATGTCGTTCTCGTCTACCGCAGGGGCCAAGCCCTCACACAGGACACTGGTACATGGTTCGGACAGGGCGCGCGCGTAGGCGTGCGGCGCATGGAGGAGGCATCGGTGGCGGGCGAGTCCCCCGACAGGTCGAAGCAGCGCGAGTCGTCGGCGGAACCGACGCCGCGGAGCGCGGATCCGGTTCCCGAGGCCGATCCGCGGCTGACGGCGGCCCGCGGGAAGGATTCCCCGGCCGGCGGTGGGGACATGGCGACCCGGGTCCTGACGGTACGGTCCGAAACCCCGGCCGGGTCCGGGCCGTCGGACGCGGAGGACTCCGGGCCGGGCGACGGGGAGACGGCCCTGCGCGCCGCCGTCTCGGCGTGGATCCGCGAGCCGGGAACCGACGCGACTGCAAAGCGGGCCGGTGCGGCGGGGAAGACTGCCGGGAAGTCGTCCGACGGGCAGGGCGAGGGTCCGGCCGACGGGAAGTCCGGGGCACGGGCCGGGAGTTCCTCCGGCGCGGCGGCCGGTGCCGGTGCCGAGGGCCCGTCCGACGGGAAGCCGAAGGACGGAGCGGCGTCCGACTCCGGCGCGGAGAAGGCGTCTGAGGGTGCGTCGGACACCGGCGCGGACAGCGCCGGGGAGGCCCCGCAGGAGGCTTCGGCGGAGGCGGCGGGAACCGGGGAGAAGGAAGAGGCGGAGGCCGGGGCCGAGGACCGCGTCGGCGCCCGGACCGGCGAGGACTCCGACACCGGCGCCCGGGCCGCCGGCGGCGCCGAGGACGGACCCGGGGGCGAGTCCGGCGCGGGCGCCGACGCCGAGGACCGGCCGGAGGCCGGCAACACCGCGAAGGGCGAGGCCACCGCCAAGACCGACGCCGACGGGAAGTCGGGCACCGATGCCGGCGCCCGGGCCGACGTCGACACCGACGCCGACGGGAAGTCGGGCACCGATGCCGACGCCGAGGACGAGCCCGAGGACGAGCCCGAGGCCGGGTCCGCGACGGACGGGGCCGGCGCGGAGTCCGGGACGGCCGCCAAGGCCGGCATAGACGCCGGCACGGACGCGGACGCAAAGTCCGACGCCGACACCGACGCCGACACCGACGCCGAGCCCGACGCCGAGCCCGACGCGAACGCGAAGAAAGACGCGGACGCCGACGCCGACCCCGAGCCCGACGCCACCCCCGAGCCCGGCACCGACCGCAAGCCCGGCGCCCCCGCCGCGGGTGTCGATCAGCCGACCACCGTCTTCAAGGCCGTCCAGCCCGGGAAGCCCGCCGTCGACCAGCCCACGACCATGCTCAAGGTCGGCGACACCGGCAAGCCCAAGCCCGGGCCCGTCGAGTCCGACGCCGAGCGCACGAGCAAGTTCGTCGCGCTGAAGGACGACATGCGCGCGGCCGGCAAGGCCACCGCGCCGAAGGACGACGCGCGCCCGGCCGGCAGGGCCGCCGTGGCGGACGCCACCGCCCCCGTCCCCCAGATCGGCCCCGAGCGCACCACCCAGCAGCCGCTGCCGCCCAAGCCGCCGCTGGACCTGCTGGCGGAGCTGACGAACACGCCGCCGCCCCCGGAGACCCCGGTCCGCACCCTCGTGCGCCGGGTCAAGATCTGGACGCCGCTGGTCCTGCTGCTGGCGATCGTCTTCGCGGTCGTGCAGACGTTCCGTCCGCTGCCGACGCCCACCCTCGCGCTCACCACGGAGGACACCCACACCTTCGACGGCGGCACGACCCGGCTGCCGTGGCCCGGCGAGGGCCAGGGCTGGGTGGACGTGGACGGCATCGGCACGATGGGCGACTTCGGGAAGCAGAAGCCCGCGGCCATCGGCTCGGTCGCCAAGACCATGACCGCGTACGTCATCCTGCGCGACCACCCGCTGAAGCCGGGCCAGGAGGGCCCGAAGATCAAGATCGACGAGAAGGCGGAGAAGGAGGCCGGCTACAACACCGCCGGCGAGTCCACGCTCACCACCGTCAAGGCCGGCCAGTACCTCACCGAGAAGCAGGCCCTGTCCGCCGTCATGATCCCCTCGGCCAACAACATCGCGCGGCTGCTCGCGCGCTGGGACGCGGGCTCGGAGGCGGCGTTCGTCAAGAAGATGAACGCCACCGCCAAGGAGCTGGGGATGTCCGGCACGACGTACACCGACCCCTCGGGCCTGAAGGAGACCACCGTCTCCACGGCCGAGGACCAGGTGAAGCTCGGCCGGGCGGTCGTGAAGGTCCCGGCGCTGGTCGCCATCACCAGCGTCGCCAGCTGGACGGACCCCTCCGGTCACTTCTGGCCGAACACGAACGAGCTGCCGTACCGCATCGGCGCGATCGGCATCAAGACCGGCAGCACCACCGCGGCCGGCGGCAATCTGCTCTTCGCCTCCCGCAAGAAGGTGGGCGGGCAGACGGTGACGGTCGTCGGCGCGATCCTCGGCCAGCACAAGCCGGACATCCTGGACACCGCCAACAAGGTCAGCAAGACCGCGCTGCTCGCCGCCGAGGACGCGCTGACCTCGTCGAAGGTCCTGAAGAAGGGTGACGTGGTCGGATATGTGGACGACCGGCTCGGCGGTCACACCCCGGTCGTGGTCACGCAGGACGTCACGGCGGTCGGCTGGGCCGGCCTGAAGGTGAAACTGACCTTCGCCTCGGGGACGGTCCCGCACACCGCGAAGGCCGGCACCCGGGTCGGCACGCTCACCGTGGGCGACGGTTCGGCCGCCGCGGTCAAGGTTCCGGTCGCCCTCCAGAAGGATCTGGCCGAACCCGGATTCGGCGCCAAGCTGACCCGTCTGGGCTGATCACCGGCCACCCCGGCCCGCACCCGCACCCCGTCGCCGGGGCCCCGCCCCGGAGCCCCGGCGGCGGGGTGCGTGCTAGCGTCACGAATCGGGGCAGGTCGCCGGTCGCGCGAGACAGGACCGCGAACTGGAAGAAAACGGAAAGCGGCCGGGTACACCGTGGAAGCGGCCGAGAACAGAAGACGGGACACGGGGAGTGCCTTCAGTGGCCACAGCGGAGCCGACACACGCCGACGACGCCGCACCGGACCCGGGAGCCGGTGCGCGAATACGTCCGACCACGACCGGCGCGGACGGCCGCGCCCGCGAGACGCCCTCCGCCGGGCCCGCGGAGCCGCTCACCGTGCCCGGAAGGCTCCGGAGACGGCTGCTGCGGCACCCCGTGCTGTCGGTCACGGCCCTCGCGGGCGTGCTGCACATCGTCTGGTTCTTCACCTTCGCGAACAGCGGTGGCGATCTCGCCGCGCAGGACGCGTGGGCGGAGTTCGTCGGCCGGCACCCGGACTCGGCGTACAACCTCGCCTGGTACGGGGGCATGCACCCGGTGTCGTACAGCGTGGTGTCGCCGTATCTGATGTCGGTGCTCGGCGTCCGCACGACGATGATGGTCGCCGGCACGGCGTCGGCGGGCCTGCTGACCCTGGTGCTGATCCGCAGCCGGGTGGTGCGGAACCCGCTGTGGGCCTCGCTCGCCGGCGTCTTCGCGCTCCTGTGCAACGCGATCTCCGGGCGGGTGACCTTCGGGCTCGGCACCATGTTCGCGCTCGGCGCGGTCGCGGCGGTGTTCTGCTGGCCGCACCGCTGGCGGACCAAGCGCTGGGCGAAGGCCCTGGTCACCGCCCCGCTGGCGGCGCTCGCCACGATGGCCTCGCCGGTCGCGGGGCTGTTCGTGGGCCTGGTCGCGGTCGCCCTGTTCCTCCAGAAGCGGCGGCCCGGCGCCTGGGCGCTGGGGCTCGCGCCGTCGGCGGTGGTCGCGGTGTCGGCCTGGCTGTTCCCGTTCTCCGGCACCCAGCCGATGGGGTTCGGCTCGGTGGTCATGCCGCTGCTGTACGGCCTGCTGTGCCTGTTCCTGGTGCCCAGGCGGTGGGTGACCGTCCGGCTGACGGCGGCCGTCTACAGCGTCGCCGTGGTGCTGGTGTGGCTGATCAGCTCGCAGATCGGGTCGAACATCTCGCGGCTGCCCATGATGTTCGCGGGCGCGGCCCTGATCGCGGCGCTGCCGTACACGGTGCCGAAGTCCCGCAAGTGGTACCTGACGGTGCTGGCCTTCCTCGGCTTCGTCGGCTGGCTCGGCTACAAGTCGGTGGACGACATCATCCACACCACCCCGGCCGCCTCCTGGGCGCGGGAGCTGGCCCCGCTGGTGAACGAGTTGCAGAAGGGCGGCGCCGAGAAGGGCCGCGTCGAGGTGGTCCCGGCCCGCTCGCACCGCGAGGCCTCCGCGCTCGCGCCGTACGTCAACCTGGCCCGCGGCTGGAACCGGCAGGCCGACATGGAGCGCAACCCGCTCTTCTACGACGACACGCTGAACTCGGCGAACTACCACGAGTGGCTGAAGCGCTGGGCCGTGCACTACGTGGTGCTGCCCAAGGACGACCTGGACGGGTCCGGCGGCCAGCGCGAGCGGGAGCTGCTGCGGCGCGGGATGCCGTACCTGAAGCAGGTGTGGGGCGACGCGAACTGGCAGCTGTTCAAGGTGACGGACCCGGCGCCGCTCGCCGAGCCGAACGCGGTGGTGGACCGCGCCGACCAGGTCGAGATGACCCTGCGGGTGCGCAAGTCCGGCCGGGTCCTGGTGCGGATCCCGTACTCGCCGTGGCTGAGCGTGGTCGACGAGCACGGCAAGAGCCTGAAGCCGCCGCAGGAGACCTCCGGTACGCCGAAGACCTACCGGAACGTCAACGGATGCCTCACGCAGACGCCGGAGGACGCGAACGGGGACCGGTGGACGGTGCTGGTGGCGCCGAGGCCCGGGACGTACCGGCTGGCCGCGCCGTACCAGCTGCCGCGCGGCACGCCGTGCCCCGACGAGCTGAAGTGACCGGGCCAAAGTGACGGCGGCGGCGGTCCGCCGCGCCGCTCGATGACGCAGGCGCCCGTGCCCGGGATCACCGGGCACGGGCGCCTGACACGTTCGCGTATTCAAGAGTGTGAACCAAGGTCATCACAACGAACGATTTTGCCGCGACTTGACTTTCCCGTTGCTTGTCGCGTTCATGTAGACGGACCCACGATCGGGCCCATGAACGCTCTCGACTGGGCCGTGCTCATCGGCTACTTCGGTGTGATGGTCGCGATCGGCGTCTGGTCGCACAAGCGCGTGGACAACGTCTCCGACTTCTTCACGGCCGGCGGCAAGATGCCCTGGTGGCTCTCCGGCATCTCGCACCACATGTCGGGCTACAGCGCCGTGATGTTCACCGGGTACGCGGGCATCGCCTACACCTACGGCGTCACCTCCTTCATCACCTGGTCCTTCCCCATCGCGCTCGGCATAGCCATCGGGTCGAAGCTGTTCGCGCCGCGCATCAACCGGCTGCGCTCACGGCTCAACGTGGCCTCCCCGCTGGAGTACCTGAAGAACCGCTACAACCTGCCGACCCAGCAGGCGCTGGCCTGGTCCGGCATGCTGCTGAAGATCGTGGACGTCGGCGCCAAGTGGGCCGCGATCGCCACGCTGCTGTCGGTGTTCACCGGCGTCTCGCTGAACCAGGGCATCCTCATCACCGGAGCGATCACCGCCGTCTACTGCACGATCGGCGGCCTGTGGGCGGACGCGCTGACCGAACTCGGCCAGTTCGTCATCCAGCTGCTGGCCGGGCTGTCCATGTTCGTCGCGGTCGTCATGAAGCTGAACGACAAGGGCATCGGCTTCCTCGGGGCCTGGGACGAGCCCGCGCTGCACGGCCACGGCAAGCCGCTGGTCGGCCCGTACAGCACGGTGTTCCTGCTGGCGTTCCTGTTCATCAAGCTCTTCGAGTACAACGGCGGCATGCTGAACCAGGCCCAGCGCTACATGGCCACCGGCAGCGCCCACCAGGCCGAGCGGTCGGCCCGCCTGTCGGCGATCCTGTGGCTCCTGTGGCCGGTCGTCCTGTTCTTCCCGATGTGGATGTCCCCGCTGCTGGTGCACGCGCAGAAGCCGGACGGCTCCGACTCCTACGCGCTGATGACCGAGCAGCTGCTGCCGCACGGGCTGCTGGGCCTGGTCATCGTCGGGTTCTTCTCCCACACCATGGCGATGTGCTCCTCCGACGCGAACGCGATCGCGGCGGTCTTCACCCGGGACCTCGCGCCGGTGCTGTCGGCCCGGGCGCGGGGCTGGGGCGAGCGTTCGGGGCTGATCGCGGCCCGGGTCACCACGGTGGTCTTCCTCGGCCTGTCCATGGCGGTCGCCACCCAGGTCAACTCCCCCGCGTTCAAGGACATCATCACGGTCGTCATCAAGTGGGTGGCCGGTCTGATGGGGCCGATCGCGATCCCGATGATGCTCGGCCTGCTGCGGTCCTTCCGCCGCTCCGGCCCGACGGCCGCGCTCACCAGCTGGGCGGCCGGGCTGCTGGCCTTCTGGCTGGTCAACTACCCCGTCAACTGGAACGTGGACGGCGGTGTACCGCTCCAGTACCAGGTCTCGGTGCCGCTCGCGGTGTCGCTGGTCCTGTACGTCCTGATCGGCTACCTGAAGCCGGAGGACACCCCGGAGCGGCTGGCCGTCATCGAGAAGGTCAACACCGACGGCGACGGGGCGGCGGCGGTTCCCGCGCCGGCCAGGGCGGGCGACGACGTGGTGGGGGCGCCGTAGCGGGCCTCATGCCCTCGGGTACCGCGCCAGCCACCCCGGTGACGCGCCGGCGGGGCCGTGCAGGGCGGGGCCCTGGGTCATCTCCATCGCGAAGTCGTCGGCGAGTTCGAGGAGCGTCGGACGGCCCTCCAGCTCGGCCAGCCAGGCCGGGGGCAGGGCCGTCTCGCCGTGCAGGGCGCCGAGGAGGCCGCCGGTGAGGGCGCCGGCCGCCGCCGACGGGCCGCCCTGGTTGACCGCGAGGCACAGCCCGTGCCGTACGTCCTCCCCCACCAGCGCGCAGTACACGGACGCGGCCAGCAGCCCGTCCGCCGTGCCGTCGCCGGCCAGCTCCTCCACCCGGGCCGGGGCCGGTATCCCCCGGCGCACCGCGTCGAGCGCGTGCCGCAGGGCGTCCGAGACCGGCTGGTGGCCGGGGCGGGCGGCGAGCAGGGCGAGCGCCCGCCGCACGGCGCCGTCGAGGCTGTCGCCCCGGGCCACGGCGTGCACGATCACGGCGTACGCGCCCGCCGAGAGGCAGGCGACGGGATGGCCGTGGGACTGGGCGGCGCATTCGACGGCCAGTTGCACGACGAGCTGCGGCTCCCAGCCGACGAGCAGCCCGAAGGGTGCCGAGCGGGCGACCGCCTCGGGGCCCGGCTCGTCGGGGTTCTTGGGGGACTCCAGCGTGCCCATGGTCCGGTCGCCGAACCCGATGAGCAGCGCGCGGGTGGGGTCGCGGCGGGCGTAGAGCCACTCCTCGCGGGCCAGCCAGCCGTCCTCCGCGCGGCGTTCGTCGGGGCCCCAGTCGCGCTGGGTCGCCGCCCAGCGCAGATAGGCCCGGTGCAGGTCGGTCGGCGGGTGCCAGACCCCGGTGTCCCGCCGCACCTGGGCGCGTATCAGCCCGTCGACGGTGAACAGGGTCAGCTGGGTGTGGTGGGTGACGCTGCCGCGCCGGCCGTGCCCGACGGCCAGGTCGACCAGCCCCTCGCCGCCGTACGCGGCCCGGATCTCCTCCAGGGACAGCGGGTCGGCGGGCGCGCCGAGCGCGTCGCCCACCGCGACCCCGAGCAGCGTGCCGCGCACCCTGCTGCGGTAGTCCTGCTGTTCGGCACGGCCCCAGACGGCACCGGTCGTCACCCCCACCAGACCTCCCCTGGCACCGCCCGCCTGTACGACGCGCAGCACTGTAATCGACCGGGAACGGCGCGTTCAGTGGGACAAAACCGCCCTCACGGGTCGTTGTCCGGCCGACCGGCCCCGTTCCCCCCGGCGAACCCCCGGGTTCACCGGGCCTCTGGCTCAATACCCCCGGGCCGGGCCGGTGTTGGCCGCGAGAGAATCCAGCCATGACCACCACTCCCACCCGCCCCAACAGCCTCCGGCTCGCCGCCGGGGTGCTCACCGGCATACTCGCCCTGTACATCGCCCTGGTCGCGCTCGGGAACATCACCGACTTCGGGACCAACCAGAGTTACGTCCGGCACGTGCTGTCGATGGACACGACGTTCAAGGACGACGAACTGATGTGGCGGGCGGTGACGAGCACGGCCCTGGAGGACACCGCCTACGTGCTGATCATCGCGTGGGAGAGCGTGGCCGCCGTGCTGCTCGTGCGGGGGACGTGGCTGTGGGCACGCGGCCGGGACGAGGCCGCGCGGCGCTGGTCCACCTACGGGCTGCTGATGCTGATGCTGCTGTTCGGCGGCGGGTTCATCGCCATCGGCGGCGAGTGGTTCGCCATGTGGCAGTCGAAGTCGTGGAACGGACTGGACGCGGCGACCCGGATCTTCCTCGTCAGCGGGGTCGCGCTGATCGTCAACCAGCTTCCCGCCCGGCAGCCGCGGACGGGGACGGACGCTAGTTGACGACCGCCACCCGGGTGCCCTGGTCGCCGAAGGACCACAGCGCGGCCCCGTCCTCCTTGTGCAGGCGGATGCCGCCCAGCTTCTGGCCGTTCGCGGGGGGCGGGGAGGAGCCGTCCAGCGCGTTGGAGAAGGCGACGTTCACGCCGTCCGCCTTGGTGAAGTACATGACGTGCTCGATCTCCACGCCGTCCGAGCCCTTGAGGGACTGGGTGCGCAGGGTGATCGAGTAGCGGCCGGGCCGCGGGTCGACCGTGCCCGGCCACACCGGGAACGTGTGGATCGGCTTGCCCGTCGCGTCGACCAGCCACACCCGCTTCGCGCCCAGCGAGTAGACGATCCGGCGGCCGTCGCCGGAGTCCTCCGGCAGCGCCGGATCCCGCGGGGCGGGCGCCGGCGCGGACGCGTGCGCGCTCGCGGACGCCGACGGGCCGGGCCGGGCCGCGGCGGCCCTGGGATGCGGCCCGGCGTCCGCCTGCACGGCGAGGGCGACGACGACCGCGGTCGCCCCCGCCGTCAGACCGGTGACCCAGGCCCACGAGGGCAGTCGGGCAGCCACGGCACGCATCTCCTCCGCTACGGGTCCCCGTCCAGCATCGGGGGTCGGATCATCGTACTCAGTCCAGGACCGGCAGCAGGTCCGGCAGGTGCCCGTCCGACGCCTCGGCGACCCGCCGCCGCTCCTCGGGGACCTCGCCGTAGAGGGTGGTGCGCGGCCGGGCCGGGCGGCCTGCCGCCTCGGCCACCGCGACCAGGTCGCGGATCGACTTGTACGAGCCGTAGGAGGAGCCCGCCATGCGGGAGATCGTCTCCTCCATCAGGGTGCCGCCGAGGTCGTTCGCCCCGGAGCGGAGCATCTCCGCCGCCCCCTCCGTGCCCAGTTTGACCCAGCTCGTCTGGATGTTGGGGATCCAGGGGTGGAGCAGCAGCCGGGCCATCGCCGTCACCGCGCGGTTGTCCCGCAGGGTCGGGCCCGGGCGGGCGATCCCCGCCAGGTACACCGGCGCGTTGGTGTGGATGAACGGCAGGGTCACGAACTCGGTGAAGCCGCCCGTCTCCCGCTGGATGCCGGCCAGCGTGCGCAGGTGGCCGAGCCAGTGCCGGGGCTGGTCCACGTGGCCGTACATCATCGTGGACGAGGAGCGGATGCCCAGCTCGTGCGCGGTCCGGATCACCTCGATCCAGGTGGCCGCCGGCAGCTTGCCCTTGGTGAGCACCCAGCGGACCTCGTCGTCCAGGATCTCCGCCGCCGTGCCGGGGACGGAGTCCAGGCCGGCCTCCTTCGCGGCGGTCAGCCACTCCCGGATCGACATCCCGGTGCGGGTCGCGCCGTTCACCACCTCCATCGGGGAGAAGGCGTGCACGTGCATCCCCGGCACGCGCTCCTTCACCGCGCGGGCGATGTCGAAGTACGCCGTCCCGGGCAGGTCCGGGTGGATGCCGCCCTGCATGCACACCTCGACCGCGCCGACCTCCCACGCCTGCTGGGCGCGGTCCGCCACCTGCCCCAGCGACAGCGTGTACGCGTCGGCGTCGGTGCGGCGCTGGGCGAAGGCGCAGAACCGGCAGCCCGTGTAGCAGACGTTGGTGAAGTTGATGTTGCGGGTGACGATGTAGGTGACGTCGTCGCCGACCGCCGACCTGCGCACGTCGTCGGCCACCCGGCACAGCGCGTCCAGCGCCGGGCCGTCCGCGTGCAGCAGGGCCAGGGCCTCGGCGTCGCTGAGCCGGGTCGGGTCGTCGGCGGCCGTGCGCAGCGCCTCGCGCACGTCGGCGTCGATGCGCTCCGGGACCATCCCGGGGGCCGCCGCCTCGCGCAGCGCCTCCCAGTCGCCGTAGACCTCGTCGAAGTCGGCGCGCCGGTCGCCGGTGCGGCCCTCGGTGTCGACGGCCGTGTGCAGGTCGGTGCGGCCGGTGGCGGTGAACACCTCCTCCGGCTCCTGCCAGGGCCGCCCCTCGACGACCGCGTCCGGCAGGGCGAGGCCGGTCTCCGGGTCGGCGAGGGCGAAGACGTGCGGGCGCAGCCGCGGGTCCAGCCAGGGCTCGCCCCGGCGGACGAACTCCGGGTAGACGCACAGGCGCTCGCGCAGCTCGAAGCCGGCCGCCCGGGACCGCTCGGCCAGCTCCTCGATCTGCGGCCAGGGGCGCTCGGGGTTGACGTGGTCGATGGTCAGCGGGGAGACGCCGCCCCAGTCGTCGATGCCGGCGCCGATCAGCCGCTCGTACTCGGCGTCGACCAGGTTCGGCGGGGCCTGGAGGCAGGCGCTCGGACCCATGATGAGCCGGGCGACGGCCACCGTGGCGACCAGGTCGTCCAGTTCGGCGTCCGGCATGCCGCGCATCGCCGTGTCCGGCTTGGCGCGGAAGTTCTGGATGATCAGTTCCTGGATGCCGTGGTAGGCGCGGGCGACCTTGCGCAGCGCGAACAGCGACTGCGCCCGCTCCTCGTACGTCTCGCCGATGCCGATCAGCAGGCCGGAGGTGAACGGCACGGAGGAGCGGCCGGCGTCCTCCAGGACCCGCAGCCGCACGGCCGGCTCCTTGTCCGGGGAGCCGTGGTGCGGGCCGCCGGGCTCGGACCACAGCCGGGTGGCGGTCGTCTCCAGCATCATGCCCATGCTCGGCGCGACCGGCTTCAGCCGCTGGAAGTCCGTCCACGTCATGACGCCCGGGTTGAGGTGGGGCAGCAGGCCGGTCTCCTCCAGGATGCGGACGGAGACGGCGCGGACGTAGGCGATGGTGTCGTCGTAGCCGTGCGCGTCGAGCCACTCGCGCGCCTCGGGCCAGCGGTCCTCCGGCTTGTCGCCGAGGGTGATCAGGGCTTCCTTGCAGCCGAGGGCGGCACCCTTGCGGGCGACGTCCAGCACCTCGTCGGGAGACATGAACATGCCGTGACCGGCGCGGCGGAGCCTGCCGGGGACGGTGGCGAAGGTGCAGTAGTGGCACTTGTCCCGGCACAGCCGGGTCAGGGGGATGAAGACGCTCTTGGAGTACGTGATGACGCCGGGCCGGCCCGCCGCCTCCAGGCCCGCGTCCCGCACCCGCGCGGCACAGGCGGCGAGGTCCGTCAGGTCCGCACCCCGCGCCTGGAGGAGGACCGCCGCCTCGGCGACGTCGAGGGCGACGCCGTCCCGGGCACGTTTGAGGGCGCGACGCAGGGAGTTCTCGGTGGGGCCGGTTCCGGAGGTCGCGGAAGTCGTCATTCTTCGAGCATACGGTCGCGGTGATCAACACCGGCGCTCACGGGGAGGGGCGCCCGTCGCGGCCACGCGCGGGCTCGTGCGTGGCTTGTCACGCCGTTCCCCGCGCCCCCCGGACCGGCTTACGTTGACGGTGTGACGACGTTGCGCGGCACCTTCGCACCCGGCTCCCCCGACTTCGCGTACCTGCCCTTCGAGGTCCCGCCCGGAACCGGCGAGTTGAGAGTCTCCTACACCTACGACAAGCCCGCCGTGCCGCCCGGCACCCCCGGCAACGCCCTCGACATCGGCCTGTTCGACCCGCGCGGGACCGAGGTGGGCGGGCGGGGCTTCAGGGGCTGGTCGGGCGGGGCGCGCAGCGAGTTCTTCGTGCGGGCCGACGCGGCGACCCCCGGCTACCTCCCGGGGCCGCTCACCCCCGGCACCTGGCACATCGCCCTCGGCCCCTACACCGTGGCCCCGCGGGGGCTGGCCTACGAGGTGACCGTCACGGCGGTTGCGGGCGCGGCCGGCGTCACCCCGGAGCCGGTGTACCCGCCCGGCCGGGCCCGGGGGCGGGGCCGGGACTGGTACCGGGGCGACTGCCACCTGCACTCCTGGCACTCCGACGGCCGCCGCACCCCCGCCGAGATCGCGGCGCTGGCCCGCGCCGCCGGGCTGGACTTCCTCAACAGCTCCGACCACAACACCAACGCCTCGCACCCGCACTGGGCCGACGCGGCCGGCGACGACCTGCTGGTGCTGCTCGGCGAGGAGGTCACCACCCGCAACGGGCACGTACTCGCGCTCGGCACCGACCCGGGCACCTTCGTGGACTGGCGCTACCGGGCCCGCGACGGCCGCTGGGCGCACTTCGCGCGGGCGATCCGGCGCCGCGGCGGCCTCGTCGTGCCGGCCCATCCGCACGGCGACTGCGTGGGCTGCTCCTGGCGGTTCGGGTTCGCGGAGGCGGACGCCGTGGAGGTGTGGAACGGGGTGTGGACGCCCGACGACGAGACGGCGCTGGCGGGCTGGGACGCGCGGCTGGTGGCGGCGGCGCGGGGCGAGCGGGCGTGGCTGCCCGCCATGGGCAACAGCGACGCCCACCGCGATCCGGACGTGGTCGGCCATCCCCAGACGGTCGTCCTCGCCGACGACCTGACCCGGGAGGCCGTCCAGGAGGGGCTGCGGACCGGACGCTCCTACGTGGCCGAGTCGAGCCAGGTCTCGCTGGCCTTCTCCGTCACGGCCGGGGACGGCCGGCGGGCCGGGATCGGGGAACGGCTGGCGGTGGCCGCGGACACCCCGGTGACCGTGCGGCTGGAGGTGTCCGGCGCGCCGCGCTGCGCGGTGCGGCTCCTCACCGACCAGGGCCTGGTGTTCACGGGCGAGCCGCTGCCGGTGTCCGGCACGGGTGCCGTGGAGTGGCACACCTCCCCCGCCCGCGCGGCCTACGTCCGGGCCGAGGTGCGGCACGAGACGGCACTGGGACCGGTGCCGGGCGCGATGGCCGCGCTGACCAACCCGGTCTTCCTCGGGCCGGCCGGCGGCGGGCCGCCCGGCGGGGCGCGGTGATCGCGGCGACCGCCTCGGCCGGCGCCCTCCCGGGAGCGCGCGAAGGGGGTGTGAGGACCCTGTGGAACGCGTGAGGGCCTTGTGTCCCGGGGGCGCCGCCTTGTGATCGGCGTCTCGCACGGCTGACGCAACCGCCCCGAACAAGGCAAACTGACGGGGTTGTTCGTGACGCCGAGGGGGACGAACGCATGGACGGTGGGCCGCGAGTACCCGAGCAGCGGCGCGCCGGCTCCGCGGCCACCGCGGAGACCGGCACGCTGCGCTTCGGCGTGCTCGGTCCGGTGCGGGCCTGGCGCGGCGAGGAGGCGCTCGGCACGGGCTCCCCGCAGCAGCGCGCCCTGCTGGCCGCACTGCTGCTGCGGGAGGGCCGCACGGCCACGGCGGCCGAGCTGATCGACGCGCTGTGGGGGTCCGAGCCGCCGCCCCAGGCGCTGGCGGCGGTGCGCACCTACGCGTCCCGGCTGCGCAAGATCCTGGACCCCGGGGTCCTGGTCAGCGAGTCCGGCGGGTACGCCGTGCGCGGGCTGCGCGAGGGCGCGCTGGACGTGTCGGTGGCGCAGGACCTGGCGGCGGAGGCGGAGAAGGCGCGGGGCGCCGGTGATCTGGGCCGGGCCCGCGGGCTGCTGAACCGGGTGCTGGCGCTGTGGGACGGCGAGCCGCTGGCCGGGGTGCCCGGGCCGTACGCCGAGGCGCAGCGGGCCCGCCTGGAGGAATGGCGGCTCGGCCTGCTGGAGGCCCGGCTGGACCTGGACCTGGAGCAGGGCTGCCACGCCGAGGCGGTCTCGGAACTGACCGCCCTGACGGCGGCGCACCCCCTGCGCGAGCGCCTGCGCGAACTCCTCATGCTCGCGCTGTACCGCAGCGGGCGGCAGGCGGAGGCGCTGGCGGTCTACGCGGACACGCGCCGCCTGCTCGCCGAGGAACTCGGCGTCGACCCGCGCCCCGGGCTCAGCGACCTCCAGCAGCGCATCCTGCGCGCCGACCCGGCGCTGGCCGAGCCCTCGGCACCGGCGTCCGAACCGGCGGCGACGCCCGTCCGCCCGGCCCAGCTGCCCGCGACGGTCCCCGACTTCACGGGCCGGGCGTCCTTCGTGGACGAACTCGGCTCCGTGCTCTCCTCCGCGTCGGAGACCGAGGGCCGGGTGATGGCGGTGTCCGCGCTGGCCGGCATCGGCGGGGTCGGCAAGACCACGCTGGCGGTGCACGTGGCCCACAGCGCGCGGGCCGCCTTCCCCGACGGGCAGCTGTACGTCGACCTCCAGGGCGCGGGCCGCGCCCGGCGGAGCCGGAGACGGTGCTCGGCTCCTTCCTGCGGGCCCTGGGCACGGCGGACACGGCGATCCCGGACTCCCTGGAGGAGCGCTCGGCCCTCTACCGCTCCGTCCTGGACGGCCGCCGGGTCCTCGTCCTGCTGGACAACGCCAAGGACGCGGCGCAGGTACGGCCGCTGCTGCCCGGCACCGAGGGCTGCGCGGCCCTGGTGACCTCCCGGGTCCGCATGCTGGACCTCGCGGGCGCCCATCTGGTCGACCTCGACGTGATGTCACCCGACGAGGCCCTGTGCCTCTTCACCAAGATCGTGGGCGAGGAGCGGGTGGCGGCGGAGCGGGAGGCCGCGCTCGACGTCGTGGCGGCCTGCGGCTTCCTCCCCCTGGCGATCCGCATCGCCGCGTCCCGTCTGGCGGCCCGCCGCACGTGGACGGTGTCGGTGCTGGCGGCCAAGCTCGCCGACGAACGGCGCCGCCTGGACGAACTCCAGGCGGGCGACCTCGCGGTCAAGGCCACCTTCGAACTCGGCTACGGCCAGCTGGAGCCGGCCCAGGCCCGCGCCTTCCGCCTCCTCGGCCTGGCCGACGGCCCCGACATCTCCCTGGCCGCGGCGTCGGCGGTCCTCGACCTGCCCCCGGAGGACACCGAGGAACTCCTGGAGTCCCTGGTCGACACCTCCCTCCTCGAATCCGCGGCCCCCAACCGCTACCGCTTCCACGACCTGGTCCGGCTCTACGCCCGCGCCTGCGCCGAACGCGACGAGGACTCCCCGAGCGAACGGGAGGCGGCGATGTCGCGGCTGCTGGACTTCTATCTGGCGACGACGGCGGGGGTCTACGCGATCGAGCAGCCCGGGGACCGGCTCATCGACAACCTGGAGACCACGCGGTATCCGGGGCTGCGGTTCAGCGAGGGCCCGGCGGCCCTCGACTGGCTGTACACGGAGGCGGCATCGCTGCTGGCCTGCGTGCGGCAGGCGGCGGGGACACCGAGGCTGCGGCGGGCCGTCGATCTGCTGTGGGTGGCCAAGGACCTGACGGAGTCGGGTGCCAGTTCCTACCAGTACGAGATGACGGCGAGGGCCGCCTGCGCGGCCACCCACGCCATGGGCGACGCGTGGGCCGAGGGCAGGGCGCGCACGGTGCTCAGCGACGTCCTCCTGGTCTCCGGCCGCATCCGGCAGTCGGAGGAGGAGGCCCGTGTCGCCATGGAGCTGGCCGAGAGCGTGCGGGACGCCACCACCGTCAGCTGGGTGGCCAACAACCGGGGACTCATCTGCCTGCACGAGGGCCGCTCCGCCGACGGCAAGGCCTTCTTCGACCAAGCGCTGGAGGGCCTGCGGGCCGCGGGGAACCGGCCGTTCGAAGCCACCGTTCTCGGCAACCTGTCACGGGCCTACCTGGGCATGGGCGAGACGCGGAAGGCCGTCGAGATCGCACGGCACGGCCTCGCCACGCACAGCGAGATCGGCCGGTCGGTACGCCTGGCCAACAGCCATTTCGCGCTGGGCGTCGCCCTGACCCAGGCAGGCCGCCACTCCGAGGCGCTCGACGAGTTCTCCCACGCCATGGGCATCTTCCACGACCACCGGCAACGGCTGTGGGAGGGAGTGACCAACTTCCGGATCGCCCAGGTGCACCTCGCCACGCACCACCCGACACAGGCCGCGCAACACGCGGAACAGGCACTCAACCTCGGGTGCATCGGCGGTGACCGGATGCGCGGGAACGTCCTGACCCTCCTGGGCCGGGCGCTGGGCCGGCTCGGGCAGGTGGACCGGGCCCAGGCATGCTGGCACGAGGCCCTGAACCTCTACGAACAAAGCGGCGCCCCCGAGGCCGACGACGTACGCGCGCTCGTCACGGCGGCGTCCGAGAGGTGATCGGCTCCCGTCCCGGGGCCCGTGCGCGTTCAGCGTTTGTTTATCGCTACCCGGCATGGTCTTAGTGGGCAGACCGTCGCGTCGGGGGGCAGACGGTTTGGCCGGGAGCCGGCCAGCTAGTGTGCGGCTCCGGACACCCGTCCGGCGGCAAACGGGGGAGCTACCGGACGGGTGTTCCCCACTCGTCACCAAGCAGAGGAACTCAGTCCCATGAGCGAGCAGAAGAAGGACGCGACCGTCACTGCGCAGAACAACGCGATGCCCGCGCCGCCTGCCACGGACGAGTCGATCACCACACTCAACAACGCCATGCCCGGCGAGCCGGTCGGCGAAGAGACGATCACGACCTTCAACAACGCCATGCCGTCACCGCCGCCCGCCCTGGACCTGAACCGCAAGTAGGGCCCCAGCACTTTCATTCCGACGGGGATCGGCCGCGGCGGCGCGGAGGGGGAGCCGCCGCGGCCGAGGCGTGTCCGGGAGCGGGTCAGGGGAAGCCCCGCTCCCGGACCCGCCGCCGCGCCGTGTCCGGGGTCCGCCGGCCGGGAGGCGGCGGGGGTTCCGGGCGCGCCGGCGGGCGCCCGGGGGCGTCACGCGGTCCGTGCCGTGCCCGTGCCCTTCTCCGCGTCCAGCGCGTACACGCACCGGTCCTTGCTGCACGCGTACACCACACCGTCCTTGACCACCGGGGAGCCGGTGATCTCGCCGCCGGTCGCGAGCTTCCAGCGCAGCCGGCCGTCGTCGGCCTTCAGGGTGTACAGGAGGTGGTCGGTGGAGCCGAAGTGGATGCGGCCCTCGGCCACGGCGGGCGCGCCCACCACGTCGCCGCCCGCCTGGAAGCGCCACTTGGGGGTGCCGGTGACCGCGTCCAGGGTGTACAGCCCCTTGCCGCTGCCGACGTGCACGTGCCCGGCGGCCACCAGCACCGGTTCGACGGAGGAGCGGGCCTCGGTGGCGATGCGCCAGCGGTCGCGGCCGTCGGTGGCGTCGAGGGCGTAGACCGTGCCGAGGTAGTCGGCGAGGTAGACCCCGCCGCCGGTGACGGCCGGACCGGGGGCGAAGGCCGGCGGGCACAGGAAGACCGCCGGGGCCTCGAAGTGCCAGCGGACCCGGCCGCTCACCGCCTCGACGGCGAGGACGCGGGTGCCGGCCGAAATGTAGACGTACCCGTCGGGCGCCGGGGTCAGGCGCACCGGGACCCCGCCGCAGGAGGCCGCGTCGCCGATGGGGTACGACCAGCGCTCCTCGCCGGTACGGGCGTGCAGCGCGCGCAGCCGGGCGTCCTGCCAGACGTAGACGGTGCCGTCGTGCACGACCGGGCCCGCCTCGGGGGACTCGAAGTCGGTCTGGCAGCCGGTGATCTCCCACAGCTTCTGCCCGCTCGACGCCTCCCACGCCTGGACGCCGCCGCCGCGGGTGCCGGTGACGACCGTGCCCCGGTCGGCCTTGAGGCAGTACACCCAGGCGTCCGTGGACAGCCGCCACAGGTCGGTGCCCTCGCGGGCGTCCAGCGCGTACAGGGTGGGGCCGTCGGAGGCGTGGATGCGGCCGTCCGCCACCGCCATGGACCAGGCGACGTCGCGCGTCTTGAAGCGGCGGCGGCCGGTGGCCACGTCCAGCGCGTGCACCTCGAAGGAGGTGACGTAGACCAGGTCGCCGGCCACGGCCGGGGTGCCCCACACGTCGTTCGACATGCGGAACCGCCAGGGCCGCCAGCCGCTCGCCGGCTCCGGGGGCACCGGCGGGACGGGCGGTACGGCCGGGTCGGCGACGGCCACGCCGGGGCGGGGCCGGGACCAGCTGGCCACCAGGCCGGCCTCGGGCGGCGGCGCCTTGACGGCGGCGGCGCGGGCGTCGGCGACCCGGGGGCCGGGACCGATGGGCACCGGGGCGCCGGCCAGCCGGACCGGACCGGTGTCCGGGGCACCGGCCGGGACCGGCCCGGCAGGCGGGGGCGTCACCGGCAGGGGCGCGGGGCCCGGCAGGGACAGGGGCGCCGAGGGCGGTACGGGCACCGGCGGGTCGTACGGCGGGGGCGGGGGCACCGTCTGCCGGACGGCGCCGCGCGGGCCACCGGTCGGGGCCGCGGCGGGCTGGGCGGCGAGGCGCCCGCCGCGGCGGGTCTCGATCAGGGCGACGGCCTTCTCCGGCAGCCAGGCGGAGGCGGTGCCGCTGTCGTCGGAGCCGGAGCCGAACAGGTGCGGGGCGAGCTGGGCCTGGAGGTCGGCGGGGGTGGGCCGGGCGGTGGCCTCCATCTGCATGCACGCCTCGATCAGCGGGCGCAGTTCGTCCGGCAGGCCGGTGAGGTCCGGGCCCTCGCGCAGCAGCATGAAGACGGTCTCGACCGGGTTGGCGCCGTGGAAGGGCGGATGGCCGGTGGCCGCGAAGACGAGGGTGGAGCCGAGGGAGAAGACATCGCTGGCGCCGGTGACGCTGCGGGAGTCCTTGGCCTGCTCCGGGGACATGTAGGCGGGGGTGCCGACGGCGACGTTCGTCATGGTCAGCCGGGTGTTGGAGACCCCGGAGGCGATGCCGAAGTCGATCACCCGGGGGCCGTCCTCGACCACGAGCACGTTGGAGGGCTTCAGGTCCCGGTGGACCAGCCCGGCGCCGTGGATGGACTGGAGTGCCTCGGCCACCCCCGCCGCGAGCCAGCGCACGGCCTGCGCCGGCAGCGGCCCGCACTCGTTCACTATCTCTTCCAGCGAGGGCGCGGGGACGTAGGCGGTGGCCAGCCAGGGCACGGCGGCGCGCGGATCGGCGTCGACCACGGCCGCGGTGTAGAAACCGGAGACCGCGCGGGCCGCCTCCACCTCACGGGTGAAGCGGACCCGGAAGAGCTGGTCCTCGGCCAGTTCGGTGCGCACCGTCTTGATCGCCACGCGCCGGCCGGACGCCGAGCGCGCGAGATAGACCAGCCCCATGCCGCCGGCCCCCAGCCGGCCCAGCACCTCGAACGGCCCGATCCGCCGCGGATCGTGCTGCGTCAGCTGATCCACCACTTGCCTGCCACCTCCCCGTACGAGCCGCGCCACCCCATATGTACGCGACCGAAGTGCAGCGTCTCACCACCGCACCGCCATGGCGGCACGCACCCCGATTCTTCCTGGCCGGGCGGCTGGTTGCGAACCCGGTGACAGTCGGGGTGTCTCACATCAATTCATCCCAAAAACGGATGGATCACCGCTGGAGCAGCGCGAAGGACGCCCCCTGATTGTCGGTGACGACGGCCACCCGGCCGTAGGACGTCCCGAAGGGCGGCGCCTGCACCCGGCCGCCGAGCCGCCGGACCGTTTCGAGGGCGTCGTCCAGGGCGGTGACCCGGAAGTGGGCGACGAAGTGCGGGGGCATCTCGGCCGGGAACACCTCGGTCACCTCGGCGCGGCCGAAGTCGGGCTCGGCGCCGGAGCCGAACAGGGCGTCGTGGAAGAGGTCGCCGTAGAAGGCGTTGGCGGCGGCCGTGTCCCGGGTGTACAGCTCCGCCCAGACGAAGGTGCCCGGCGCGCGCCGCCGCCCGAAGCCGCGGTGGGTGCCCGGCTGCCAGAGGCCGAACACGGCCCCCTCGGGGTCGGTGGCCAGGGCGGCGGTGCCGAGGCCGTCGGCCGGGTACGGATCGGTGATCATCCGTCCGCCGGCCGCCGTGATCCGCCGGGCGAGGGCGCCGGCGTCCGGGGTGGCGAAGGAGACCGTCCAGACGGTGGGCATACGGCCGTCCGTCTTGGGGGCCAGCGCCGCGACCCGGTCCTCGCCCAGCAGGGCCCACACCGAGGAGCCGTACGCCTCCTGGAAGGTCCATCCGAAAAGCTCACCGTAGAACCGCTTTCCCGCCTCGACGTCGGGGAGCTGCGCGTCGACCCAGCAGGGGACGCCCTCCCCGTATGTCTCTTCGTTCGCGGATGCCCTGTTTTCGGCCATGCCGCAAAAGTAACCGGGCGGCGCGCACCCCGCAGACCAGGCACACCTTCCCCGATCCCCCCGCGCACCCCATTTGCAGTCGGCCGAATCGCGCTCCCATCACCCCTCGGTAAGCTGACGACATGACAGGACAAGTGCGTACCGTCGACGGCCGCGTGGCCGGCCGGCGTGGGCAGGCGACCCGGCAGAAGCTGCTCGACTGCCTCAGCGAGATGCTCAGCTCCTCCCCCTACCGGGACGTCAAGGTCATCGATGTCGCGCGGAAGGCGGGAACGTCGCCCGCGACCTTCTACCAGTACTTCCCCGATGTCGAAGGCGCCGTCCTGGAGATCGCCGAGCGGATGGCGGCCGAGGGGGCCGGGCTGACCGAACTGCTCGAAGGGCGCACCTGGACCGGCAAGTCGGGCTGGCAGACCGCACAGGAACTCGTGGACGGGTTCCTGGACTTCTGGCGCCGCAACGACGCGATCCTGCGGGTGGTGGACCTCGGCGCGGCCGAGGGGGACAAACGGTTCTACAAGATCCGCATGAAGATCCTGAACTCGGTCAACAACTCCCTGGCGGACTCCATCGCGGAGCTCCAGTCGAAGGGCCGGGTGGACAAGGACGTGAACCCGGCGGCGGTGGCCGGTTCGCTGGTCGCGATGCTCGCGGCGGTGGCCGCCCACCAGAAGGGCTTCACCTCCTGGGGAGTGAAGCAGGCCGAACTGAAGCCGAACCTGGCGCTGTTGGTGCACCTGGGCGTGACCGGCAAGAAGCCGTCCAGGTAGGCGCCGCGTCTTTTACCAAGATCCAAGTCCTGTCTCGCGGGCGGTGGTTCAGCTACTGAACCACCGCCCGTTCGCCTATGCGGGCAGCGGCCGGTCCCGCACCACGTGCTTCATCACCAGCGTCGACGTCAGGCGCTGCACCCCCGGCAGGGTCGCCAGCCGCTCGTCGTACAGCCGCTGGAAGGCGGCCAGGTCGGCGGTGGCCACCCGGAGCAGGTAGTCCGGCTCCCCGAACAGCCGCTGGGCGTCCAGCACATGGTCCAGTTCGCCGACCGCCCGCTCGAACTCGGCGACCGTCTCCCGGTCCTCCTGGCGCATGGACACGAAGACCAGCGCCTCGAAGTTCAGCCCGAGCGAGCCCGGGTCCACCACCGCGCGGTAGCCCCGGATGGCACCGGCCCGCTCCAGCTCGCGCAGCCGCCGGTGGCAGGGGGAGACGCTGAGCCGCACCCGGGCGGCCAGCTCGGTCACGGTCAGCCGCCCGTCCTGCTGGAGCTCGGCAAGGATTTTCCGGTCCACGTCGTCCATGAAGAAGATATTTGCGCAGAAGTCGCGATCATGAGCAAACTTCGGAAACACTTTCGGGTAATTCGCGCCTAATGTGCCCCGCATGGACTCGGGACTCCTCTTCTCCTTCCTCGCCGTGGACCTGCTGCTGGTGTGCGTACCGGGCGCCGACTGGGCGTACGTCGTCACGACCGCCCTGCGCGGCGGCCGGGTACCACGCGCGGTGGCGGGCCTGGTCTGCGGCTACGCCCTCCACACCGCCCTGGCGACGGCGGGCCTGGCGGTCCTGGTGGCGGGCTCCCCCGGCCTGCTGACGGCCGTGACGGTGGCGGGCGCGGGGTACCTGCTGTGGCTGGGCTGGGGGGTGCTGCGCCGGCCGGCGGTGCCGGGGACGACGGGCACGGCGGTGCCGGGGGCCGCGGGCCCGGTGGCTTCGCGGGCGGATGCCGTGCCGGCGGACGGCGGCCGGCCCTTCCTCCGCGGGGCGACGATCAGCGGCCTGAACCCCAAGGGACTGCTCCTCTACCTCTCCGTGCTCCCGCAGTTCCTCACCCTGCGCGGCGCGCACCTCCCCGTGCCCGCGCAGACGGCGGTCCTCGGCCTCCTCCACATGGCGTGCTGCGCGGCCGTCTACCTCACCGTCGGCGTCCTCGCCCGCGCCCTGCTCGCGGCCCGCCCGGCGGCGGCCCGCGCGGTGACCCGCACCTCGGGCGCGGCGATGCTCGGCATCGGAGCGTTCCTCCTGGTGGAACGCCTGGCCACGCTCTAGGGTTCCCGCGCCCGGCCCCCGCCGGGCACGGCCGGAAGAGGCGGACCGTCACCGGGATGTCCCGCCCTGCCGGTCGGCCGCCGCCTCCGGGTGGGCGAGCGGGCCGGGGCCGGGCGGGAGGCCCGGTGCCGGACGCGGCCGGGAGCCGGGTACGGCCGTCCTCCGGCGGTGCCGGTGCGGCGGGATCCGGCGGGACGGCCGGGGAGCGGCGGGCACGGTCCCGAGCAGCGGCGGCTGGTTCCGCTCCCCAGGGGGCGGTGGTGCCGGGGAGGGAACGAGCACGGGCCCGGTCGTCACGGCGGCGCGCGGACGTGGCTGCTGTCGGGCCCCGGCAGCAGCCACGCCGGTTGGCCGCCGCGTCCGGGTGGGTGAGCGGGCCGGAGGGCCGGTGCCGGACGCGGCCGGGAGCCGGGTACGGCCGTCCTCCGGCGGTGCCGGTGCGGCGGGGTCCGGCGGGACGGCCGGGGAGCGGCGGGCACGGGCCCGGTCGCCCCGCCCCGGCCGGGCGCGGTCCCGGGCACCGGCGGCTGCTTCCGCTCCCCACAGCGGACGGCCCGACACGGGCGCGGCGGGAGTGAGCGCGGGCTCAGCGGTGATACTCGCCCCATGGCACAGGACGATCTTCACGAACTGCTCCGCTCGCTGCGGGTCTGGGACCCCGACGTCACCCGGCTGCCGCCCTTCGACCCGGACACCGCCCCGCCCACCCCGCTCGCCCTGTTCACGGGCTGGTTCGCGGAGGCGGTGGCGGCGGGGCAGCAGGAGCCGCACACCATGTCGCTGGCGACCGCCGACGAGGAGGGCCTGCCGGACGTGCGGATCGTGATGCTGCACGGCGCCGACGCGGACGGCTGGTCCTTCGCCACGCACGCCACGAGCCGCAAGGGCCGCGCGCTGGCCGCCCGGCCGCAGGCGGCCCTCGCCTTCTACTGGCCGGTGCTGGGCCGCCAGGTGCGGCTGCGGGGGCCGGTCGTTCCCGCGCCGCCCGAGGAGGGCCAGGCCGACCTGCACGCGCGGTCCACCGGCGCGCTGGCCGCCGCGCTGACCGGCCGGCAGAGCGAGGAGCTGGACTCCCTGGCGGAACTGCGCCGGGCCTCGGAGGCCGCCTGGGAGCGGGCCCGGGAGAACCCGGCGGAGCCGTCGCCGACCTGGACGCTGTACCGGCTGCGCCCCGAGACGGTGGAGTTCTTCCAGGGGGACCCGGCGCGGCGGCACGTGCGCCTGGAGTACCGCAGTACCGGATTCGGCTGGAGCAGGACGCTGTTGTGGCCGTGAGCGGTCCGTCCCCGCCGACCGTCACACTCGGGCGCCGCCGTCCGTCAGGGAGGTGACAGCGACGGAACGGCCCGAGGAGACGGCGATGGAGAAGCGTTCGATCACGGCGGAGGTCCCGATGGTGCCGCGCATGCCCGAGGACCCCGCGCGGCTCGTGCCCGAACTGGCGGAGGTGTCGGCGGCGTTGTGGCGGGTGACCGGCAACGGTTCGGTGCCGCGTGCCACCATCGGCCTGGTCCAGCTGCGCGCCGGCCAGATCGTCGGCAGCACCTACCTGACCGTGCTGCACACCGGTTTCCTGCGCAAGGCGGGGGAGCCGGAGGAGCGGATCGCCTCGGTGGCGTCCTGGTGGGACTCGCCGTACTTCTCCCCCGCCGAGCGCGCCGCGCTGGCCCTGGCGGAGGCGGTGCTCCGGCCGGCCGCGTCCGGCGAGCGGGTCGGCGACGAGCTGTACGCGCGGGCGGCGGAGCATTACGAGCCCAAGGCCCTCGCCACCCTGATGTTCGTGATCGGCCAGGTGAACTTCTTCATCCCGGTCGCGCTCATCGCCAAGCCGGTGCCCGGCCGGTCCTTCACGGACCCGTGGGACTGAGCCGGTTCCGTTCACGGCCCGCGCACCCTTCCCGTACACCCGTGATCAATCCGCAACCAATTCCGGTCTTGACCGAGACCCATCAAGCGGGTGGGTGATTACGCTCCCGCTCATGGCCGCCTCCCGCCCCGCCGATGTCCGCCGCCCGCCGGCCCCCGCCGACCCCCCGGTCTACGTGATCGGCGCCGGACCGGGCGGCCTGGCCGTCGCCCGGGCGCTGCGGGAGCGGGACGTGCGGGCGGTGGTCCTGGAGAAGGCCGACCGGGTCGGCGCCTCCTGGCGCGGCCACTACGACCGGCTGCGGCTGCACACCACCCGGCGGCTGTCCGCGCTGCCCGGCCTGCCCATGCCCCGCAGGTTCGGGCGCTGGGTGTCCCGGGACAACGTGGTGCGGTACCTGGAGAAGTACGCCGAGCACCACGACCTGGAGATCGTCACCGGGGTGGAGGTGCACCGCGTCGAACCGGCCGCGGACGGCACCGGGTGGCTGCTGCACGCCTCCGGGGGCCGGGAGCTGACCGGCAGCGCGGTGGTCGTCGCCACCGGCTACAACCACACCCCGCGGCTGCCCGACTGGCCGGGCCGCGAGGAGTACGGCGGCGAGCTGCTGCACGCCGCCGGCTACCGCGACGCCGGGCCGTACCGGGGCCGGGACGTGCTCGTCGTCGGCGTCGGCAACACGGGCGCGGAGATCGCCGTGGACCTGGTGGAGGGCGGGGCCGCGCGGGTGCGCCTCGCGGTGCGCACGCCGCCGCACATCCTGCGCCGCTCCACCCTCGGCTGGCCCGCCCAGTACACCGGGGTCCTCGTCCGGCGGCTGCCGGTGTGGCTGGTGGACCGGCTCGCGGGGCCGGTGGGGCGGCTGAGCACCCCCGACCTGTCCGCGCACGGGCTGCCGCGCCCGGACACCGGCCTGTACAGCCGGGTGCGGCAGGGCGCGATCCCGGTGCAGGACGCCGGTCTGATCGACGCCGTCCGCCGGGGCGCGGTGGAGGTCGTGGCCGCCGTGGAGGCGTTCGAGGACGGCACGGTGGTCCTCGCCGACGGCAGCCGGATCACACCGGACGCGGTGATCGCGGCCACCGGGTACGTCCGCGCGCTGGAGGGCCTGGTCGGGCATCTGGGCGTGCTGGACGGGCGCGGCCGGCCGGTGGTGCACGGCGGCCGCACCTCGCCGCGGGCGCCCGGCCTGTACTTCACCGGGTTCACCAATCCGATCAGCGGGATGCTGCGGGAGCTGGCGATCGACGCGGGGCGGATCGCGAAGGCGGTCGCGAAGCGGGTGGCGCGGCCGGCCCCGCGACGCCGGCGTTCCGGGCCGTTGCCTTCGCCCGGCTCGCCGACGGCCGAGCCGCGCCGGTAGGAGAGGCCGCCGCCCCGTTCCGAGCCCGGCCCCGGGTTCAGGACACGGCGGGGGCCGCGGCGGCCGGGGCGGTGCGGCGTATGACCAGGGACATCAGGGCCGCCGCCGCGCACAGCGTGCCGGCGGCGTACCAGACCGGGTCGTAGGAGCCGAAGACGTCCCGGGCGACGCCGCCGAGGTAGGCGACGAGGGCCGCGCCGACCTGGTGGGCGGCGAGCACCCAGCCGAAGACGATGGCGCTGTCCTCGCCGAACCGCTCGCGGCACAGGGCGAGGGTGGGCGGGACGGTGGCCACCCAGTCCAGTCCGTAGAAGACGATGAAGAAGATCATCGAGGGCTCTATCGCGGGGCCGAGCAGCATCGGCAGGAAGAGCAGGGACAGCCCGCGCAGGGCGTAGTAGACGGCGAGCAGGCGGCGCGGCTCGAACCGGTCGGTGAACCAGCCGGAGGCGATCGTGCCGGCGACGTCGAACACGCCGATGACCGCGAGCAGCGAGGCCGCCGTCGTCACGGGCATGCCGTGGTCGTGCTCGGCGGGCACGAAGTGGGTCTGCACCAGGCCGTTGGTGGAGGCGCCGCAGATCGCGAAGGTGCCGGCGAGCAGCCAGAAGGTGCCGGTGCGCACGGAGCGGGACAGCACGGTGAGCGTGCGGCGGGCGGCACCGGCGGCCGGCGGCGGCTTGGGCACGAACTCCGCGGCGCCGTACGGCCTGTCGCCCACGTCGGCCGGATGGTCGCGCAGCAGCAGCCAGACCAGGGGGACCACCGCCAGCGCGGTCAGCGCCACCGTGACGGCGGCGGGGCGCCAGCCGTGGTCCTCCACGACCCAGGACAGCAGCGGGAGGAAGACCAACTGGCCGGAGGCGGAGGCCGCGGTGAGGATGCCGCTGACCAGTCCGCGGCGTGTGGCGAACCAGCGGTTGGTGACCGTCGCGGCGAACGCCAGCGCCATGGAGCCGGTGCCCAGTCCCACCAGCAGGCCCCAGCACAGCAGCAGTTGCCAGGGCGCCGTCATCCACACGGTCAGGCCGGAGCCGAGTGCGATCACGGTGAGCGCGGCGGCGACCACCCGCCGGATGCCGAAACGATCCATCAGAGCGGCGGCGAAGGGCGCGGTCAGCCCGTACAGGGCCAGGTTGACGGAGACGGCCGCGCCGATCGTGCCACGCGACCAGCCGAACTCCCCGTGGAGCGGGTCGATGAGCAGGCTGGGCAGCGAGCGGAAGGCCGCCGCGCCGGTGATCGTGACGAACGTGACGGCGGCGACGAACCACGCGCGGTGCACACGGCGGCGGCGCCGGGCGGGCGGGGCCTGGACGGGGGCGGCTTGGGTTGTCTGAGTCACCTCCCGAGCCTCCGGTTTTCCCACCCGCCCCATCGAGTGGCCCGAAGGACATCCTTCGCTAGGATCGGGCCATGACCGACGAGGGGGAGTTCCGGCCGCACCGGGTCGCCGTGCTCGCCATGGACGGCCTGCTGCCCTTCGAACTGGGCATCCCCCACCGGATCTTCGGCCGCCCCCGTGACGCGCGCGGCCGGCGCCTGTACGAGGTCGTGACCTGCTCCGTCCGTCCGCCCGGCCCGGTCCGGACGGACGCCGACTTCTCCATCGACGTCCCGCACGGCCCACGGGAGCTGGCCACCGCCGACACGGTGATCATCCCGGCCTCCTACGAACTGGGCCCGGTCTACGAGGAGGGGCGGCTCACCGACGAACTCGCCGGCGCCCTCTCCCATGTACGCCCCGGCACCCGGCTCGCCTCCATCTGCACCGGCGCCTACGTCCTCGCCGCCGCCGGCCGGCTGGACGGCCGCCCGGCCACCACGCACTGGGCGGACGCCGAGCGGTTCCAGCGGCTGTTCCCCCGGGTCGAGGTGGACGCCAACGTGCTGTTCATCGACGACGGCGACGTGCTGACCTCGGCCGGGGTGGCCGCCGGGATCGATCTGTGCCTGCACCTGGTGCGCCGCGACTTCGGCACGGCGGTCGCCAACGAGGTCGCCCGGGTCACGGTCGTACCGCCCCACCGGGACGGCGGTCAGGCCCAGTACGTCCAGCGCCCGGTGCCCGATCCGCGGCGCGCGACGACGGCGACCGCCCGCGCCTGGGCCCTCGGCCGGCTCCACGAGCCGATCCAGCTGCGGGACATGGCCGCCCAGGAGGCGATGTCGGTACGCACCTTCACCCGCCGCTTCCGCGAGGAGACCGGCATCAGTCCCGGGCAGTGGCTCACCCGGCAGCGCGTGGAGCGGGCCCGGCAACTGCTGGAGTCCACCGCGCTGTCGATGGACCGGGTGGCCCGGGAGTCCGGCTTCGGCACGGCCCAGTCAATGCGCCAGCACCTACAGGCCGCGCTGGGCGTCACCCCCACCGCCTACCGGCGCACCTTCCGCACCGGCGGCGCCGAGCGGCACGACGGCACCGGCACCGGCACCCCGCGCTGACCGGCCGGCGCGCAGCTCGCCCCACCAGCCCACCGCCGTCAGCAGCAGGGTGAGCGCCACGCCCGCCAGGATCGCCGTCGAGGGCGTGGTGAGCGGCAGCAGGGCACCGGCGAGCGAGCCGGTGGCCGCGTATCCGGCGCCGACGGCGGCGTACATGACCGAGTACCCGGCCGCCAGGGCGTGCGGCGGCAGCGCCTCGCGCAGCGACAGGTTGCGGGTGAGCAGCGCGCCGGACTGGAGCAGCCCCGCGGCGGCCAGCGCCACCGCCATGCCCGGCACCGCGGGTATCAGGGCGACCAGGCACACCGCGGCCGACATCCCCGCCATCAGCACCACGCTGCGGGTGGCGAGCCGGCCCGGCCAGGAGCGCAGTCCGTACACGAAGGCGCCGACGGCGGAGGCCACCGACATCACCGTCAGCAGCGGGCCCGCCCAGCCGACGCCGATGCCGCGCTGTTCCAGCAGGGCGGGCAGGACCAGTTCGGCCAGCGACAGCAGGGACAGCCCGGCCGCGCCGGTGACGTACACCGGCCAGGCGCCGGCCAGTACGCGCAGCTTGGAGACGCCCCGCGCACCGGGTCCGTCCGGCTCCGCCGCCCAGCCGGCCGGCAGCAGCCACAGGCCCAGCGCGGAGGCCGCCATCAGGGCGGCCGCGAGCAGCAGCGGCAGACGTGGGCCGACGCCGAGGGCGAGCGCGGTGACGGCGGCCGGGGAGACGGCCCAGACGCCGAACGTGAGCATCGACTCGACGGAGAGCGCCTGGGCCGCCGCGTGCCGGGGGACCAGGGAGGTGAGCTGGGCCCGCAGCGCGCCGGGCGCCGCGGCGGGACCGGCTCCGGCGAGGAAGGCGAAGGCGGCGAGCGGCGCGGCGGGCGCGCCGGCGAACGCCCCGAGGCCGGCGAAGCCGGCGGCGCCCGCGGCCAGGCCGGCGGCCAGCTGCGGACGGGCCCGGGCGGGGTCCAGGCGCATGCCGAGGACGGGGGCGCCGACGATCTCGCCGAGGACGTAGGCGGCGGCCAGGGCCGCGCCCAGCGTGTAGCCGCCGGGGCGCTCGCGGACCAGGAAGACCAGGGCCAGCGGGGCCATGGCCACCGGCATCCGGGCGCCGACGGCCACCACGGCCCAGGTCAGGACCCGCCGGGAGAGGACATCGCGGTAGCTCATGCCCCGACGGTAGGGGCCGGCACCGACAACCGCCTCCCCCATTTCCGGAGCCTGTGGACAACTCCGCCCCGCCCCTTCGCCGTCGGCGGTGACCGGGGCCCGTACCCGCGCTTCTGACGTTCCGTCACCGCACGCGCCCTGACGGATGCCCGGAGCCGGGCGCCGGGGCGCCGCCCGGAGTGGGCCACGTGTGCGAGGGGGCGCGGTCGCGGACGACACGCTCGCTTTTGAGATCTTCCCGCCCGCGACCGAGAATCCGTGGGCCGCCCGCGCACGCCCCGCGCCTGATGGAGACGGGCATGCCGCGGCCCGGAGGCGGGATCCCGAAAGTTGTCCACAGCCTGTGGAGAAAGCGGCCGGTGCGCGTTCGGGCTGCCGGCGGCGGCCGGGCGCTTCGCCGGTGCGACGGGCACGCCGGTGGCACCGGCGGCGGTCCTGTGACCGGCGGCGCCGGTGCGCGCGGGACGGTTCGGTGAGGAGCGGCGGGCGCTCGGCTACACCGCTTCGAAGGCGAGCCCCTCGTACGCGGACAGTCCGCCTCCGTACGCCAGCGCCGCGCCCCGCCGGGGCGGTGAACACCGGTCCAGTTCGCACCAGATGCTCTTGCCGGCGCCCTCGGGGCTCCAGCCCCAGCGGTCGGCGAGACACTCCACGAGGGCGAGGCCCCGCCCACCGGTGGCGTCGTCGCCGGCGCACCGGGGTTGGGGCGCCCGGTCGCTGGTGTCGGCGACCTCCACCCGCACCGGGTCCGACGCGCCGCCCCCGGCCGCAGCGCCGGCCCCGGCCGCAGCGCCGCTCCCGGCGGCCGCGCACGGCAGACAGAGCCGCAGCACGGCCGGCCGGCCCGTGTGCACCACGGCGTTGGTCACCAGTTCGGAGACGAGCAGGATCAGGGTCTCGGCCAGCGGCTCGTCGGCCGTTATCCCCGACCCGGCCAGCCGCGAGCGGGCCCACCGCCTGGCCCTCCCCACCTCCGCGGGGTCGGGCCGGATCTCCAGCTGCACTCGAAGCACCTGCACCGCTCACACCATCCGAACCGGCGGACACATGACCCCACGCCATCCGCGCGCCACGGCGTCCGCCGCGGCGACGATCACGACGAGGGCCACGATCGTAGCCATTTTCTGCATGGCCAGGACAACGACCAGAGCCGAGAGTCACGGAATGTGACTCCCTTACTGCACAGCATGGTTGACTGACAGTCACGCCAACAAGCGCTTCGGGCATATTCCCGCGCGAAGGAGTACGTGTGAGGGATACTGTGCGACGCTCTTGACGCCGAGTCGAACAAACCCGGGGCCACGGCCCCAACCGCCGTGCGAGCAGCGGCGGGCGCCGCGCGGTCCGGCATCACCCCGGGGGCGGCTCCGGCCGGACCCGGGTGCGCGGACCCTCGCGCCCTCCCTCACGGTACCCGAGCGGCCGGGTGCTCGCGGACCGTGACGACTCCGGCGGACGGCACCCTCGGCTGTCGACGCTCCGTAACCAACGATTGCCACGATCCGTAACATCGTGGGCCAAGGCTTCGCCGCGCGACGGGCTCAAGCACCGGTCTCGGATGCTTTTTCCGACCTCCTGGACAAGACGGCGGGAAGCGCGACGCGGTTGTCCGACTCCGGGACCATTCGCCGGGCGCCGTCTCCGACCGAGGCGTCAGAAACCCCGCCGCCAGGGAGGATTCGTCCGGCTCGCGCGCGCGACAGGGTGGACGGGTTCCCTGTCCACCGACCGAAGGACCTCCACCCGTGCGAAGCAGCAGAACCGCCTCCCTGCTGGCGGCCGGTGCCGCCGCCGTCATGGTTCCCGTGCTCCTCCCGGCCACGGCCACGGCCACGGCCTACGCCGCCACCGACCCGCTCGGCCGGTACCTCACGCAGAAGCCGGCGTGGCACCGCTGCGCCCCGGACGCGCCGGCCGCCTTCCAGTGCGCCACGGTCAAGGTGCCGCTCGACTACAGCCGCCCGGGCGGCAAGAAGCTCGACCTCGCGATATCCAGGTGGAAGACGAGCACCAGGAAGGACCACCGGGGCGTGCTCCTGCTCAACCCGGGCGGGCCGGGCGGCAGCGGCCTCGACATGCCCCTGTTCCTGGGCGGCGAGCTGCCCAAGTCCGTGAAGAACACCTACGACCTCGTCGGCTTCGACCCCCGGGGCGTCGGCGAGAGCTCCCCGGTCGGCTGCGGCCTGACCGACAGCGAACGGAACTGGGAACGCCCCTACAAGGCGGCGACGTTCGCCAAGGACGTGGCGTGGGCCCGGACCGTCGCCGAGAAGTGCCACGCCCGGCAGGGCGGCAAGCTCCGCCACATCTCCACCCGCAACACCGCCCGCGACATGGACGTGATCCGCGCCGTGCTCGGCGAGAAGAGGATCTCCTACCTCGGGTACTCGTACGGCACCTACCTCGGCGCGGTCTACACGCAGATGTTCCCCGGGCGCACCGACCGCTTCGTGCTGGACAGCGCCGTCGACCCGGCCCGCGTCTGGCGCGGCATGATCCAGGTCTGGGCGGAGGGCGCCGAACCCGCCTTCGCCCGCTGGACCGAGTGGACCGCCCGCCACCACTCCGCCTACCGGCTGGGCGCGACGCCCGAGGCGGTCCGCAAGACCTTCTACGACCTGGTCGCCCAGGCCGACCGCAAGCCGATCGACCTCGACGGCATGCGGATGACCGGGGACGACATCCGCTCCTTCAGCCGTCCCACGTTCTTCAGCGTGCGGGACGGCGCCGAGTGGATCGTCTCGCTGAAGAAGGCCGCCGCGGGCAAGCCCGCCGGGCGGGGGCTCAGGACGCCCGCGCCCCTCCCGCCGTCGTTCGCCCGTGCCACGCCCGAGGACAACGGCGACGCCGCCTTCTGGTCCGTCCTGTGCGCCGACCAGCGCGACTGGCCGCGTGACCCCGGGCGGTACCGCACCGACGCGATCCGGGACAAGGAGAAGTACCCGCTGTACGGCGACTTCGGCTCCTCCATCAAGCCGTGCGCCTTCTGGAAGACCGGCGGCGAGCGCACCACCAAGGTGGACAACACCGTCCGCGCGCTGATCCTGCAGAACGAGTGGGACCCCCAGACGCCGCTGACCAGCGGCCAGGGCCTGCGCCGCGCCATGAAGGGCGCGAAGATGGTCACGGTCGCCGGGGGCGTCGGGCACGGCGTCTACGGCACCAAGTCGTGCGCCGACAAGACGGCCACGGCCTACCTGACCACCGGCAAGCTGCCGTCGGGGGACACCACCTGCAAGGCCGCGCCGGAGGCGGCCGGGCGCACCGGCCTGCTCCCGCTGCCCCTGCCGGGATCCCGGGACCTGCCGGGCCCGGGCAGCCGCTTCTGAGGCCGCTCGCCCCCGACCGGACCCCTCCGGTCACATCCGGCTGAGGCTCGCCGCCGCGTACAGCACGTCGCGGACCGCCCGGCGGTCGCCGTCCTGGCCCGCCGCGGCGTCCTCCGGGGACACGTGGCCCGCGGCGAGCCTGCAGAACTCCACGCCGTCGAGCACCACATGGGCCACCTCCAGTTCCGCGGAGCCCCGGGCCGCCGGCGAGTCCAGCGGGATCAGCCACTCGCCGCCGGCGTCGCCCTCGATCTCCAGCCGCAGACTGCGGCCGGGCGCGCCGGCCGGCACCAGGTGCGGGGTGCTGCGGCCCGGCTCGGACAGGCCCGCGCGGCGGCGCCCGGCGAGCACCGTCGGCAGCACGCGGGCCGCGAAGGCGATCATCCGGTGCAGATGCCGGGGCGTCGGCACCGGGTACGGGTAGTCCACCGCCTGGGCGATGTCCTCGGCGTGCACCCAGCACTCGAAGGCGCGGTCCAGCATCGCGTCGTGCAGCGGCAGCGTGAAGTCGCCGTAGGCAACCGGCAGTCCGCCGGTGTGGCCGCCGGTGAAGGACACCGTGCGCACCAGCGCGTGGCTCTGCTCCCGCCAGGGCCCGCGCACCGCGTGCGGGGGCGCCGGGTGCGCGGTCCGCCAGTACGCCTCCGTGCGGCCGGCCGGTCCCGGGGCGCCCTGGTCCGCCGCGCCGGGGAGCCCGGCCAGCGGGTCCGGGAGCCCGAGCGCGGCGGCGATCAGCCCGTCCACCGCGAGCAGGTGCGCCATCACCCCGGCGACGGTCGTACGACGGCTCGCCGGGGTGTCGTTCTCGAACCAGCGCAGTTCCACCCGCGCCTCCCACTCCGCCTTCCCGAAGTCTTGGAGCAGCGCGTCCAGCCGGGCGGTCTCGGCGTCGTACGGCGCGGCCCAGTCGGGCACCGGGATGCGCGGCGGCCGGCGCCGCAGACAGCTCTCCAGGACGCGGGTGCGCAGGCCGGGGTCCAGGTCGAGGCTCTCCGGCTGGTGCAGCAGGCCGACCGCCTCGCGCAGCCGGCGGGCCTCGTCGGCGCAGGAGCCGCAGCCGCCCAGGTGGTTCTCCACGGCCGCCGTCTCCGCGGCCGAGCAGGCGGCCAGCGCCCAGGCACCGAGCAGCGACTTCAGTACGTCGTGCGGCAGGTCGAGCGGTGGCACGGGTGCGAGGTCCCCCAGGTCGGCGAGGCCGGTCAGCGCGAGTCCGCTGTCCTCCACGGAGGCGCGGGGCGTGGGTATCCGCGGGCCGGGCACGGCCCCGGACCGTCCGGCGCTCCGGTCGGCACCGCCCGGCGGCCCGAAGCGGCCACCGGGACCGTCCGGGTCGCGGCGGCCACCGGAGCCGCTCTCCCGGTGCTCCCCCGGCTCCTCCCCGTCCCGGTGGTCGCCGGCGACGCCGTGGGCGTTCCCGCGCGTCGCCCCCAAGCGGTCCGGGCCGCTCACACCGCACCCCGGTATCCCGGCGGGGTGGCGGCGTCGTGGGCGGTGGCCAGGAGCTGGAGGCCGAGGCGGAGCCGGCGGCGGGCCTCGTCCTCGGTGACGCCGAGGTCCCGCGCCGTCTGGCGGTAGTCGCGGCGCTGGTTGTAGGCCAGGTCCAGGGCGGCGCGCAGCGGGGCGGGCATGGAGTGGACGATGTAGTCGGCGCGGGCGGCGACCGAGGCGCGGCGCACCGTGCTCTCCGGTTCCTCGTGCCGCGGCCGCTCCCGTTCCGCGCGGTCCCGCAGCCGTCGCACCGCGACCCGCTGGGTGACCTCGGCGAGCCAGGAGCGCAGCGGGCCCTCCTTGGGGTCGTAGCCCTCGGGGTGCTCCCAGACGTGGGCGAAGACCTCGCGGGTGACGGCGTCGGCGGCCGGTTCGTCGTCCAGCACGCGGTGGGCGAGGTGGTGCACCAGGGAGGCGAACCGGTCGTACATCTCGCCGAGGGCCGCCGCCTCGCCGCGGGCGAGCCGCTGCTGCATCTTGCGGTCCCACCGGGGCGACAGGTCGTTCCTGCCCACGCGGTCCCCTCCCCTCGCCGTGCCCGGCCACCGGGCCGGCCGGCCCCGTCCTCTCGAATGTAGTCGGGCACTCTGACAGGGCACGCTCCTTTGTGCCAATGTGCGCCCCTGGAGCCCCTTCTCGTGATAGTGCCCTCTTCACACAACCTTCACGCAGGGCTTGAGCCTGCTTGATCGAACTCGATCGTTGATGACTGAAACACGACCCTTATCGATCAACCCCCGTTTGCGGCCTCACGTTTCAGGGAACGGCCGGTGGGCAGCCGCGCGAAAGGAAACGTAGGAACTGCTTCCGTTTCCGGGCGGTTCCGGGACATCCGGCGAGCGGAGGAGCAGGGCCGTGGCATTCAAGGTGACCGGCGTCGAACAGGGCCAGTGGGCCGTGCTCCGGGTGTCCGGGGAACTGGACCTGATGACCTCGCCGGTGCTGCGCCAGCACGTGCACGACGCCGTCGCCGAGGGACACCACAGCCTCGTCGTGGACCTCTCCGACGTCTTCTTCTGCGATTCCAGCGGGGTCGGCGTCCTCATCGCCGCCCGCCGGCTGATCCGCTCCTGCCAGGGCCGGCTGCGGCTGATCCTGCCGGACCGGGGCGCCGTCGACGGCTCGCACGTCAACCGGGTGCTCGGCGCCCTCGGCGTCCGCCGCCTCTTCGACGTCCACCCCGACCTCGACTCCGCGACCACCGACGAGGCCGGGCCGCTGTCCGCCTGAGCGCCCGCCGGACGGGACGACGCCCCGGCGCGGCCACGGCGTTGTCGCGGAATTTCCCCGGTCTTGGTGCAGTCGTCGGTTTTCCGCCATCCGGCGGCCACCGGCGTCGTACGCTCCCAGCCAGGCCCCCGGACCCGCGCGGTCCCGCGGACCCCCCATGTACGACACGTACGACGCACACGTAAGGCGGCCCCCCACATGGTCAGCACCGAGTACGAACGCCGGATCGCCGCCCGCTTCGCCGGCTTCGACCAGGACGGCAACGGCTACATCGACCGCGCGGACTTCAACGCGGCGGCCAAGGCGCTGCTCGCCGAGTTCGCCGTGCCCGCCCGCTCCGCCGCGGGCCAGGCGCTGTACGCCGGCGCGGAGGCGTTCTGGCAGGGCATGGCCGGCATCGCCGACCGGGACGGCGACCAGCGCATCACCCGCCAGGAGTTCGTCACCGGCGCGGTCAAGCGGCTGCGCGACAACCCCGACCGGTTCGCCGAGATCGCCCGGCCCTTCCTGCACGCGGCCCTGGCGGTGGCCGACACGGACGCCGACGGCCGGATCACCGTCCCCGACGCCGCCCGCGTCCTGCGCGCCCTGCGCGTGCCGGCCGGGGCCGCCGAGACGGCCGCCGCCGCGCTCGACACCGACGGCGACGGCGGGATCGACGAGCGGGACGCCGTCCCCGCCTTCGCCCGCTACTTCACGGTGCCCGAGCAGCCGTGAGGGCCGCCCGGGGCGCCCGGGTTCAGGCGAACACCACGGTCCGGCGGCCGTTGAGCAGGATGCGCCGCTCGGCGTGCCACTTGACGGCCCGGGCGAGCGCCTGGCACTCCACGTCGCGGCCGATGGCCACCAGCTGGTCCGGCGTCACACCGTGCCCGACCCGCTCGACCTCCTGCTCGATGATCGGCCCCTCGTCCAGGTCCGCGGTGACGTAGTGCGCCGTCGCGCCGATCAGCTTCACGCCCCGCGCGTGCGCTTGGTGGTACGGCTTCGCGCCCTTGAAGCTCGGCAGGAACGAGTGGTGGATGTTGATGATCCGGCCGCTGAGCTGCTTGCACAGGTCGTCCGAGAGGACCTGCATGTAGCGGGCCAGCACGACCAGTTCGATCCGCTCCTCGCGCACCAGCTCCAGCAGCTTCGCCTCGGCCTCGGACTTGGTGTCCTTGGTGACCGGGATGTGGTGGAAGGGAATGTTGTACGAACCCACCAGCTCTGCAAAATCGGTGTGATTCGACACCACACCGACGATCTCCACCGGGAGCGCGCCGATCCGCGCCCGGAACAGCAGGTCGTTCAGGCAGTGCCCGAACTTGCTGACCATGAGCAGGATGCGCATCTTCTGGTCGGCCCGGTGGATCTGCCAGTCCATGTGGAAGGAGTCGCCGACCGCGGCGAAGCTCGCCCGCAGCTTCTCCACCGTCACCGGCGCCTCGGCCGAGAAGTGGACGCGCATGAAGAACAGTCCCGTGTCGTGGTCGCCGAACTGCTGGCTGTCCTCGATGTTGCAGCCGGTCATGAACAGATAGCTGGACACGGCGTGCACGATGCCCTGCTTGTCCGGGCAGGAAAGCGTCAGGACGTACTGGTCGGCCGGGGCGGCGGCGGAAGCGGACTGATCGGTCATGCAGTACAGGGTCCCATACCGGCCGCCCCGCCCGGGCCGCCGCCCGCTAAGCGGAACGCGTCAGGATCCGCAGGACCTCAAGGCTCTTCGGCGCCGTGTCCGGGTCCTCCCCGTCGCTCACCGACATCCGCACGTGCGCGTCCCGCGCCGCCCGCACCGCGTCCGGCCAGGAGGGGTGGTCCAGGTACGCGGCGACCGGCGCGTCCGGGCCGACCTCGTGCATGATCCGCAGCACCCGCAGCACGGCGGTGTCGACGAGCGCCGCCTCCTGCGAGTCCCGGAATATGGTGCCGACGTACTTCTCCGCCGACCAGTTGTCCAGCCAGGTGTCCTCCACCAGCCGGTACACGGCGTCCGTGACGTCGCCGTAGCCGTCCACGCCGGCCAGCCAGACCTCGCGCTGGAACACCGGGTCGGAGAGCATGTGCAGCGCCGAGCGCACATTGCTGCGCCACCGCCACCACGGCATGTCGTTCAGGGGCATGCCGCCCATGGTGGAGGAGCGGCGGCCGCGACGGGAAGAGTTCTCCGAACCTTGCACGGTCACCGATCGTACGTTCCGCGCCGCCCCGGGCCCAGCGGACCCCGTAATTCACCCCCGCGTCACCTTTCATTGACCGTGGGTCACTCCCGGGTTAGCGGTGTGAGGGAATCGTGCGGGTGCATGACCGGCAGGCGACGCACTCGCACCACCCTTCCCGCCTCTTCCCGCCTCCTCGGCCCCGCCCGGGCCGCCGCCCTCGCCGCGGGCGCCATGGCCCTGTGCGCGTCGTTCACCGCCGCGTGCGGACTCGTCCCCGGTGCCACGGGGGGCTCCGGGGACGACCCGGTCACGGTGATGACCTGGGCCCCGCAGGACACCGACGCGACCAACAAGCCCGGCATGCCCGCGATGGCCCTCGCCTACGCGAAGTGGGTCAACTCGCACGGCGGCATCAACGGCCGCGAGCTGAAGGTGCTGACCTGCAACGACCACAACGACAGCGTGGGCGCGGCACGGTGCGCGAAGCGGGCCGCGGCCGAGGACGCGGTCGCGGTGGTCGGCTCCTACAGCCAGTTCGGCGATTCCTACCTCGCCCCGCTGGAGGGCGCCGGCATCCCCTACATCGGCGGCTACGGCGTCACCAACGACGAGTTCACCGGCTCCATGTCCTACCCGGTCAACGGCGGCCAGCCCGCCCTGCTGGCCGGCCTCGGCAGAGCCCTCGCGGCGGGCTGCGGAAACGTCGCCCTGGTCCGCCCCGACAGCATCGCCGGCGACCAGTTGCCGGTGCTGCTCGACGCGGGCCTGAAGGCCGGCGGGCACGCGGACGCCGGCGACCAGCTCGCCGCCGAGGACGCCACCGAGTACGGCGGCCAGGCGGACCGGGCGCTGCGCCACGCGACCGGGGACCCGGCCCGCGAGGGCTGTGTGGTGCCCGCGCTCGGCGACCGCACGAACACCTTCATGGACTCCTTCCGACGGGCCCGCGCGAACCACCCGGACGTGCGCACGGCCACCGTGCTCGGCAGCGTCGACCAGACGGTGATCAACGCCACGGGCGGGGCGTCCGGGCCGTACGAGGGGGCGTACGTCACCGGCTGGTACCCGGCCGCCTCCGATCCGCGCTGGGGCCCGATGAAGAAGGTGATCAGCGAGGCGGCCTTCGACGACGACCGCATCGACCCCGCCGACGCCGGGGTGCAGACCACGTGGATCGCCTACACCGTGCTGCGGGCCGTCCTGGAGAGGATCGGCGACGGCGAGGTGAGCGCCGACACCGTGCGGCGCACCCTCAACGACGGCCTGCGGATCTCCACCAACGGCCTGACCCCGACCCTGAGCTGGCCCTACGCGGGCCGGCTCGCCTCGGTCGGCTTCCCGCGGCTGGTCAACGCGGACGTCACCCTCCAGGTGGTCCGGGACGGCCGGCTGGTCGCGGCCGGGCAGCGCATCGGCGACAGGAACGGCGTCGCCGACATGACCCCGGTGCTGGAGCGGGCCGACGTGGCGTGACGGGCCCCGGCGCCGGGACCCGTCACGCGGTTCACAGCTGGGTGGGCTGGCGCTCGGTCAGGCCGTACTGCCGGGCGATCGCGTTCCACAGCGGCGCGGCCTTGCCCTTCTGCTCGGTCGCGGTCTTGCTCTCCCGGTTGCCCGCCTGGGTCTCGCCGGTGGAGCGGGCCTGGCCCTTGTGGCAGCCCTTGCGCCCCTTGGCCTGGTCGGCCCAGGCCGCGTAGTGGTTGTCGGCCGCGGCGGACGCCTGCCAGGCCCTGGTCAGCGCGTCCCTGAGCGGGCCCTGCGCGGGCAGCTTGTCCGTGGGCAGCTTGTTCAGCCGGGTGACCAGCTCGCCGCGCTGCCGGGCCGCGTCCCGCAGATCGGCGGCGGCCCGGTCGAGGTTGTCGCACGTGCGGACGTCGGCGACCGCCTGGATCACCGCGGCCCGGCTGCTGCCGCTGTCCGCGAGCAGCTTGTCCAGCTCGACCGCCTGCTGCCGGGCGGGGTCGACGGTGGGCGAGGCGGGGGCCGAGGGGGTCGCCGACGCGGCGGTGACCGGCTTGTCGTCCCCGGCCGTGTCGCCGTCCGTGCCCCCGCCGCCGGCGCCGAGCAGGGCGCCGGCGCCCACGCCCACCACGATCAGGCCCACGGCGGCCGCGGCGATCAGCGGCACCCGCGACCGGCCGCCGCGCCGCCCGCCGCCCTCGGCCGGCCCGTCCTCGTCGTACGACGGCCGCGCCGCGCGGTACGGCGGCGGCGCCGCGCCGGGGTAGGCGTCCGGCTGCTCGACGCGCGGGAGCTGCTGGGTGGAGCCGGCCGGGCCGTCCCCGCCCGCGGGCCCGCCGCGGAAGAGGTTGTCGAACTCGGCGGGCGGCTGCCGGTCCGCGCCCTGCGCCGGCACCGGCGCCTGGATCTGGGTCTCGGCGGCGTAGGGCGGGATGTACTGCGTGGCCTCGGCGTCGGAGGGCGCGGGCCCCGGCTGCCGGGACGCCCGGCCGAGGTAGCGGGTCTCCTCGGCACCCGACTCCGGCGGCAGCGCGCTCGCGGCCACCGGCGGGATGTACTGGGTGGCCGCGTCGGCGCCGGGGCCGCCGGGCCCCGGGGTGACGGGCGGTATGTACTGCGTGGCGCCGTCGGCCGGTGCGGCCTGCACGGGCGGGATGTACTGGGTGGCGCCCTCGTCGCCGCCCTGGGCCGGAACCGGCGGGAGGTACTGCGTCGCGGCGTCGGCCGGCGGCGGCAGCGGGGCCCCCGCGGCGGGCGGCAGCGGCGCGGCGGGCGCCGCCGGATACGGCTGCCCCTGGTACGGCGGCTGGGGCTGCTGTTCCTGGTACGGCTGCTGGTTCTGCTGTCCCGGGTACGGCTGCTGGTTCTGCTGTCCCGGGTACGGCGGCTGGGGCTGCTGGTACGGGCCGGGCGCGCCGTAGGCGGGCTGCGCGGGCGCGCCGTAGGCGTCGGGGCCGGGCCGGCCGGCGTGGGGATAGCCGTACCCGGGCGCCTGGCCGCCGTACGACGGGGCCGGGGCGCCCTCCGGGGGCAGCGGGCCGGGGCCCGCGGACGGGGACTGCCCGGGGCCGGTCCACTGGGGGGCCGCCGCCGGGGGCAGGCCCTGGTCCTGCCCCGGCGCCTGCCGTCCCGGCCCCCAGGAGCCGTCCCAGCCCTGGCCGCCGGCCGGGGCGGCGGGCCCGGGCGGCGCGGTCGTGCCCGGCAGCAGGGGCTCGCCTCCGTCGGAGGGCAGCACGATGCCTTCGCGCGCGGGCCGCGCCGACGGCTCCTCGCCCTGTCCACTCTGCGTCACCGGGACTCCTACTAATGGGGGACCTTGTGAATCGTCGGCACACGCTACCGGGTCCCCCGAGGCAGGTGCCACGCAGCTCAGGGCGTGGCCTTTCCCGCCGTGACGGTGACGACGACACCGCCCCGCGACGCGGTGGGCGCGCGGGGCCGGTGTTCACGCGGCCTGCTGGAGTTCGAGGCGCGCCCCGAACTCCCGTACCACCGCCTCCTCCCGGAACGGCTCCAGGCGCTGCTGGAGGTCGTCCAGGTACTCGGCACCCCGGTTGGAGCGCAGCGTCTCCAGCAACTCCACCGCTTTCATGCCGGTGTTGCAGGCCTGTTCGACCTCGCGCTGCTGCACCTGGGCCGTGGCGAGCAGCACATAGCCGATGGCGCGGCGGCGGGCCCGGGCGGCGGGATGCCCGGCCAGCGACTGCTCGGCGTAGCGCGCCGCCTGCTCGGGCTGCCCGAGGTCGCGGTGGCAGTGCGCCAGCTCGTCGGCGAGATAGGCCTGGTCGAAGTGGGCGATCCACACCGGGTCGTCCCCGTCGGCGTCGTCCGCGCGGTCCAGCGCCGCCACCGCCCGCCCGCCGGCCGCCTGTGCCGCGCGCGCGTCGCCGAGCAGGGCGTGCCCGCGCGCCTCGGCGGCGTGGAACATCGCCTCCGCGCGCGGGGTGACGTGCCCGCGCGCTCCCTCCTGCGCCGCCCGCGCCAACTGGGCGATCTCGCGCGGGTTTCCGAGCTGCGCGGCGAGGTGACTCATGGAGGCGGCCAGGACGTACCCGCCGTATCCGCGGTCACCTGCGGCCTGTGCGAGGCGCAGCGACTGGATGTAGTACCGCTGGGCCAGGCCGGGCTGGCCCGTGTCGACGGCCATGTACCCGGCCAGTTCGGTCAGCCGGGCGACGGCGGCGAACAGATCGCGGCCGACCGCCTCGCGGTAGGACCCCGCGAGCAGCCCGGACACCACGCTGTTGAGGTAGTGCACGACGACCGGGCGGACGTGCCCGCTGCCGTACTGGTGGTCGAGTTCCACCAGCGCCTGGGTCATGGACCGTACGGCGGCCACGTCGGCCTGGCCCACGCGCGGGCCCGCCTGCCGGGCCACCTGGGTGTCCGGCGCCGAGATCAGCCAGTCCCGGCTGGGCTCGACCAGCGCGGAGGCGGCGACGGAGGAGCCGGACAGGAAGTCCCGGCGCCCCACGTCGCTGCGCCACAGCTCGCAGACCTGCTCGATGGCTCCCAGTACCGTCGGCGAGAACTGGAGGCCGACCCCCGAGGCGAGGTTCTTGCCGTTGGCCATGCCGATCTCGTCGATCGTGACCGTACGGCCCAGCTTGCGGCCGAGCGCCTCGGCGATGATCGCCGGGGCCCGGCCCCGTGGCTGCTGGCCGCGCAGCCAGCGGGCCACGGACGTCTTGTCGTAGCGCAGGTCGAGGCCGTGCTCGGCGCCGCACATGTTGACCCGCCGGGCCAGCCCGGCGTTCGAGCACCCCGCTTCCTGGATGAGTGCCTGCAGCCGTTCGTTCGGCTGCCTCGCGACGAGAGGCCTTGCGGCCATGTGCTTACCCCCTGCGTTGCGGTCCCCTGGAGTGTGTGGTGCGACCCTGCGGAGCCCGGGGCTCCGTCCCGGTCGACCCGGACGGGACGATCACTGCCCAGTAGACATACCGTCAATGCGCGACATATGCGGTTTGCCGGAAGTAATGGAGGACGCCGGCCCACTCCCTGGCTACCCCGCCCACGCCCCGCTTCCTCGCGCGCGCCCCCGACCGTGCCTCCATGCGCCCCGACCGCCGGACCGATGCTCCTCCCCGCGCGCGCCCTGGGCCGTAACTCCAGGTGGACACGGGAGTTGAGTGGGGCGTGGAAGAGACGATCGCGGGCGCCCAGGACACTCAGACGGCAGGCCGGATTCCGCGGCAGCGCGGGACATCGCTGCTGGAGACCGCCGTGCGCTACGCCGAGGAACGGCACTGGGACGTCGTGCCGGGCACCTGGCTGGAGACCGCCGACGGCACGCAGCGCTGCTCTTGTGGTGAGGCCGCCTGCCCTGCGCCGGGTGCGCACCCCGCGCGCCCCGACTGGGCGACCCTGGCGACCGGCAGCGCGACCGTCGCGCGCCGGATGTGGCAGCAGCAGCCGACGGCGTCGATCCTGCTGCCGACGGGCCGGACGTTCGAGGCGCTGTCCGTGCCGGAGAGCGCCGGGTTCCTCGCGCTCGCCCGGATGGAGCGGATGCGGCTGGCGCTCGGGCCGGTCGCGCTGTCCCCGGACCGGCGGATGCAGTTCCTCGTGCTGCCGGGGGCGTCGGCGAAGGCGGCGTCGCTGGTGCGGAAGCTGGGCTGGTCGCCGCCGTCACTGGACCTGGTGGCGCTGGGCGAGGGCGCGTACGTCGCGGCGCCGCCCACCCGGTTCGGGTCGCGGGGCGCCGTGCAGTGGGCCCGGCGGCCGACCCCGGCGAACCGCTGGCTGCCGGACGCGGAGGAGCTGATCCCGGCGCTGGCCTACGCGTGCGGACGGGACCGCTAGCCGGCCCGCCCTCTTCGTCGAACAGAGACTCGAAAGCTCTGTTTTCGCGAACAACACCCCTCATTTGAGTGACATGGCGTGATGAATGATCGCCGTGTGTGAGGGGATCTTTCTGTCAGGAGGCGGACCGCTCGGGGAAAAGCCGGTCCGTGGGGGATGACCCTGAGAGCTCGGGGCTCCGGGTCAGCACAGGGGAGGACGAGGCCCCGGCGCCGCACGGCGCCGGGGCCCCTGCCCGTCCCGTCCCCGCCTCAGCGCTTGGCCACGAACACATGGGAGGCGACGTCCGCCTCCAGCTCGGCCGCCTCGCCGCCGCTGCCCACCAGCACACCGCCGGGCGACTCCGTCACGCTCACCACCGAACCGGGCTGCACGCCCGCCCGGCGCAGGGTGTACATCAGCTGCGCGTCCGTCTGGATCGGCTCCCCGATCCGGCGGACGACGACCGTCTTGCCGTCCGTCCCCGCGTCCAGATCGGCCAGCGAGACCATGCCCTCGTCCAGGAACGGGTCCGCGCCGTCCTTCTCCCCCAGCTCCTCCAGGCCCGGGATGGGGTTGCCGTACGGCGACTCGGTGGGGTGCCGCAGCAGCTCCAGCACCCGCCGCTCCACGGCCTCGCTCATCACGTGCTCCCAGCGGCACGCCTCCGCGTGCACCTGCTCCCACTCCAGCCCGATCACGTCGACGAGCAGGCATTCGGCCAGGCGGTGCTTGCGCATCACGCGCGTCGCCAGCCGGCGCCCCTCCTCCGTGAGCTCCAGGTGCCGGTCGCTGGCCACAGACACCAGACCGTCGCGCTCCATCCGCGCCACCGTCTGGCTCACCGTCGGCCCGCTCTGGTCCAGCCGCTCCGCGATGCGGGCGCGCATGGGGACGACGCCTTCCTCTTCGAGTTCGAGGATGGTGCGGAGATACATCTCCGTGGTGTCGATCAGTCCGGACATACGTGCCCCTCGATTACCTCTGCCGGCAGCCCGGCGCGTGCGCGGCCCCCCTGGACATCAATTCTGCCGGATCCCGCTGACAAGCGTGCGGCACCGGGGAAACGGGGCCGTCACGAAGGGGCGTACGGACGGCCGCCGGGGCGGCCGTGCGGCACGGGCCGTGACGGGCGCCCGAGGCGGGTTCGGAAGGCCGGCCGCGCGAGTGCCGGGCGGTACGGCGCCGGGACCCGGCCGAACCTGCCCCGGCCGTATTGACACCGCGCTGGTCCAGACCGCACCGTGATCCGCGACACAGACGCTGCGAAGGGGCACCGCATGAGCGACGGCACGCCTGCCGACCTGTTCTTCGACGCCGCCATCGGCCTGCTGCAACGGGTCCGCGACGAGGAGGCCGACGCGATCGACGCGGCCGCCGCCCTGCTCGCCGACACGGTCGCGGCCGGCGGCCGCCTGTTCGCGTTCGGCGCGGGGCACTCCTCGCTGGCCGCCCAGGACGTCGTCTACCGCGCGGGCGGCCTCGCCCTGATGAACCTGCTCGCCGTCCCCGGCGTCGTCGGTGTCGACGTCACCCCGGCCACCCTCGGCTCCGCCCTCGAACGGGTCGACGGCCTGGCCGGCGCCGTCCTGGACACCTCACCGCTGCGCGCCGGGGACGCCCTGGTGATCGTCTCCCTCTCCGGGCGCAACGCCCTTCCCGTGGAGATGGCCCTGGGCGCCCGCGCCCGCGGCCTGAAGGTCATCGGCGTGACCTCGGTGGCGTACGCGGCCGAGACCACCTCCCGGCACTCCTCGGGCACCTTCCTGAAGGACCACTGCGACATCGTCCTGGACTCCAAGATCGCCGTAGGGGACGCGGAACTCACCCTGGACACCATCCCGGCGCCCTTCGCGCCCGCCTCCACGGTCGTCACCACCGCGCTGCTCCAGGCCGTCATGGCGACCACCGCCGCCGCGCTCGCCGACCGCGGCATCGAACCGCCGCTGCTGCGCTCCGGCAACGTCGACGGCGGGCACGAGTGGAACGGCCGGGTGATGACGCGGTACGGCGACCGGATCTTCTACCGCCGCTGACCGCGCCGCGGGCGCCTACCGCTCCCGCGCGGCGTCCGCCAGGTCCAGGGCCGCGGCGATCCGTACGGCGACGTCCTCGGCGTAGGCGATGTCGGCCCGCTCGAAGCGGCTGCGGCCGGCGCCGCGCAGGAAGGTCACCACGCCCAGCGTCCGCCCCCGGCTGCGCAGCACCGCGCACAGCGCGTGCACCGCGTCGCCGGGCCACTGGCGCTCCAGCGCCCATTCCCGGGCCCGCTCGGCCGGCAGCTCACCGGCGTCCGCGCGCACGGTCCCGGCCCGCCGCACGCACTGCTGCGCCGGGTGCCCCTCGGGGTAGCGCACGGGCAGCCCGGCCGCGCCCGTCAGCAGGCTCGGCCCCGGCGCGCCGGCGGGCGTGGCGGCGAGCCGGACCAGCCGGACCGGCTCCGGTTCCCCCTCGCCCTCCGCGCGCGGGCCGTCCGCGAGCCGGTCGACCAGGGCGTGGTCGGCGAACCCGGCGAGGGCGAAGTCCAGGTGGACGACGGCCGCCTCCGCCGGATCCTCGCACTCGGCGGCGGCCCGGGCCGCGCGGTGCAGCTGGTTCGACCGGAACCGCAGCAGGGCCGCCTCCTGCTGGTCCTGCCTGGCCTCGGTGACGTCCTGGAACAGCCAGCCGACGCCGAGCGGCACCGGCTCCTCGGCGAGCGGCGAGGCCAGCCGCAGGAACCCGTTGCGCCAGCAGCGCCGCCGCTCGCCGTCGGGGGTGCGCACGGCCACCCACATCTCGGCGGGGGCGGGCGGCGCGCCCTCGGCCAGGACGTGCGTCAGCGCGCCCTCCAGTTCCTGCGCGCCCTGGGTGAGCAGTTCGCCGAGCGGCCGGCCCAGCGCCGAGGTCCGCCCGACGCCCAGCGCCCGCGCCGCGTAGGCGTTGACCACGGCGGGCCGCAGATCGGCGTCGACGAGGACGACTCCCCAGGCGGCGTCCTCGAACAGGGCCTCGCTCAGCGCGATGGACCGCTCCAGGTCGATCTGCGCGTGCACCTCGCTGAACGCGCAGTACACGCCCGCCGGTTTCCCGTCGGGCCCGCGCACGGCGGCCGACTGGGTGCGCACGAGCACCCGCCCGCCGTCCTTGGTGACCAGCGCGAACTCGTGCACCTGGCGGCCCGGGGCGTGCATCGCCGACATCAGCCGGGCCTGCACCTCCTCGGCGTCGGCGCTGCGCACCGCCCAGCCGGTGAACCCGTGCCGCCCGACGGCCTCGGCGGCCGTCCAGCCGAGGATCCGCTCGGCCTCCCGGTTCCAGTGCGTGACGACCCCGTCGGCGTCGAACGCGCACAGGGCCGCGTCCATCCCGTCGAGCAGTGCGGCCAGCAGATCGGAGCCCGGCTCACCGGGCTCGTCCGGCCCCAGCTCGTCCGTGGCCCCACTCCGCCGCGAAGCACTCACCTCGACCCCCTGGAGACTGCGTCCGCGCCTGTACATACGGCGCCCGGTTCCCTCACTGGACCTCATTCAACTGGAACGTGACCCAGCCCACACCCTGTTCCCGCAAGAAAAAACAGTTGAGTGCGTCCCGGGTCCTTCTTAGGCTGTCGGTACACGAGAAGGGAGGTGGTTCGGCAGATGTATGAGAACCGGACGCGTGAGGTGGCTGCGGGCTAGCGGCCCGACACCACGGCATGTGCGGTGCCGGACCAGCGCGCGAGAGATGCGCGCAGCCGGCCCAATCCCAAGCAGTCACCCGACCCGCGGGCTGCCGGTACGTCCGGCCGGCTCCTCCTTGAGGAACCCAGCCCGCGGGTCGTCTGCGTTTTCGGGGTTTTCGGGCGCGTGTCCCACGCACCCCTTCCCGGGGCCCCGGGTCAGGGGCCGAGGCGTTCCACCGACCAGGTGCCGTCCGGCCGGGCGGTGTAGCGCAGGCGGTCGTGGAGGCGGTTGGCGCGGCCCTGCCAGAACTCGATCGTCTCGGGGGCGACCCGGAAGCCGCCCCAGTGCGGGGGCACCGGGACCCGTTCGCCCTCCGGATAACGGGCCTCCAGTTCGGCGTAGGCGGCGTCCAGTTCGGAGCGGGAGTCGATCACCGCGGACTGGGTGCTGGCCCAGGCGCCCAGCTGGGAGCCGTGCGGGCGGGTGCGGAAGTAGGCCGCCGTCTCGTCGCGGCCGGTGCGCCGGGCGGTGCCGGTGACGACGACCTGGCGGGCGAGCGGGTGCCACGGGAAGAGCAGCGCGACGTGCGGGTTGCCCGCGAGGTCGAGCGCCTTGCGGGAGCCGTAGTTGGTGTAGAAGACGAAGCCCTCGGTGTCGTACTGCTTCATCAGGACCGTGCGGGAGCTGGGGCGGCCGGCCGCGTCCACCGTGGAGACGACCATGGCGTTGGGCTCGTAGAGCGTGCCGTGCAGGGCGGCGCGGGCGGCGTCCTCGAACCAGCGGGCGAACTGGTCCATCGGATGGGTGGCGAGGTCCTCCTCGGCGAGGCCGTCCGCCCGGTACTGCTTGCGCATGGCAGCGGGGTCGAGAACGGGGTCCGGAAGCGGGTCGCGATCGGTCACGCGGTCATCTTGCCGTATAGAACGGGTATGGCACGGGGTGTCGCGTGGTCTCCCCAACCCTGGCACCGGGCGTTATCGTGCTGCTCCCTTGCGGTGGGATTCACCCCGCGTGACCGCCGGCGCATCGGGGCATCACCGGGGTGACCGCCGTCCACACTTCACGAGGAGCCGCCTGATGTCCGATTTCGTACCCGGGCTCGAAGGAGTCGTCGCGTTCGAGACGGAGATCGCCGAACCGGACAAGGAGGGCGGCGCCCTGCGCTACCGGGGCGTCGACATCGAGGACCTGGTCGGTCACGTCTCGTTCGGCAATGTGTGGGGGCTGCTGGTCGACGGCGCCTTCAACCCCGGTCTGCCGCCCGCCGAACCGTTCCCGATCCCGGTGCACTCCGGGGACATCCGGGTGGACGTGCAGTCGGCGCTCGCCATGCTCGCCCCCGTGTGGGGACTGCGTCCGCTGCTCGACATCGACGTGCGGCAGGCCCGCGAGGACCTCGCCCGGGCCGCGGTCATGGCCCTGTCCTACGTCGCCCAGTCCGCGCGCGGGCAGGGGCTGCCGATGGTGCCGCAGCGGGAGATCGACAAGGCCCACTCGGTGGTGGAGCGGTTCATGATCCGCTGGCGCGGTGAGCCGGACCCCCGGCACGTGGCGGCCGTGGACGCCTACTGGACGTCCGCCGCCGAGCACGGCATGAACGCCTCCACCTTCACCGCCCGGGTCATCGCCTCCACGGGCGCCGATGTCGCCGCCGCCCTGTCGGGCGCGGTGGGCGCCATGTCCGGTCCGCTGCACGGCGGGGCGCCCTCGCGGGTGCTCGGGATGATCGAGGAGATCGAGCGCACGGGTGACGCGGAGGCGTACGTCAAGGGGGCCCTGGACCGCGGCGAGCGGCTGATGGGCTTCGGGCACCGGGTCTACCGGGCCGAGGACCCGCGGGCCCGGGTGCTGCGGCGTACGGCGCGGGAGCTGGGCGCGCCGCGGTTCGAGGTGGCCGAGGCGCTGGAGAAGGCCGCGCTGGAGGAGCTGCACAACCGGCGGCCGGACCGGGTGCTGGCCACGAACGTGGAGTTCTGGGCCGCGATCGTGCTGGACTTCGCCGAGGTGCCGGCGCACATGTTCACGTCCATGTTCACGTGCGCCCGCACCGCGGGGTGGTCCGCGCACATCCTGGAGCAGAAGCGGACCGGGCGGCTGGTGCGGCCGTCGGCGCGGTACGTGGGGCCGGGGCCGCGCAGCCCCCGGGACATCGAGGGCTTCGGGGACATCGCCCACTGAGCCGGTGCCCCGCGCCCCGGGCCGCGCGTCCCGGGGCGCCGGTCAGGCGGGCACCAGCAGGTTCCCGTGGTGGCGCTCCGCGACCAGCGGGTGGGCCCTCAGCTTTCCCTTGAGTTCGTTGTAGCCGTACTCGGCGTACAGGGGGTTCGCCGGGTCGGTGGTGACGCCGGGGGCCGCGGTGGCGTACGGGAACGGCAGGGGGGCGATCCGCGCGTCCAGGCGGGGGTTGTAGAAGAACGGCACGGAGTAGCGCTCGGTGGCGCCGGGCGGGCTGACGACGCGGTGGTTGGTGGCCAGCAGATAGCCGTTGGTCGCCACCTCCAGCAGCTCGCCGAGGTTGACGACGAAGGCACCCTCCAAGGGCGGTACGTCGTGGAAGCGGCCGTCCTCGCGCCGGACCTGGAGGCCGCCGACCGTGTCCTGGAGGAGCAGGGTGAGGAAGCCGTAGTCCTTGTGGGCGCCGACGCCCTGGTCGGTGCCGTCGGCCGCGCTGCCGGGGTAGCGCACGAGCTTGAGGTGCGGGTGGGCGTGCTCGCCGAAGACCGGGTCGTAGAAGCCGGCCGGGGCGCCGATGGCGGTCAGCAGTTCGCGCAGCAGACGGTGGGCGACCGCGCTGAGCCGGTCGATCCAGGCGAGGGCCGCGGTGCGCAGCCCGGGCAGGGCGGCGGGCCACTGGTTGGGGCCCTGGAGCCACCAGTACGGCGGCTCGCCCGCTCCGGGGATCCGGGCGGGGCGTTCGGCGCCGATGTCGAGCTGGTCGCGCCAGTCGCGGGCGCCGCCGGTGCGCTCGTCACCGGTGCGGGTGTAGCCCCTGAAGTGCGGGGAGTTGACGTTGTCGAGGGCGAGCCGGTCGGCCTCGGGGAGGGCGAAGAAGGCGCGCATGGCGGTGAGCAGCGCGTCCGTCTCGGCCCGCGTCACGCCGTGCCCGACGAGCTGGAAGAAGCCGACGTCGTGGGCGGCGCTGTGCAGCTGGGCGTGGAGCAGGGCGCGGGCCTGGGGACCGCGGTCGGCGGCCGACAGGTCGATGATCGGAAGCTGGTCGTACGACGTCGCTGTGTGCGTGGTCATGGTGCGTCCGCGGGTGTACGGGGCACGGGTGGCCGCCGAGGGGTACGAGCGGCCCCCGGGTGCCGGAAAAGGGTGGAGAGGAGGAGATGCGGGGGCTGTCAGGCGCAGAGGCGCGGACAGCCCGTGCTCGTGACGCGCACGTAGTCCACGTGGCGGCGGCGGACGAGCATCGGAAGCATGGGCCAAGGGTAACGCGCTGCGCGAGCGGTCCCGTCGTGGCGGCCCGCTCAGCCCAGCGCGGTCTCCAGCAGCGCCGCCCACTGGGCGACGACCCGTTCGCGGCGGGCGGTGTCGTCGGTGAGGAGGTTGGCCAGACCCAGGCCGCGGGCCATGTCCAGCAGGCCCTGGACGGTCTCGCGGACGCCGGGGCGGGACTCGTCGGCGCCGAGGAGGTCGACGGCTATCCGGTGGGTCTCCCGGCCCACCCGGGCCTCCAGTTCGGTGACGCGCGGGCGCAGCTGTTCCTCGTCGCCGGCGGCGACCCACAGGTGCAGCGCGGCGCGGAAGAGCGGGCCGGTGTAGAGGTCGACGAGCGCGGCGACGACGGCCCGGCGGTCGGCGGGGCCGTCCGGGAACAGGGCCCGCAGCGCCAGCGAGCGTTCCTCGGAGACGTACTCGACGGCCGCGGTGAAGAGGTCTTCCCGGGTCGGGAAGTGGTGCTGGGCCGCGCCCCGGGAGACGCCGGCGCGCTCGGCGACGACGGCGACCGTGGAGCCCGCCCAGCCGTGCTCGGCCAGGCAGGCCACGGCGGCCTCCAGGAGCCGCTGCCGGGTGGCCCGGCTGCGGTCCTGCTTGGGCACGCGCTCGCGTTCGGTCGTCCTCACACCACCCATGCCGCCTCACGTCTTTCCAGGAAGGCCGTCATCCCCTCCCGGGCCTGGCCGGAGGAGAACAGCCGGGCCGTCAGCGCGGTCAGTTCGGCCGCGTCCCGGTCGAATGTCTCCAGCACCCTAGCCGTGAGCAGCCGCTTCGTCTCGGCCAGGGCCTCGGGGGAGGCGCGGCGCAGGCCGTCCAGGACGGGGGCGAGGGCGTCGTCCACGTCGTCGGCCGTCGCCGTCAGCAGGCCCAGGCGCACGGCCTCGGCCGGGCCGAAGCGTTCTCCGGTGAGGTAGTAGCGGGCGACGGCGCGGGGGTCGGCGCGCGGGAGCACCGGCAGGGAGATCACGGCGGGGGCGACGCCGATGCGCACCTCGGTGAAGGCGAAGGTGGCCGCGGCGGAGGCGGCGGCGATGTCGCAGGCGGCGAGCAGGCCGAGGCCGCCGGCGCGGACATGGCCGGTGACCCGGGCGACGACCGGTTTGGGCAGCTCCACGATCCGCCGCAGCAGCGCCACCAGGGCGTTGGGATCGGGCGGGTCGCCGAGGTCGGCGCCGGCGCAGAACGTCGTACCGGTGTGGGTGAGGACCACGGCCCGCACCTCCGGGTCCTCGCCGCAGTCGGCCAGGGCGTCGGCGAGCCGGGCGACGAGGGCCGCGGACAGCGCGTTGCGGGTCCCGGTGGCGTCGAGGCTGAGGGTTTCCACGGCTCGCGCGCGGCTGCGGCCGATCGGCGCGGTGGGCTCGGTCACGGGTGCTCCCTCGGTCCGCCGGCCGGTCATGCCTGCTCCCTGAGCCGGCGGCGCAGGATCTTGCCGGAGGCGGCACGGGGCACGGCGGTGGTGAAGGTGATCCGGCGGACGCGTTTGTACGGGGCCACGCGTGCGGCGACGAACCCGAGGACCTCGTCCTCGGTCGGGCCGTCGGCGCCGGGGCGGCGGACGACGAAGGCGTGCGGGATCTCGTTGCCCTCGCCGTCGCGGGCGCCGATCACGGCGGCGTCGGCGATGCCGGGGTGGGTGAGCAGCAGGGCCTCCAGTTCGGCGGGGGCCACTTGGTAGCCCTTGTACTTGATGAGTTCCTTCACCCGGTCCACGACGAACAGCCAGCCGTCCTCGTCGGTGTGGCCGACGTCCCCGGTGTGCAGCCAGCCGTCGGGGTCGATCAGGGCGGCGGTGGCGTCCGGGCGGCCGAGGTAGCCCTTCATCACCTGGGGGCCGCGGATGAGGATCTCGCCCTCCTCGCCGGGGCCGAGGTCCCGGCGGGGCTCGTCCAGGGAGACGATCCGCATCTCGGTGCCGGCCACCAGCCGGCCGACCGTGCCGGCGGGGGCCTCGCGCAGCCGGTCCAGGGGGACGACATGGGTGCCGGGTGACAGTTCCGTCATGCCGTAGGCCTGGCCGATCGGGGGCAGGCCGAGCCGATCGGAACAGGCCCGGGCGAGCCGGGCGTCCAGCGGGGCGGCGGCGCTGATGACGTACTCCAGCGAGGAGAGGTCGTAGCGGCCGACCGCGGGGTGCTTGGCGAGGGCGAGGACGATCGGCGGGGCCACGTACAGGCCGGTGATGCGGTGTTCCTCGATGGCGGCGAGGAAGGTCTCCAGCTCGAAGCGGGGCAGGACGACGACGGTGGCGCCCTTGCGCAGGGGCGCGTTCATCAGCGCGGTGAGGCCGTAGATGTGGAAGAACGGCAGGACGGCGAGGACGCGGTCGCCGGGGCCGGCCGGGACGGCGGACTCCAGCTGGGCGAGGTTGGTGGCGATCTGCCGGTGGGTGAGCATCACGCCCTTCGGGGTGCCGGTGGTGCCGGAGGAGTACGGCAGCACGGCGATGTCCTCGGCCGGGTCGACGGCGATCCGGGGTTCGGGGGCGGTGGTGGCGAGCAGGGCGGTCAGCGAGCGGTGGCCGGGCGCGCTGTCGCACACCAGGATCTCCCGTACACCGCCCGCGAGTTCGGCGGCCCGGCGGGCGGTGGGCAGCAGCGGGGAGACGGTGACGATCCAGCGGGCCGCGCTGTCGCGCAGTTGCCGGGCGAACTCCTCGGCGGTGGCGAGCGGGTGCGCGGTGGTGACGGTGGCGCCGGCGCGGGTGGCGGCGTAGAACGCGGGCGGGAAGGCGACGGTGTTGGGGCTGTGCAGGGCGAGGACGTCGCCCTTGCGCACGCCGCTGTCGGCGAGGGCGGCGGCGAGGCGCCGGTGGAACCGGTCCACCTGCTCGTACGTGAGGGTGGTGCCGTCCGTGCCGTCGATCAGGGCGGGCCGGTCGCCGAAGGCGGCGGCGTGGCCCAGGACGGCGTCGTGGATGGGGAGTTCTACGGGCGGGACGTCTGCGTACTCGCTGCGGAACACGGTTCCTCCTCACGCGGGGCGCTCAGTACGACTTGGGCAGCCCGAGGCTCTGGTGGGAGACGTAGTTGAGGATCATCTCCCGGCTCACCGGGGCGATGCGGGCCACGCGGGCGGCGGTGATCAGCGAGGCGAGCCCGAACTCCCGGGTGAGGCCGTTGCCGCCGAGGGTGTGCACGGCCTGGTCGACGGCCCGCACGCAGGCCTCGCCCGCCGCGTACTTGGCCATGTTGGCGGCCTCGCCCGCGCCGGCGTCGTCACCGGAGTCGTAGAGGTGTGCCGCTTTCTGCATCATCAGCCGGGCCAGCTCCAGGTCGATGTGGGCCTGCGCCAGGGGGTGGGCGATGGCCTGGTGGGCGCCGATGGGGGCCTTCCAGACCGTGCGCTCGCGGGCGTACTCGACGGCCCTGGCCAGGGCGTAGCGGCCCATGCCGATCGCGAACGCGGCCGTCATGATCCGCTCGGGGTTCAGTCCGGCGAACAGTTGCAGCAGCCCGGCGTCCTCGTCGCCGACCAGCGCGTCGGCGGGCAGCCGGACGTCGTCCAGGACCAGCTCGAACTGCTTCTCCGCCGCGTTGAGTTCCATGGGGATGGGGTGTTTGCGCAGGCCCTCGGCGTCCGTCGGGACGATGAACAGGCAGGGCTTGAGGGTGCCGGTGCGGGCGTCCTCGGTGCGGCCGACGACCAGCACGGCGTCGGCCATGTCGACACCGGAGATGAACACCTTGCGGCCGGTGAGCAGCCAGTCGGTGCCGTCGCGGCGGGCCGTGGTGGTGATGCGGTGGCTGTTGGACCCGGCGTCGGGCTCGGTGATGCCGAAGGCCATGAGGCGGGTGCCGTCGGCGAGCCCGGGCAGCCACCGCCGTTTCTGTTCCTCCGTGCCGAAACGGGAGATCACCGTGCCGCAGATGGCGGGCGACACCACGAGCATGAGCAGGGGGGAGCCGGCGGCGCCCAGCTCCTCCAGGACGATGGAGAGTTCGGCGATGCCGCCGCCCCCGCCGCCGTGCTCCTCGGGGAGGTTCACGCCGAGATAGCCGAGCCTGCCCGCGTCGGACCAGAGCGCGGCGGGGGGTTTGCCCTCGGCGATCGTGCGGGTGACGTAGTCGCGGCCGTAGCGCTTGCCGAGGGCGGCCACCGCGGCGCGCAGGGCCTTGTGTTCGTCGGACTCGATGACGGCGGTCATGGGTCTCCTAGGAAGGGGTTTCCTGCACTACGGCCAGGACCGTGCCCGGCTCGACCTGCTGTCCGGGCCTGGCGTGCAGGGCGGTGAGGGTTCCGGCGGCCGGCGCCGAGATCAGGTGCTGCATCTTCATCGCCTCCACCCATACGAGTCCCTGGCCGGCCCGGACCGTTGCCCCTTCCGCCAGGCCCTCGGCGATCCGGACGACCGTGCCCGGCATCGGGGCCACCAGGGAGCCGGGGGCGAGCTGGGCGGCGGGGTCGGGGAAGCGGGGCAGGGCGGTGAGGCGCGTGCTGCCGACGTGGATCTCGTCGCCGTAGCGGGCGACGGTGAACTTCCGCCGTACCCCGCCGATGTCGAGGACGACGAGCCGCGCGTCGGCGTGGACGACCCGGACCCCGTCCGCGGCGAGGCCGTCCCGGGTGTGGCGGTAGCGGACCTCGTGCTCCTCGCCGTCCCACGCGTACCGCTTCACCTGCGGCTGCGAGGGGACGTTGCGCCAGCCGCCGAACCGGGAGCGGCCGTGGGCGTCGGCGAGGGCGGCGGCCAGGGGGGCGTACGGGTCGTGGGCGGCCTCGGTGAGCGCGCCGAGGTGGCGGTCGTAGAACCCGGTGTCCATGCGGGCCGCCGTGAACTCCTCGTGGCGCAGCGAACGCACCAGCAGGTCCCGGTTGGTGCCCGGGCCGTGGAGCACGGCGGACTCCAGCGCGCCGGCGAGCCGGCGGATCGCCTCGGCCCGGGTGGGGGCGTGGGCGACGACCTTGGCGAGCATGGCGTCGTAGTGGACGCCGATGGTGTCGCCGTCGGCGTAGCCGGTGTCCAGGCGGACGCCGTCCGGCACGGCGAGCCGGTGCAGAGTGCCGGTCTGGGGGGCCCAGCCGCGGGCCGGGTCCTCGGCGTAGAGGCGGGCCTCCACGGCGTGGCCGCGCGCGCGTGGGGGCTCGTTCCCCAGGGCGTGGCCCTCGGCGATCCGGATCTGCTCCGCGACCAGGTCGAGACCGAACACCGCCTCCGTGACCGGGTGTTCGACCTGGAGGCGGGTGTTCATCTCCAGGAAGTGGGCGCGGCCGTCGGCGACCAGGAACTCGACCGTGCCGGCACCGGTGTACGACACGGCGCGGGCGGCGCGTACGGCCAGCGTCCGCAGCTCCTCGGCGAGCCCCTTGGTGAGCCCGGGCGCCGGCGCCTCCTCGACCACCTTCTGGTGGCGGCGCTGGAGGGAGCAGTCCCGGGTGCCGAGCGGCCAGACGGTGCCGTGGGTGTCGGCGAGGATCTGCACCTCCACGTGGCGGCCGTGCTCCAGGTAGGGCTCCACGAAGACCTCGCCGTCGCCGAAGGCGCTCGCGGCCTCGGCGCGCGCGCCCTCCAGCGCGGCCTCCAGTTCGTCCAGGCGGCGCACGATCCGCATGCCGCGCCCCCCGCCGCCCGCCGCCGCCTTCACGAGGACCGGCAGGTCGGCCCCGGTGACCTTCGCCGGGTCCAGCGGGTCGAGGCCCATCAGCCGCTTGGCGCGGGTCTTGGACGCCATCGCCTCGACGGCCTCCGGCGGCGGGCCGATCCAGACCAGGCCGGCGTCCAGCACCGCGCGGGCGAAGCCGGCGTTCTCGGAGAGGAAGCCGTAGCCCGGGTGCACGGCTTCGGCGCCGGCGGCCAGGGCCGCCCGCACGATCAGGTCGCCGCGCAGGTAGGTGTCGGCGGGCGCCGCGCCCGGCAGCCGTACCGCCGTGTCGGCCACGCGCGCGTGCAGCGCGCCGGCGTCGGCGTCGGAGTGCACCGCGACCGTCCGGATGCCCAGCTCGCGGCAGGTACGGAAGACGCGGCAGGCGATCTCGCCCCGATTGGCGACGAGCACACTGGAAATCACGTGGTCCCTCACATCCGGAAGACGCCGAAGCCACCGCGCGCGCCCTCGTAGGGCGCGGTGTGCAGGGCGGAGAGGCACAGGCCGAGGACGGTACGGGTGTCGCGCGGGTCGATGACGCCGTCGTCGTACAGCCGCCCGGACAGGAACATCGGCAGCGACTCGGCCTCGATCTGCTGCTCCACCATCGCGCGCAGGGCCGCGTCCGCGTCCTCGTCGTACGGCTGTCCCTTGGCCGCCGCCGACTGCCGGGCGACGATCGACAGCACACCGGCGAGCTGTTGCGGGCCCATGACGGCGGACTTGGCACTGGGCCAGGCGAACAGGAACCGGGGGTCGTAGGCCCGGCCGCACATGCCGTAGTGCCCGGCGCCGTACGACGCGCCCATGAGCACCGACAGGTGGGGCACCCGGCTGTTGGCGACCGCGTTGATCATCATCGAGCCGTGCTTGATGATCCCGCCCTGCTCGTACTCCTTGCCCACCATGTAGCCGGTGGTGTTGTGCAGGAACAGCAGCGGGATGTCGCGCTGGTTGGCGAGCTGGATGAACTGGGCCGCCTTCTGCGACTCGGCGCTGAACAGGACGCCCTGGGCGTTGGCCAGGATGCCGACGGGGTAGCCGTGCAGGGCGGCCCAGCCGGTGACCAGGCTCGTGCCGTACAGCGGCTTGAACTCGTCGAAGTCCGAGCCGTCCACGATCCGGGCGATCACCTCGCGCGGATCGAACGGGACCTTCAGGTCGTCCGGGACGATGCCGAGCAGTTCCTCGGGGTCGTACGCGGGCGGCTCGGCCGGGCCGGGGTCCGGGTGGGCCTTGCGGTGGTTGAGGCGGGCCACGACGCGGCGGGCCTGGCGCAGCGCGTCGTGCTCGTCCAGCGCGAAGTGGTCGGCGAGGCCGGACACGCGCGCGTGCATCTCGGCGCCGCCCAGCGACTCGTCGTCGCTCTCCTCGCCGGTGGCCATCCTCACCAGCGGCGGCCCGCCGAGGAACACCTTCGCCCGCTCCTTGACCATGATCACGTGGTCGGACATGCCGGGGATGTACGCGCCGCCGGCGGTGGAGTTGCCGAAGACGACGGCGATGGTCGGGATGCCGGCCGCGGACAGCCGGGTGAGGTCGCGGAAGATCGCCCCGCCGGGGATGAAGATCTCCTTCTGGGAGGGCAGGTCGGCGCCGCCGGACTCCACCAGGCTGACGCAGGGCAGCCGGTTGGCCAGGGCGATGTCGTTCGCGCGCAGGGCCTTGCGCAGGCTCCAGGGGTTGCTGGCGCCGCCGCGCACGGTCGGGTCGTTGGCGGTGATCAGGCATTCCACGCCCTCCACCACGCCGATCCCGGTGACGAGGGAGGCGCCGACGGGGTACTCGCTGCCCCAGGCGGCCAGCGGGGACAGTTCGAGGAACGGGGTGTCGGGGTCGAGCAGCAGCTCGATCCGCTCCCGGGCGAGCAGCTTGCCGCGCCCCCGGTGCCGGGCGACGTACTTCTCGCCGCCGCCCGCGAGCGCCTTGGCGTGCTCGGCCTCCAGGCCGGCGAGCTTGGCGAGCATCGCCTCGCGGTGGGCCCGGTGGTCGGGGGCGGTGGGGTCGACAGCGGTCGGCAGAACCGTCACAGCAGGGCCTCCGGGATGTCCAGGTGGCGGGAGCGCAGCCATTCGCCCAGGGCCTTGGCCTGCGGGTCGAACCGGGCTTGCGCGGCGACGCCGGCGCCGAGGATGCCCTCGACGACGAAGTTGAGGGCGCGCAGGTTCGGCAGCGGGTGCCGGGTGACGGGCAGGTCCCGGCACTCGGGCAGCAGCCGCCGGAAGGTGTCGGCCGTCAGCGTGTGGGCGAGCCACCGCCAGGCGTCCTCGGAGCGCGCCCACACCCCGACGTTGGCGTTGCCGCCCTTGTCCCCGCTGCGGGCCCCGGCGACCAGGCCGAGTGGCGCCCGCCGGGTCGGTCCGGGCGGAAGGGGCTCCGGGAGGGGTGGCTCCGGTACGGCGGCCAGGGGGCGCGTCTCCTGGGGCGGGGACACGGGGATGCGGCGGCCGTCATGGAGGACGGCCACATGTGTGGCGTCCACATGGGGCACATACACATCCTCGAAGACCCCATAAGGCGCGCCCTTTCCGGGTGGGGCCAGTACATGGAAGCCGGGGTAGCTGGCCAGGGCGAGTTCCACGGCGGCCCCGCTCAGCGCCCGCCCCACGACCCGCTGGTCCGGGTCCCGCACGACGAGCCGCAGCAGCGCGCTGGCCGTCTCCTCGGTGTCCGCGTCGGCCCGGTCGGTGCGCACCAGGTCCCAGCGCGCCTCCCGGGGCGGGGACTTGGCGAGCGCGCCGGTCAGCTGCTCCCGCACCAGGGCCGCCTTGGCCTCGATGTCGAGCCCGGTGAGGACGAAGACGACCTCGTTGCGGAAGCCGCCGAGCCGGTTGAGCCCCACCTTGAGCGTGGGCGGCGGCGCCTCCCCGCGCACCCCCTCGATCCGCACCCGGTCCGGCCCCTGCCGGACGAGCCGTACGGTGTCCAGCCGGGCGGTGACGTCGGGACCCGCGTACCGGGCGCCCCCCGTCTCGTACAGCAGCTGGGCGGTGACCGTGCCCACGTCCACGAAGCCGCCCGTGCCCGGGTGCTTGGTGATCACGCTGCTGCCGTCGGCGTGGATCTCGGCGAGCGGGAAACCGGGCCGGCGTACGTCCCCCTCGCCGAAGAAGGCGTAGTTCCCGCCGGTCGCCTGGGTGCCGCACTCCAGCACGTGTCCGGCGACGACGGCACCGGCGAGCCGGTCGAAGTCGTCCGGCCGCCAGCCGAAGTGGGCGGCGGCGGGCCCGGTGACCAGGGCCGCGTCGGTCACCCGGCCGGTGACCACCACGTCGGCGCCGGCCCGCAGGCACGCGGCGATGCCGAAGCCCCCGAGGTAGGCGTGGGCGGCGAGGGCGCCGGGGTGGGCGGCGGTCAGGTCGTCGCCCTCGACGTGCGCGACCCGCGCCGGGATGCCGAGCCGGTCCGCCAGCCGCCGTATCTCCCCGGCGAGTCCGGCCGGGTCGAGGCCGCCCGCGTTGGTGACGAGGCGCACACCGCGTTCGCGGGCGAGGCCGAGGCAGTCCTCCAGCTGGCGCGGGAAGGTGCGGGCGTAGCCGGCGGACGGGTCCTTCAGCCGGTCGCGGGCGAGGATGAGCATGGTGAGTTCGGCGAGGTAGTCACCGGTGAGGACGTCGGCCTCGCCGCCGGTGAGCATCTCGCGCAGGGCGTCGAAGCGGTCGCCGTAGAACCCCGAGAAGTTGCCGATGCGCAGCGGTTTCACCGGCCCGTCCCCTCCCCGGGACCGGCGGCCCGCGGTGCCGGCCGATCGGTCCTCCCGGGCGGGCGGCCGGTGCCGGGCGGGCCCGCGAAGGCCTGGGCGATGCCGAGCCAGCGGTCGGCGTCGGGGCCCACGGCCCTCAGGGCGAGGTCGGCGCGGTGGGCGCGCTGGGTGACCAGGAGGCAGAAGTCCAGGGCGGGTCCGGTGACGCGCTGCCGCGCGTCCTCGGGGCCGTACGCCCACACCTCGCCCGAGGGCGCGCGCAGTTCGACCCGGAACTCCTCGGCCGGCGGGGTCAGTCCGCGCACCCCGTAGGCGAAGTCGCGGGTGCGTACCCCGAGCCGGGCCACATGCCGGAGCCGGTCGGTGGGTGGGCGCGCCACGTCCAGGGCGTCGGCGACGTCCCGCCCGTGGGCCCAGGTCTCCATGAGCCGGGCCGTGGCCATGGAGGCGGCGGACATGGGCGGGCCGTACCAGGGGAAACGGGCGCCGGGCGGGGCGCCGCGCAGGGCCTCGTCGAGGGCGGTGCGCCCGGCGCGCCAGGTGGCCAGCAGGCCGCCGGGCGGGAGCGCGGCGCCCTCCTCGGCTCCCTCGTCCACGAACGAGCCGGGGGCGGCGACCGCCTTCCGCACCAGCGTCCGGAAGGCGTCGGGGTCGGTGACGGCGAGCAGGGCCGAGCGGTCGGTCCAGGCGAGGTGCGCGATCTGGTGGGCGACGGTCCAGCCGGCCGCGGGAGTCGGCAGCCGCCACCCCTCCGGGCTCAACTCGGCGACGAGCAGGTCGAGTTCACGGCTTTCGGCACGCAGGTCGTCGATGACGGGCGTCGGGTCGGCCATGTGGGGGAGCATGGCAGCGGCGCCAGAAACAATCAAGCGTGCTTGCATTAATTAGGCCGTCATACCGCTTCCAGGGGCGGATAGACCGGTTCCCAGCGGGCCGCCCGTACCGCCGCCTCGACGTCGTCCGGGACGGTCCGGGCCACGCCCCCGTCCACCGCGGCGCGGGCCACGGCCACCGCGACGGCCTCGGAGGTGGCGCGCAGCTCGCGGATCGGCGGGAGGACCGGCGCGTCCAGCCGGGCGACCCGCGCGTCCGCGGTCCGGCGGGCCACCGCGTCGGCCGCCGCGCGCAGCATCCGGTCGGTGACCCGCGAGGCGCGGACGACGATCGCGCCGAGCCCGAGGCCGGGGAAGACCAGCGCGTTGTTGGCCTGGCCGATCTCGTACGTCGTGCCGTCCAGCTCCACCGGGGCGAACGGGCTGCCGGTGGCCACCAGCGCCTTGCCGTCGGTCCACGCGAGCAGGTCGGCGGGGGTGGCCTCGGCCAGGTCGGTCGGGTTGGACATGGGCAGGATGATGGGACGCCCGGTGTGCCGGGCCATCTCGCGGACGATCTCCCGCGAGAACGCGCCGCCCTGGCCCGAGGTGCCGATGAGGACGGTCGGGTGGACCCGCCGGACCACCTCGGCCAGCGGGATGCCGGGCAGGCTGTCGTCCCGGCGCCAGCCGTCGGTCTCGGCGGCGGGGCGGGCGTACGGCCTCTGCACGTCGCGGAGCCGGTCGCCCTGGTCGTCGGTGAGCAGGCCGTACCGGTCGACGCACCAGAAGCGGGCGAGGGCCTCCGCCCGGGACAGGCCCTCGGCGATCAGGGCGTCGCGCAGCTGGTCGGCGACGCCGATCCCGGCGGTGCCCGCGCCGAAGACGACGATCCGGTGCTCGGGCAGGGGCACTCCGGCGGCGCGGACGCCGGACAGGACAGCGGCGAGGTTGACGGCTCCGGTGCCCTGGATGTCGTCGTTGAAGGTGCAGACCCGGTCGCGGTAGCGGTCGAGGACGCGGTGGGCGTTGGCGGTGCCGAAGTCCTCCCAGTGCAGCAGGGCGCCGGGGAAGAGCCGGGTGGCGGTGGTGACGTAGGCGTCGATGAAGGCGTCGTAGGCGGCGCGGTCGGCGCGGGGGTGGCGGTTGCCGAGGTAGAGGGGGTTGTCGAGGAGTTCGCGGCGGTTGGTGCCGACGTCGAGCATGACCGGCAGGGTGCGGCGCGGGTCGATGCCCGCTGCGGCGGTGTAGACGGCGAGCTTGCCGACCGCGATGTCGATGCCGCCGACGCCCCAGTCCCCGATGCCGAGGATGCCCTCGCCGTCGGTGGCCACGATCAGGTCGACGTCGTCGGCGCCCAGGCCGCTCGCGCGCAGGGAGCGTTCGATGTCGCCGGGGGCGTCCACGGAGAGGTAGACACCGCGCGGGCGGCGGTACTCGGTGCTGTAGTGGCGGATCGCCGTGCCCACGGTGGGGGTGTAGACGATGGGCAGCATCTCTTCGAGGTGGTCGCCGACGAGCCGGTAGAACAGCACCTCGTTGCGGTCGTGCAGTGCCGTCAGGTTGACGCTCCTGGCCAGGTCGTCCGGCTGCTCGCGGAACTGGCCGTAGGCGCGTTCGGCCTGCTGGTCCTGGGTGAGCACCCGGGGCGGGACCAGCCCGACGAGGTCCAGGGCCCGGCGCTCCGCCTCCGTGAACGCCGTACCGCGGTTGATCCGGGGGTCGCCGAGCACGGCACGCCCGCGGGCGGTGACCTTCATATGCCCCACTTTTCCACAAAGCGGGCACCGGTGCGCGGGCGGACGACTACCTACGGTGAGGAGCCGACGGTGCCACCGGCTTACCCGCCCTCGGCCGGCAGGGCGGCCTTGCCCCGGCCGATCTGGGTGCGCACCGCGCCGATGCTCGCCGCGATGACCAGGGCGATGGCCGCCGCCTGGGCGGGGGCGAGGGACTGGCCGAGGACGAGGAAGCCGGCCGTGGCGGCGATGGCGGGTTCCAGGCTCATGAGGATGGCGAAGGTGGAGGCCGGCAGGCGGCGCAGGGCCAGGAGTTCCAGCGTGTAGGGCAGGACCGAGGAGAGCACGGCCACCGCGGAGCCGAGGGCGATGGTGGTGGGGTTCAGCAGACGGGTGCCGGCCTCGGCGATGCCGAGGGGCAGGAAGAGCAGCGCCGCCACCGCCATGGCGAGGGCCAGGCCGTCGGCCTGGGGGAAACGGCGGCCCGTGCGAGCGCTGAAGACGATGTAGGCCGCCCACATGGCGCCGGCGCCCAGGGCGAAGGCGACGCCTGCGGGGTCCAGGTCGCCGAAGCCTCCCCCGCCGAGCAGGAACACGCCCGCGAGGGCGAGGCCGGCCCAGAGGGCGTTGATCGCGCGGCGGGAGGCCAGGACGGACAGGGCCAGCGGGCCGAGGACTTCGAGGGTGACCGCCGGGCCCAGCGGGATACGGTCGACCGCCTCGTAGAACAGGCCGTTCATCGCGCCCATCGTGATGCCGAAGACGAGCACCGTGCCCCAGTCGGCGCGCGAGTGGCCGCGCAGCCGGGGCCGGCAGACCAGGAGGAGGACGACCGCCGCCGCGAGGAGGCGCAGGGTCACCACGCCCAGCGCGCCCGCCCGGGGCATCAGGGTGACCGCGAGCGCGCCGCCGAACTGCACCGAGATGCCGCCGGCCAGCACCAGCCCGACCGGCCCGAACGAGGCGAGGCGGCCGGGGGCACCCGGGGACGGCGACGGCGCTCCCGGTGACGCGGGTGACGTCGAGTTCGCGCTGCTGGGGGTGTTGACGGTGCTCACGGCGGTCCCGGTGGCTCGGATCAGATCGTGTACATCTCCATGTACTACCGAGTCCAGGGTAATAGACTCCGTCAGGAGTGTGAACCCCTTATGGCACTGTCCTGGATGGTGAGATACGGCCCTCTCGGATACCGGGCTCCACGACGCGCCCGCCGTTCACGGGTTCCCCCGTGGCGCCGGGGGCGGCCCGATGGATCGGGCGGGCCTCACGCCTCCCGGGCCTCCCTCTCCTCCAGGGCCGCCGCCAGCACCTCCGCCAGGTGTCGGCCCCGGACGCCGGCGAGCTGGTCCAGCTGGGTGCGGCAGGAGAAGCCGTCGGCGAGGATCACCGTGTCCTCGGGGGCCTGCCGTACCGAGGGCAGGAGCTGGTCCTCCGCGCAGGCCCGGGAGACCTCGAAGTGGCCCTTCTCGAAGCCGAAGTTGCCCGCCAGGCCGCAGCAGCCTCCGCTCAGTTCACCGGTGAGGCCCGCGGCGGCGCGCACCCGGCGGTCGGGGGCGTCGCCGAGCACCGCGTGCTGGTGGCAGTGGGTCTGGCCGGCCACCGGACGGCCGACGGCGGGCGGGGTCCAGTGCGGGGCGTGCCGCTCCAGGGTCTCGGCGAAGGTGAGGACCGCGGCGGACAGCCGGGCGGCGCGCGGGTCGTCGGGCAGGAGTTCCGGCAGGTCGGTGCGGAGGGCGGCGGCGCAGCTCGGCTCCAGGACGACGACCGGCACCCCGGCCCGCAGCACCGGTTCCATCAGGTCCAGGGTGCGGCGCAGCACCGCGCGGGCGCGGTCGAGCTGACCGGTGGAGACGTAGGTCAGGCCGCAGCAGACCCGGGCCCGGCGGGCGGTGAGCAGCGCCGCCGCCGACCGGGTCCGGCCGTCGGCGATCGCTCCCTTGCGGGGCAGCAGCGTCGGCGGGAGGGCCACCCGCAGCCCGGCGGCCTCCAGCACGCGGACGGCGGCCTGTCCGACGGACGGCGAGAGGTGTTCGGTGAAGGTGTCGGGCCAGAGGACGACGAGGTCACCGGGGGCGGGAGTGGGGGCGGGGTGGTCGCCGGGCCCTGGGGCGGGGTGGTCACCGGACACGGGGGCGAGATGGTCGCCGGGTGCCGTGCTCCCGGCCGGCGGATCTCCGGCCCCCTCAGCCGGCCGGCCCATCCCGCCGCCGGCCGGCCGGTCCTCCGCGCCCCCGCTCGGCCGGCCCCCCGCGGCCGGTGCCGGCTTCCGCCCACGCCACCAGTCGGTGAACGTCCGGGGCGCCAGGGGCGGGATGTCCCGTTCCGGGGCTATCCCGGCCAGGTGTTTGCCGAGGGCGGCGAGGGGGCGGGCCGCCGCCAGGGCGTTGAGCAGCGGGGCCAGGTGGGTGCGGGACGCCCAGCGGAGCCATTCCGGGAGGCGGCCCATGCTGTGGTGGGCGGCGGGGCGGCGGCGGTGGGCGTAGTGGTGGTGGAGGAACTCGGCTTTGTAGGTGGCCATGTCGACGCCGGCCGGGCAGTCCGAGCGGCAGCCCTTGCAGGACAGGCAGAGGTCGAGGGCGTCCAGGACCTCCGGGGACCGCCAGCCGCCGGTGATCACATCGCCCGCGAGCATCTCGTGCAGCAGCCGGGCCCGGCCCCGGGTGGAGTGCTCCTCCTGGCCGGTCGCCCGGAAGGAGGGGCACATCACGGCCGGGCCGGTCGCGGTCGTCGTACGGCACTTGGCCACGCCGACGCAGCGGCGGACGGCCGCGCGGAAGTCCCCTCCGTCGGCCGGGTAGGCGAAGGCCACGTCGACCGGGTGGCGGGGCAGCACCGAGAAGCGCAGGTTCTCGTCCAGCCGCGCGGGGCGGACCAGCATGCCGGGGTTGAGGAGGTCGTCCGGGTCCCACACCGCCTTGGCCCGCTCGAACAGCCGCACCATCCCGGTGCCGTACATCCGCGGCAGCAGTTCCGCGCGGGCCTGGCCGTCGCCGTGCTCCCCGGACAGGGAGCCGCCGTGGGCCACGACCAGGTCGGCCAGTTCCTCGGAGAAGCGGCGGAAGCGGCCGACGCCCGCCTCGGTGAGCAGGTCGAAGTCGATGCGGACGTGGATGCAGCCGTCACCGAAGTGGCCGTACGGCGTGCCGCGCAGCCCGTGGGCGGCCAGCAGCGCGCGGAAGTCGCGGAGGTAGCCGCCGAGACGGGCGGGCGGGACGGCGCAGTCCTCCCAGCCGGGCCACGCCTCGGAACCGTCGGGCATCCGGGTGGCGGTGCCCGCCGCGTCCTCCCGGATGCGCCACAGGGTCCGCTGGGCGGCCGGGTCGGTGACCACCAGGGAGTCCACGACATCGGCGGCGCGCACGACCTCCTCCGCCCGCGCGCGTGCGGCGGCCGCCGTCTCCCCGCCGGTCTCCACGAACAGCCAGGCGCCGCCCCGGGGCAGCCCCGCACCGGCCGGGACGAGGTCGGCGGCCATGCCCTCCACCGTCAGCGGCCCGAGCGGCAGCAGGCCCGCGGCGGCCTCGGCGGCGGCGCCCTCGTCGGCGTACGCCAGCACGGCCAGCGCCCGCGCGCGGGGGTTCTCGACCAGGCGGACCACGGCCTCGGTGAGGATGCCGAGGGTGCCCTCGGAGCCGCAGAAGGAGCGGGCGACGTCCGCGCCCTTCTCGGGCAGCAGCGCGTCCAGCGCGTACCCGGAGATCCGGCGGGGCAGGTCCGGGAAGCCCGTCCGCAGCCGGGCGAGTTCGCCCTCGGCCAGCTCGCGCAGCCCGTCCGGGGCGCCCGCCCATCCCTGCCCGAGCCGGAGGCGCCGTCCGCGCGCGGTGATCACGGACAGCTCCCGCACGCTGTCCGCGGTCGTGCCCCAGGCGACCGAGTGGGAGCCGCACGAGTTGTTGCCGATCATTCCGCCGAGCGTGCACCTGCCGTGCGTGGAGGGATCGGGGCCGAACCGCAGGCCGTGCGGGGCGGCGGCCTCCTGGAGCCGGTCGAGGACGAGCCCCGGCTGCACGACCGCCGTGCGGCTGCCCGGATCCAGCTCCACCAGCGCGGTCATGTGCCGGGTGAAGTCCAGCACGACGCCGGTGCCGGTCGCCTGGCCCGCGATGGACGTGCCCCCGCCGCGCGCCACCACCGGCACCCCGCGCTCCCGGCACACCTCCAGCACGGCGGCCACGTCGTCGGCGTCCCTCGGGGCGACGACGCCCAGCGGGACCCGCCGATAGTTGGACGCGTCCATGGTGACCAGCGCCCGGGCGGTCACGTCGAACCCGACCTCGCCCCGGACCGCCTCGCGCAGCGCCCTCGCGAGCGCGGCGGCCTCCGTGACCCCGGTGTCCGTGACTCCGGTCTCCGCAGCAACATCCGCACGATCCGTCATGCGTCCAGGATGCATCCGGCCACGCACAGTCACCGAAAGTTTTCCACAGGCGTACATCAATCGTCGTACAACATCACAAGTCCACGACTTGGTGATCTCGTCTCATCGAACGGACAGATCTCCACCCGGGCTTCCCCCAGCGGCTAACCTCGCTGTGTGGCCGACATCCAGATTCCCGCTGACATCAAGCCCGCCGACGGACGTTTCGGCGCGGGCCCCTCCAAGGTGCGGACCGAGGCGCTGGACGCCCTCGCCGCCACCGGCACGTCCCTGCTGGGCACCTCGCACCGCCAGGCGCCGGTCAAGAACCTGGTCGGCAAGGTCCGCGAGGGCATCTCCGAGCTGTTCTCCCTGCCCGAGGGCTACGAGGTCGTCCTCGGCAACGGCGGCTCCACCGCCTTCTGGGACATCGCCACGCACGGCCTGATCGAGAACAAGTCGCAGCACCTGAACTTCGGCGAGTTCTCGTCCAAGTTCGCCAAGGCCGCGAAGCTCGCGCCCTGGCTCGCCGACCCGACCGTCATCGCCTCCGACCCCGGCACCCACCCCGACCCCCGGGCCGAGGCGGGCGTCGACGTCTACGCCCTCACCCACAACGAGACCTCCACCGGTGTCGCCATGCCGGTCAAGCGCGTGGCCGGCGCCGACGAGGACGCGCTCGTCCTCGTGGACGCCACCTCCGGCGCGGGCGGCCTGCCGGTCGACATCGCCGAGACCGACGTCTACTACTTCGCCCCGCAGAAGTCCTTCGCCTCCGACGGCGGCCTGTGGATCGGCGTCTTCTCCCCCGCCGCCGTCGAGCGCGCCGAACGCGTCCACGCGTCCGGCCGCCACATCCCGGAGTTCTTCTCGCTCCCCACGGCGATCGACAACTCCCGCAAGAACCAGACGTACAACACCCCGGCCCTCGCCACCCTCTTCCTGCTGGCCGAGCAGCTGGAGTGGATCAACGGCCAGGGCGGCCTCGCCTGGTCCACGGCCCGTACGAAGGACTCCTCGACCCGCCTGTACACCTGGGCGGACGACTCCAAGTACGCCACCCCGTTCGTCTCCGACCCGGCCAAGCGCTCCCAGGTCATCGGCACGATCGACTTCGCCGACGAGATCGACGCCGCCGCCGTCGCCAAGGTGCTGCGCGCCAACGGCATCGTGGACACCGAGCCGTACCGCAAGCTCGGCCGCAACCAGCTGCGCATCGCGATGTTCCCGGCGATCGACCCGGCGGACGTCGAGGCGCTCACGCAGTGCGTCGACTACGTGATCGAGAAGCTCTGACCTCTCGAACACGACGCGGAGGGCGCCCGGTGCTCACCGGGCGCCCTCCGCGTGTCCGCTGCGATGTCCTACGCGAACCGCTGAAGGCAGTACCTGCAAGGTGACTGGCACCGGTGGACGCGTTGGCCGACGCGTGGGGGCACCGGCAGGGGCCGTACACCAAGACCGTCCGGGCCCGCTTCACCCTCGTACGGCCGTACGTCCTCAGACCTTGATGCTCCGCCGCACCCGGGCGATCACCTGCTGCGCCTCGGCGCCGAACACCGCCGACTCCGCGAAGGCGTCCCACACGCGCCGGTAGAGAGCGATCGTTTCGGCATCGTCCAGCCAGAGTTCGGCGTGCCAGTCCTCGACGGTGACCAGCCGGTCGTCCAGAATCCAGAACGAGTTTCCCGGCGGCAGACGCAACGCCGCGTCGGATGGCACGACGCCCAAGTGGACGGTATCCATGCCTACTACGCCCAGCAGCCGATCCATTTGTGCGGCCAGCACCTCTGGCGGACACATCTGAGCCCGCAGCGCGGATTCCCACATGAGTACGTTCAACTGCCTGCCCGGCCGGTACAGCCATTCCTGCCGCTTCATGCGGGCTCGGACCGCGTCCTCCGTGTCCCGTGGGGAGCGGCGGAACTCTGCGAGACGCTCGAAGATGTTCCGGGCATAGTCGGCGGTCTGAAGCATGCCGTTCACGACATGGTCGTCCCATACATGCAGCGTCCGCGTCTCGCTGACGAGGGTGTTCCACGTCTCCTGCACAGGAGCATGCCCAACCGCCAGTAGCCGCCGCCAGGAACGGATGTGACTCTCAAACCCCTTGAGGCGACCGCTGAGTTCGGCGAACACGGCAGGCTGACCCACGGCCTCGACCCATGCCCGCAGGTCGTCGTCCGTGGGGGTCTGTCTACCGTTCTCCAGCTTGCTGACCTTCGACTGCGGCCACCCCAGCCGCTGTGCCAGTTCGGTACCGGTGAGCCGGCCACCAGGGCTCTCCACGCGCAATTCCCTGAGCCTACGACCCAGTTCCGCGCGTGCTCTCTGATAGTCCGTGCTCACCCGTACCCGCTCTTGTCCCTACGTGTCGCCGTGCATCTCCGCCGTGAACTGCTTCCACGGTACGGCGTGGTGCCAAGCAGCATCCCGCACCATGCAGCAGCGCACCACCTCGGCGGGCTCGGTGATCAGGTCCACGTGCGTGAGTTGGTCGCCGTCATCGAACCGCAGCAGCGCGATGAGGCGGCTGTCGAAGAGCCAGAAATCCTCGGCGGGGAGTCGGAGCCGCTCCGCGTCGGCACGCCACATGTTGCGGATGTCCTCACCCATGACGCTGTTCCGCTTGGCGTTGTCGAGCAGATAGAGCTGCCCAATGGTCGGTGGCTGGTCCAGAATGCGCACGCGTTCGACGCGCTTGCCCTGGTCGGTCTGCTTGCGGATCGCCTTGCAGTACGGGTTGTCGAACGTCCAGTCGGCGCGCCCCGTCTCCACGAACTGCTGCCAGTTTTCATTGGACTCGTCGCTGGCGTATCGGCGGCGCGTCTCCAGTCGCCACGCCGTGTGCTCGAACTTCTCGAACAGTCCGCCGAACTCGTCCAGATCGATCGTCCGCACCTGACGCGTCCACTCCTTCGGGGTCCAGTCGACCAGCAGGTCCCTCGGAACCACGATCGCAACCTCTCCCTCCGAGAGGCGCTGGAGCTGTGCGATGTCCTCCGGATCCGTGAGCGGAGGACCCTGCACAACCACCTCCCCGCTGTCCAAGTCCTCATGGACGGAGGGGCACCCACCACCACTGCTCCCCGTCCCGTTGAACCGCAACCTGCGTGCCATGCGCAACCACCCCTGGGTGTCGACGAAGCTCGGTGCGCACAGCATCTCGGTGCCTCTGAGTGAATGTCCATGCATCCAGAGTGACCACACGAGAATAACCGAGAATATTCACCTCCTTGCTTCCCATCCGCCCCCTACGGTCGTCCCCGCGGTCGGACACGGCCGTGACAGCGAAGCAGGAAGGTACAGCGATGGTGAACGGAAGCGACCTGTACGCGCTCGACCTCGGCGGCGCCTCGTTCCGCAGGGCGTGCGGCGGGAACACCCACCCGGACGGCGAGTCCTGCGTGACCCTCGCCCGCATCGGCGCGGACGCCTGGGCGCTCGGTGACAGCAAGCGGCCCGACAAGGAGCCGCTGCGGTTCAGCTCCACCGAGCTGAGCGCCGCCGGTATCGACCCGGCCCGCTTCGGCCTGGCTCTCTGAGCCCCACCCCGGCAGACCCAGCCGGTTCCGGACCGTCGGCGCACGGGCGGAACCGGCCCGCACCGCACGCGAAAGAGGACCCGGGTGCACCACCACGCCTACCTCTGGACCGGCCCCAAGCCCCGTTTCGACGAGGAGGCCCTCCGGCGACCGCCCCACCCCGAGCCGCCCCCGCCCACCGGCGGCCCGGAACTGATCCAGCGGTACCGGCTGGCCGCCGCCGAGTTCCCCACCTCCGACCTGCCCCCGCTGGAGACCGCGTACTGGCTGGTCAAGCCGCGTTCGATCGTCAAGGGGACCTGGTTCGAACCGTCGGCCGCCGCCGTCTGGCTCGGGGAGCGGCTGGCCGAGTACGCGCCCCGGTTCGCCGCCGGCGCGTACCGCGACCCCGGCCGCCTCGCCGCCCTCCTCGCCTCCGCCGGCGAGCGGCTGGCGTCGGGCGGCGACGTCTCGCTCGGGTTCTACCTCGAACGGCCCGCGTTCCTGTCCGTGGCCCTGGTGGGCTGCGCCCCCCCATCGCGCCCGGCCGGACCTGCCCTGCCCGCTCAGCGCGTGACGAGGGCGCCCGGTGTCGCGCCGGGCGCCCCCCTTCTCACGCCGCCGTGCAGGTCAGCGTGGGTGTCGCCGCCCCACCCGGCGTCGCGCCGAAGCCGAAGCCCGCCGAGCCCCCGGCCGCCAGCGTCCCGTTGTGGGCCGCGTTCACGGCCGTCACGCTCGCTCCGCTCTGGGTGTAACTCGCGTTCCACATGGACGAGATCTTCTGCGTCCCGCCCCACGTCCACGTGACCTTCCAGGACTTGAGGGCGACCGTGCCGGTGTTGGTGACCTTCACCTCGGCGTTGAAGCCGCCGCCCCAGTCGCTGCCGACGGTGTAGGCCGCGCTGCACACGGGGCTGCCGCCGCCTCCGCCGCCGTTGTCACCGCCGCCGCCTCCGCCGCCCGGGAACAGCGGCGCCTTGATGCCCGCCAGGTACCCGTCCTTCACCGTGTCGACGGTCGTCCAGTCGTCCTTCAGGATGCCGCCGGTGTCCCCGGAGTTGGGGTTCAGGGACCAGTACGTCCAGTGGAAGGAGTCGGCGCCGTACGTGGACGTCGGCCTCAGGTAGTCCGCCAGCGCGGCGAGCCACTTCTGGTCGACGGCCGACTGGAGCGTCGTGCCGAACTCGCCGACCCACACCGGGGCGATGTTCTGCTTGAAGATGTAACCCCAGTACTTGTCCCAGACGCCCGGCATGTTGGCCGGGAAGGACGGGTCGCCGAACCAGCTCTGCTGGGCCACGCTCGTGGCGTAGTCGTGGGCGGAGTAGACCACCCGGCCCGGCACGCTGAGCTGCACGGGGTACTGGCCGACGCCCATCAGGTTGCCGCCCCACCAGCCGGACACGCCGTTGTACGTCTGCACGCCCTCGACGAAGACGAGCAGGTCCGGGTTGACCGACAGCACCGCGTTCCCGGCGCGCTGGGCGGCCAGCCGCCAGTCGGTGGCCTGGTCGCCGCAGCCCCAGCACGCCGGGTCGTGCGGCTCGTTGTGCAGGTCGATGCCGATCACCGTGTCCTGGCCCTGGTAACGGGCGGCGAGGGCCTTGAGGTTGGCGATCCACGTCGATTCCGGGACGGACGCGGTGTACCAGAGCGCCGACTGCCCGGCGGAGTCGGGGCGGTGCCGGTCCAGGATGACCTTCAGCCCGTCCTGGCCGGCGTACGCGACGATCCGGTCCAGCACCTGGAGCGAGGTCAGGCCCTGGAGGTCGGCGTTCTTGCCGGCGGAGACGTCGATGCCGCTCGGCGTCGCGCCGGGCTTGAAGATGTCGTCGCTGTAGGGGATCCGGAGGGTGTTGTAGCCGAGCGACCTCACCTGGTCGATCATGCTCTTGTAGTCGCGGGACCACAGGCCGTGGACCACCAGGTTGCTGGTCTCGAAGCCGAACCAGTTGATCCCGGCGATGCGCACCGGCTGACCGGCCGCGTCCAGGATCTGCCGGCCGCTGGTGTGCCAGTACCCGGCGCCGGGGGCGGCGGCGGCCGTGGGCGCATCGGCCGCCTGTGCCGCGTAGGCCCCGGTCAGAGGCAGGAGGAGCGCCGCCGCAGCGGTGCACAGCGCTCTTCGGAGGGTGCGGAACATGTGTCGCTTCCTCTCGGGAGGCGCGGCGGCCGAACCTGAATGGGAGCGCTCCCAAGCGCCGCGCACCGCACAGGTAACCCAGATCAACATGAGCACGTCAATACTTGCGGCACACCTCGGTACACACCGCCCCCGGCCGTCGGCTGCCCGCTTCCCGGCCGTCGGCCGCCCGCCCTCGGCCGGCCGCCGCCGGTCCGGTCCGCCGCCCGCCCGGTCAGCTGCGCCGCAGCCGGCGCAGGCCCAGGAAGGCCGCCACCCCGACGGCCAGGATCACGATGCCCACCTTCAGGCTCGGGGTGCCGTCCTCGTCGTCGGAGGCCCGCGGACCACCGCTCGCCGAAGGGGAGTTCGCGGCCGGGCGTTCGGGCGCCTCGGCCGCCTCGACCGAGCTGTCCGCGCCCTCGCTGCCGTACATCAGTCTGGTGCCGTCGGCGGAGTACGACATGGACTCGCCCTGGCCCTGGAACGGCACGTCCAAGCGTCCCCGGCGCTTGATCCGGCCGTCGTTCCAGTCGTAGTAGACGCCCCCGAAGTAACCGCGCACGGCGAGTTGCCGGCCGTCCGGGGAGAAGGCGGCGTCGGTGGCCCACAAGCCGACCGGCGCGACCTGGCGGAAGACGTTCGTCCCGGACGTGGAGAGGGTCGCCGGGCCCTCGTACAGGTGCCCGCCCTCCTCGTTCTTGTCGATGATGTAGACGCGCCCGGTCTTCGGGTGGACGAGCAGCGACTCGGCGTCGCGCGGGCCGTCCGCGTACTTCACCACGTACTGCGTGGCCGTGATCGTCTGGTCCGTCAGCCGCTTCGGCTCGGGCAGCCGGTAGATCCACACGTACGGCCACTTCCCGCCGAAGTTGTCGCCGATGTCGCCGACGTAGATCTGGTTGTCCGGCCCGATGGAGACGGCCTCGACGTCGCGCGGGGAGCCGATGCCGCGCAGGGTGATCCGGGCGACGGTCCGGCCGGTGGCGCTGTCCACGGCGTACAGGTACGGCCCGTCGTCGCTGTCGTTGTGCGTCCAGTAGACGCCGGGGTGCTGCCGGGAGGCGGCGAGCCCGCTGGACTCGGTTATCCGGGGATCCTTGATGGTGAACCCCTTGTCCCCCGCGCCCTCGGCGGTCCCGATGGCGGAGGCGGGCAGCGCGCAGGCACCGGCGAGCAGGACACCGGCGAGTACGGCGAACGATCGACGCATGACCCAAGCCTGCCATTCCCCGAGGGGGTCCCGTGGACGTGGTCCGCCTCACAGGCCCCGGCGATCCCGCCGGATCCGGTCATCGTCCATGATGAGCCGATGCTTAGGTTCATGCCCGTGGGCGACTCCATGACGATCGGGAGCGCGGGCGAGCACACATGGCGTTACCGGCTGTGGCGGCACCTGTGCGAGACGTACGGCGGCCCCTTCACCTTCGTCGGCCCGCGCGAGACACTCCACGACCAGCAGGCCGGCGCCCCGACGTCCCTCGCCTACGCCGAACCCGACTTCCCCCGCGGGCACCTGGCGGGCTGGGGCGAGGGCTGGCTGCACATGGCGCCGCTGATCGGCGAGGCGGTGCGCGCCCACCGGGCCGACGTGCTGCTGGTCTCCCTCGGCCTGATCGACCTGGGCTTCTACACCGACGCCGAGCAGACGGCGGAGAACGTACGGGCGTTCGTCGCGGGCGCGCGGGAGGCCCGCCCCCGCATAGGGATGGTGCTGCTGCCCGTCATACCCAACGTCCGGGCCGCGTCGGACGCGCTCTTCGCCGGCCAGGTGGACCGGTTCAACCACCTGCTCGCCAAGACGGTCGCCGACCTGGACGAGCCCCGCTCGCCGCTGCTGCTGGCCTCGCGGCCCGAGGGGTGGGACATCCACACCGACACCTACGACGGCACGCATCCCAACGCGAACGGGGAGCACCGGATCGCGGGGGCGTTCGCGGGGGCCATGTGGGAGGCGTGGGAGATCGGACAGCCGTACGAGGAATGATCAGGACGGCTGGAATCCGGTGTGCCCCGGGCGCGGTGCCTATCGTTGTACTGCGCGGCCGCTCCTGTTCGTGGGGCGGCCGGGGAGGAGCGCCAAGCGACCGTCCTGGAAGACAGGATCGAGATGGCCGACGCCAACACCAAGCGCCTTGACGAGTGGTTCGAGCGGCTCGAGCACATGCCCGTCCCCGAGGGATACAGGGTCGAGATCGTCGGGGGCAACGTCCACAAGACGCCACAGCGGGGCACGCACTGGATCATCATCCGCCGGATCGTGCGGGCGCTGGAGGACAGGTTCGGCATGGACATCCGGGTGTTCTCCGACGTCCGCATCGATTTCCCGGGTCACGGGAACGGTTTCTGCCCGGACGTCGCCCTGCTCAAGAATTCGGCGCGCACGGACGACACGGACCACTGGCGGTACCAGGACGTCGAATTCGTCGCCGAGGTCATCTCCAAGGGCACCGCGGCGAACGACTACGGCCCGAAGAAGGCCGCCTACGCCACCGCCGAAGTCCCCCTGTACCTGATCGCGGATCCCTACAAGGGCATGTGCTACGTCTACAGCCGGCCCAAGGAGGGCGACTACATCACGCGGACGAAGGTCGCCTTCGGCGAGGACGTCGACCTGACCGGCACGGTGGTCGACCTCGTCCTCAAGACCGACGGCTTCCCCCGCGACTGACCTCGCCCCGGCCCGTGTCCCCACGGTGGCCCTTGCCTAGAGCGCACTCCAGGACGTTGGCTAGTGGACCATGGAGTACACGCAGCTCGGACGCACGGGACTCAAGGTCAGCCGGCTCGTCCTCGGGACGATGAACTTCGGCCCTCAGACGGACGAAGCGGACAGCCACGCGATCATGGACGCGGCGCTGGACGCGGGCATCAACTTCCTCGACACCGCCAACGTGTACGGCTGGGGCGAGAACAAGGGCCGCACCGAGTCCATCATCGGCAACTGGTTCGCCAAGGGCGGCGGACGGCGCGAGAAGACCGTCATCGCCACCAAGGTCTACGGCAACATGGACCCGGACGGCGACACGGTGTGGCCCAACCACGACAAGCTCTCCGCGCTGAACATCCGGCGCGCGGTGGACGCCAGCCTGAAGCGGCTCCAGACCGACCACATCGACCTCTACCAGTTCCACCACATCGACCGCAGCACACCGTTCGAGGAGATCTGGCAGGCGATCGACGTCCTCGTCCAGCAGGGCAAGATCCTCTACGTCGGCTCCAGCAACTTCCCCGGCTACAAGATCGCCCAGGCCAACGAGGCCGCCGCCCGCCGCGCCGGCACCATCGGGCTGGTCAGCGAGCAGTGCCTGTACAACCTGGCCGAGCGGCGCGCCGAGATGGAGGTCATCCCGGCCGCGCAGGACTACGGCCTCGGGGTCATCCCGTGGTCGCCGCTGCACGGCGGTCTGCTCGGCGGGGTCATCAAGAAGGAGGTCCAGGGCGGTCGCCGCGCCTCCGGCCGGGCCGCCGACACGCTCAAGGACCCGGCGGCCCGCGCGCAGATCCAGGCGTACGAGGACCTGCTCGACAAGCACGGGCTGGAGCCCGGCGAGGTGGCCCTGGCCTGGCTGCTCGCCCGCCCCGGCGTCACCGGCCCGATCGTCGGCCCACGCACCGCGCAGCAGCTGGAGTCCGCGCTGCGGGCCGTCGAGCTGGAGCTGAGCGAGGAACTCCTGACCGGCCTCGACGAGATCTTCCCGGGCCCGGGCCCGTCCCCGGAGGCCTTCGCCTGGTAGGTGCCGAGGGGGCGCGGGGAACTGCGCGACCGGCCGCACCCGGCCGGCGGCCGGAGAACGGCGAGCGGTTCCCCGGCGCCCTCGCCTACCGCACGGCCGACGCCACGGCCACCACCACGAACATCAACACAAGCGCACCGGCCATGATCCGGTTCCGGGTTTTCGGGTCCACGCAGTCGAGACTAACCGCCGCCGCCCAGCGCCCAGCGCCCGACCACCTCGTAGCGCGGCTGCTCCCCCGGCACCCCGGACGCCGGCAGGCGGCTGCGCACCAGCGCCAGGTCGGCCACGGTCCAGCCCGTGCCGGCGAACCGCGCGAGCGCGTCGACGTACGGCCGTGCGTCCAGCGCGTGCCGGCTGCGGGCCAGCGTGAGGTGGGCCTGGTACCGCCGGTGCTCGCCGCCCGGCAGCCCCGCCTTCCGCGCCGCCGCCTCCGCCCGCCCGGCCAGCAGCCGCAGTTCCGCCACGTCCCCCCGGGCGCCCGCCCACAGCGTGCGGCCCTGGCCGAAGTGGCCGCCGCCCGCGAGGGCGAGGGTGAGGGGCGCCGTCCGCCGGGCCGCGCCGGCCAGCCGGTCCGACAGCGCGGGTACGACGTCGTCGGCCACCTCGCCGTAGAAGGCGAGTGTGAAGTGCCAGCCGGGGCGGTCCGTCCAGCGCAGCCGCCCGGCGCCCGGCAGTTGCCGCAGCCGGGCCACCTCGGCGGCGAGTTCGTCCGCGATGTCCTCCGGGAGCAGTACGGCGGCGAAGAGTCTCATGGCACTCACGATCCCAGACCCCGGCGGGCATGATGGGGCGGTGACGATCACCATCCGCGAAGGCGGCCCCGACGACCTGCCCGCGATACTCCACATGCTCGACAGCAGCGTGGAGTGGCTGGCGGCACAGGGCCGCACCCGTCAGTGGGGCACCGAGCCGCTGTCGGGGACCGGGGCCGCCCGGGCCGTCGAGCGGGCCATGGCCGAGGGCACCACGTACATCGCCGAGATCGACGGGGTGCCGGCGGCCACCCTCACCCTCACCGACGGGCCCGGCGCCTATCTGTCCCATCTGCCGGCGCCCGGCGAGCCCGAGCGGTACATCCACTGGCTCGCCTCCGACCGCCGCTTCAAGGGCCGGGGCGTGGGCAGCGCGCTGCTCGCGCACGCCGCCGAGGCGACCCGGCGGGCGGGCGTGGGCCTGCTGCGGGTGGACTGCTACGCCGGTGACGACCGCAAGCTGGTCGCCTACTACGAGGCCAACGGCTTCACCCCGACGCACCCCTACACCCACGGCCCGGACGCCTGGCCCGGCCAGGTGCTGGCCCGGAGGGTCGGCTAGTCCCGGAGGGGCGGACGGCGCCCTCCGGGACCGAGCGGGCCGGGGGTTCAGGCGGCTGTGGCCAGTTGTTCCCGCTCGCGCGGGACGAAGCGGACGCTCGGGTGGCCGTGGTGCCAGCCCACCGCCAGCCGCAGGCCGCCGATGCGGGCCAGGACCAGGCCGATCGCGCCGGCCGCGACGGCCGACACGACGCCGCCGGCCGCGAAGCCCACCCGGGGGCCGTAGGTGTCGGTGATCCAGCCGACCACCGGCGCGCCGAGCGGCGTACCGCCCATGAACACCATCATGAACAGGGCCATCACCCGGCCGCGCATGGCCGGGTCGGTGGCCATCTGCACGGCCGTGTTCGCGGTGACGTTCACCGTCAGGCCGAACACGCCGATCGGCACCATGAGCAGCGCGAACAGCCAGTACGACGGCGCGACCGCGGCGACGGTCTCCAGCGTGCCGAAGGCCAGCGCGGCGGCGATCAGCACGCGCAGCCGGGCCGTGCCGCGCCGGGCGGCCAGCAGGGCGCCGACCAGGGAGCCGACGGCCATCAGGGTGTTGAAGAGGCTGTAGGCGCCGGCACCGGCGTGGAAGACGTCGTCCGCGTAGGCGGTCAGCCACACCGGGAAGTTGAAGCCGAAGGTGCCGATGAAGCCGACCAGGACGATGGGCCAGATCAGCTCCGGCCGCTTGGCCACGTAGTTCAGGCCCTCGCGCAGCTGGCCCTTGCCGCGCGGTGTGCGCTCGACCACGTGCAGTTCGCGGGCGCGCATCAGCAGCAGGCCGGTGATCGGCGCGGCGAAGGACAGGCCGTTGGCGAGGAACGCCCAGCCGGTGCCCACGCCGGTGATCATCAGACCGGCCACGGCGGGGCCGACGAGCCGGGCGGACTGGAAGTTCGCCGAGTTCAGGCTGACCGCGTTCTGCAGCTGGTCGGGGCCGACCATCTCGGAGACGAAGGACTGGCGGGCCGGGTTGTCCACCACCGTGGCGAGGCCGACGGCGAAGGCGGCGACGTAGACGTGCCAGACCTGGACCTGCCCGGAGAGGGTGAGCGCGGCGAGCGCGAGCCCGGTGACGGCCATCGCGGCCTGGGTGACCAGCAGGGTGGGCCGCTTGGGCAGGCGGTCCACGAGGACCCCGCCGTACAGGCCGAACAGCAGCATCGGCAGGAACTGCAGGGCGGTGGTGATGCCGACGGCGGCGGAGGATCCGGTGAGGCTGAGGACCAGCCAGTCCTGGGCGATGCGCTGCATCCACGTGCCCGTGTTGGACACGACCTGGCCGGCGAAGAAGAGGCGGTAGTTCCGGATCCTCAGCGAGCTGAACATCGAGGACTTGCGCGGGACGGACGTGGTGGTGGTAGGGGACGGTGCGGGGGCGGAAGGTGTTCCGGATCCCGTACTCAAAGGAGTTCGCCTCCTCCTTCTTCGGTGCGTTCGCCCACGGGGCGCTTACAGGTGTGCGAGTTTCTCCAGCACGGGGGCGGCGGCGCGCAGGGCGGCCCACTCGTCCTCGTCCAGGCCCTCGGCCAGGCCGGCCAGGAAGGCGTTGCGCTTGCGGCGGCTCTCTTCGAGCATCGCCTCGGCCTGCTCGGTCTGGGTGACGACCTTCTGGCGCCGGTCCTCGGGGTGCGGCTCCAGCCGGACCAGCCCCTTGGCCTCCAGCAGCGCGACGATGCGGGTCATCGACGGCGGCTGGACGTGCTCCTTGCGGGCCAGTTCGCCCGGGGTGGCGGAGCCGCAGCGGGCGAGGGTGCCGAGCACCGACATCTCGGTGGGGCTCAGCGACTCGTCCACCCGCTGGTGCTTGAGCCGACGGGACAGCCGCATCACGGCGGAACGGAGGGAGTTCACGGCGGCAGCATCGTCGCCATGGGTAAGGTCCGGCATGTTCTTTAGCGTAACTCATTACTCTGACTAAAGACCAACGGAGCGGCCCGTACCGCCCGTGATGCCCGCCACGCGGCGTGGTGGAAAGCGAAGGGGCGCCCGGACCGTGTGGTCCGGGCGCCCCTTCGGGGTGATGCGCTACGGGATCACGTGAGACCCAGGGCCGGCATCAGGTAGTAGAAGGCGAAGACGGCCGAGACGATGTACATCGCCACCGGGATCTCCCGGGCCCGCCCGGCGACCAGGCGCAGCACCGTGAAGGTGATGAAGCCCATGCCGATGCCGTTGGTGATCGAGTAGGTGAACGGCATCATCAGCATCGTCACGAACGCCGGCATGGCGATGGTGTAGTCCGCCCAGTCGATCTCCTTGACGGAGTTGGACAGGATCAGGAAGCCCACCGCGAGCAGCGCCGGGGTGGCCGCCTGGGAGGGGACCATCGTGGCGATCGGCGTGAGGAAGAGCGCGACGGCGAAGAGGCCGCCCGTGACGACGTTCGCCAGGCCGGTGCGGGCGCCCTCGCCGACGCCCGCCGTGGACTCCACGAAGGCGGTGGTGGCCGACGCGGAGCTGGCGCCGCCCGCCGCGACCGCGACGCCGTCCACGAAGAGGACCTTGTTGATGCCCGGCATGTAGCCCTGGGCGTCGGTCAGCTTCGCCTCGTCGCTGATGCCCATGATCGTGCCCATCGCGTCGAAGAAGCACGACAGCAGGACCGTGAAGACGAACAGGACGCCGGTGAGGATGCCGACCTTGTGGAAGCCGCCGAACAGGCTGACCTGGCCGACCAGCCCGAGATCGGGGGTGGAGACCGGGTTGCCCGGCCACTTCGGGACCGTCAGGCCCCAGGACGGCACGGTGGCCACGGCGTTGATGATCATCGCCACCACGGTCATGCCGACGATGGAGAGCAGGATCGCGCCCGGGACCTTGCGGACGATCAGCGCGAAGGTGAGCAGCGCGCCCAGCACGAAGACCAGCACCGGCCAGCCGGTGAGGTGACCGCCGACGCCCAGCTGGAGCGGGACGGTGGTCTGGGCGGCGTCCGGCATCCGGGTGACGAACCCGGAGTCCACCAGGCCGATCAGCATGATGAACAGGCCGATACCGATGGAGATCGCCTTGCGCAGGCCGTACGGCACGGCGTTCATCACGCGCTCGCGCAGACCCGTGGCGACCAGCAGCATGACCACGAAGCCGGCCAGGACGACCATGCCCATGGCGTCCGGCCAGGACATGCGCGGGGCGAGCTGGAGCGCGACGACCGAGTTCACGCCGAGGCCGGCGGCGAGCGCGATCGGCACGTTGCCGATGACGCCCATCAGGAGCGTGCTGAACGCGGCCGACAGCGTCGTCGCCGTCACCAGCTGGCCGTTGTCCAGGTGGTGCCCGTACATGTCCTTCGCGCTGCCGAGGATGATCGGGTTCAGCACGATGATGTACGCCATCGCGAAGAAGGTGGCGAGACCGCCCCGGACCTCGCGGGCGACGGAGCTGCCGCGCTCGGAGATCTTGAAGTAGCGGTCGAGGAAGCCGAAGGCGGGAGCGCCGCCCGGCCCCTCGGGGGTGGGGACCTTGGCGGGTGCCGAGGTGGACATGCGGGACCTCATCACCAGCGGGGTTCCCCCGAGCCCCGTTGGAGTTTCATACGAGCGGAAGCGGTCAAAGACAAACGGCTTCAGTATGAACGTATGAGTCATAGATCGCTATCTCCGCGCGTAGACCGGGGCGGCGCTTAAGCTGTGCGCATGGCTAAGTGGACCCCGAAGCACGAGGCGCCGGAGCCCCTGGAGGGGCCCGTGGTCGCCACCATCACCGGCGGCACGATCGTGTGGTTCGTCCTCTTCCTGGTCCAGCTGCCGTTCTACGGCTGGTTCGACGACCACGGCCGCACCTGGTGGCTGTGGACCTGCCTGGCCGGGGGCGGCCTCGGGCTGATCGGCGTCTGGTACGTCCGCAAGCGGGACGCGGCGATCAAGCGGGCCGCCGCACCGGACACGGCCGTCGGGCGCTGACCGGCGGGCGGTCCGCAGGGCGCGCGGGCGAAGCGGCCGGAAATCGCCGTCGGCACCGCCCGAGGGCGCGCCGGTGGGCGGGCGGCCGGGTCCGCACGTACCGTCGAATGCATGAGCCACATACGCGCGGGCGCGGAAGTCGATCCGGTGCGTCCGGTGCCGCCGCCGACCACCCGGCCGACCGGGCTCGGCCCCGCCGAGGTGGCGGAGCGCGTCGCGCGCGGGCAGGTCAACGACGTGCCGGTGCGCAGCAGCCGCTCGCTGGGGGAGATCGTCCGGGCGAACGTCCTCACCCGGTTCAACGCGATCATCGGCGTGCTCTGGCTGATCATGCTGGTCGTCGCCCCGATCCAGGACGGCCTCTTCGGCTTCGTGATCCTCGCCAACACCGCCATCGGCATCGTCCAGGAGTGGCGGGCCAAGCAGACCCTGGACTCGCTCGCGGTGATCGGGGAGTCCCGGCCGACGGTCCGGCGCGACGGCGTGGCTACCTCGGTGGCCACCCACGAGATCGTCCTGGACGACCTCCTGGAGATCGGCCCCGGCGACAAGATCGTGGTCGACGGGGTGTGCGCGGAGGCGGACGGCCTGGAGATCGACGAGTCGCTGCTCACCGGTGAGGCCGACCCCGTCGTCAAACGCCCAGGCGACCAGGTCATGTCCGGCAGCTTCGTGGTCGCGGGCGGCGGCGCCTTCCAGGCCACCAAGGTCGGCCGCGAGGCCTACGCCGCCCAGCTCGCCGAGGAGGCCTCCCGCTTCACGCTCGTGCACTCCGAGCTGCGCTCCGGCATCTCCACCATCCTCAAGTACGTCACCTGGATGATGGTCCCGGCCGCCGTCGGGCTCGTCGTCACCCAGCTCGTCGTCAAGAACAACGACCTCAAGGACGCCGTGGCCCGCACGGTCGGCGGAATCGTGCCGATGGTCCCCGAGGGGCTGGTGCTGCTCACCTCCGTGGCCTTCGCGATCGGCGTCATCCGGCTGGGCCGCAGACAGTGCCTGGTGCAGGAGCTGCCGGCGATCGAGGGCCTGGCCCGCGTCGACACCGTCTGCCTGGACAAGACCGGCACCCTCACCGAGGGCGGCATGGACGTCACCGGGCTGCGGCCGCTGAACGGGGCCGACGAGGGGTACGTGCGCAAGGTGCTCGGCGCGCTCGGCGAGTCCGACCCACGTCCCAACGCCTCCCTCCAGGCGATCATCGACGCCTTTCCGGACAGCGAGGAGTGGCGCTGCGTGGAGTCGCTGCCCTTCTCCTCCGCCCGCAAGTACAGCGGGGCCGCGTTCAGCGAGGGCGACGGCGAGACGAGCGCCTGGCTGCTGGGCGCCCCGGACGTGCTGCTCGCCCCCGGCGACCCCGCCCTGGCCGAGACCGACCGGCTCAACGAGCGGGGGCTGCGGGTGCTGCTGCTGGCCCGCGCGCACCGGGACCTGGACGACGCCGAGCCCGCCCGGGGCGCCCGGCCCACCGCCCTGGTCGTCCTCGAACAGCGGCTGCGGCCGGACGCCTCCGAGACCCTGCGCTACTTCGCCGAGCAGAACGTGCGCACCAAGGTCCTCTCCGGGGACAACGCGGTGTCGGTGGGGGCCGTCGCCGCGAAGCTCGGTCTCGAGGGCACGGCCGTGGACGCGCGGCGGCTGCCCGCCGACCTGCCGGCGATGGCCGAGGCCCTGGACTCGGGCACGGTGTTCGGGCGCGTCACCCCGCAGCAGAAGCGGGACATGGTGGACGCGTTGCAGTCACGTGGCCGTACGGTCGCGATGACCGGGGACGGCGTGAACGACGTGCTGGCCCTCAAGAGCGCGGACATCGGGGTCGCCATGGGCTCCGGCTCCGAGGCCACCCGGGCGGTGGCGCAGATCGTCCTGCTGGACAACAGCTTCACGAGCCTGCCCTCGGTGGTCGCCGAGGGCCGCCGGGTGATCGGGAACATCACGCGGGTGGCGACGCTGTTCCTGGTGAAGACCGTCTACTCGGTGCTGCTGGCGGTGCTGGTGGTGTGCCGGCAGGTGGAGTACCCCTTCCTGCCCCGGCACCTGACCCTGCTGTCCACGCTCACCATCGGCGTCCCGGCCTTCTTCCTGGCCCTCGCCCCCAACACCGAGCGCGCCAGACCGCACTTCGTGCGCCGGGTGATGCGGTACGCCGTCCCCGGCGGGGTGGTGGCGGGGGCGGCGACCTTCCTGACGTACCTGCTCGCCCGGCACCACTACTCCGGCGCCGGCGCGCTGGACGCGGAGACCAGCGCGGCCACCCTGACCCTGTTCCTGATCTCCATGTGGGTCCTGGCGATCGTCGCCCGCCCCTACACCTGGTGGCGGGTGGCCCTGGTGGCCGCGATGGGCGCGGCCTTCCTGCTGGTCCTCGCCGTCCCCGCGCTCCAGGACTTCTTCGCGCTGCGACTGGTCGGCGTGACCATGCCGTGGACGGCGGTCGGCGTGGCGGCGGTGGCCGGCGGGGTGCTGGAGTACCTGTGGAAGTGGGCCGGCCGGCGCTTCCCGGACCGGGGCCTGCCGGACCGGCCCTAGGGGAGCGACCGGTTCGCCGGCCGGGCGGGAGGGGGCTCGCGCCTACTGCACGTCGACGTAGTCGCCCGCGGCGCTGACGGCCGACGTGGTGGACGTACCGGCGAAGCTGTAGCGGTAGTAGCCGTCGGAGCCGGCCGTGACCGTCGTCCTCAGGTTGCCCGTGGAGTCCGTCTTGACGGTCTTCAGCGTGGTGTAGGTGCTGGTGCCCGCCTTGCGGAACTGGAGCTTCACGGACTGGCCGGTGTAGCCGTGGTACTTGCCGTCCTCCCAGTTGGCGCGGGACAGCTTGCCCGTGACGGTGAGGGTCTTGCCCTTCCGCACCGGCTCCGGGGTGGCGTCGGCGGTGAGCTTGGCGGCGCGGCGGACCGGGAGGGTGCCGAGGTCGTTCTGCCACTTCTCGGCGCCGGTCTTCTCGTCCACCGCGACCCCGCCCTGCTTCCAGGTGCCGGCGTCGGAGTTGTACAGCTCCTCGGCGGGGAGGGTGATCGTGGCCGAGCAGTTCACGGTGGTGGAGTTCACCGTGGTGCAGGTGCCGGGGTCGTCGCTGACGACCTGGGTGTCGGCGTCCTTCGCCGAGGTGCCGAGGTAGAGCACCGGACCGGTCATGATGCTGGACATCGCGACGGTGGTGGGGTGCGTCACGGTGTAGGTCGCCTTGACCTTGACCGTGGAGGTGGGACCGAGGGTGATCGCCTTGCCGCCCTTGACCTTCACGTTGGAGAAGGTGACGTTCGGCGCCGCGGCGGCCGCGTGGGCGGCGGGCACGGCGAAGGCGGAGAGGGCCAGGGCGCCGGAGACGGCGGCCACGGTGGCACGGATGCGCATGTGTTTCCCCTGGAGGGAGAAGTGGATCGTGGAGTCGGTCGACTCACGCGATCAGATCCGTGGAGCACCTCATTGGTTGTACGGCAAGACGCTTCCCGGACGGATTTGGCCTGTCGATTACCCTCGCGTGACCCGAACGGGGGAAACGGGGCGGGTCCGGGAACGGCGACGGCCGGACCGCGGGGCGATGCGCCGCGGTCCGGCCGGCCGGGGGCTTACTTCACGTCGACGAAGTCACCCGCGGCGGTGACCGCCGGGGTGGTCGAGGTGCCCGCGAAGGAGTAGCGGTAGTAGCCGTCCGCCGACGCCTTGACGGTCGTCTTCAGGTTGCCCGTGGAGTCCGACTTGACGGTCTTCAGCGTGGTGTAGGTGCTGGAGCCCTTCTTGCGGAACTGGAGCTTCACGGACTGGCCGGTGTAGCCGTGGTACTTGTGGTCCTCCCAGTTGGCGCGGGAGAGCTTGCCCGTGACGGTGAGGGTCTTGCCCTTCTTCACCGGCTCCGGGGCGGCGTTGACCGTCAGCTGGGAGTTGCGCTGGAGCAGGGTGGTGCCCAGGTCGAACTGGACGGAGGACGCCTCGTCGTCCAGCGCGACGGCCGCGCCGTGCCAGGTGCCGGCCTGCGAGTTGTACAGCTTGAACTCGGGGTCGGACTCGCGCGGGTCGATCTGGATCGAGCCCTTGCAGGAGGCCGTGGTGGCCGACTTCTCGACGCAGGTGGCCGGGTAGTCGCCGCCCCACGCGCTCTCCACCTCCTCGACGGAGCCGCGGTAGATCAGCGGGATGGTGACGAACGCGTCGCTGTTGACGTCCACGTCGGTGCCGTGCGTCAGCGTGTAGCTGACCGTGGCGGAGACCCTGTTGGTCGTGCCCACCTTGATCGCCTTGGCGATCTTGAAGTTGGAGAAGGACACGTCCAGGTCGCCGATCGGCGCCGAGCGCAGGGCGAAGCCCGCCTTGCCCGGGGCGTGCTGGGCGATGACGCGGGCCACGTCGGCGCGGTAGGACGGGCCGCCGTCCGCCGCGTGCGCGGCCGGCAGGGCGAGGGCGGAGAGGGCCAGGGCGCCGGAGACGGCGGCCACGGTGGTGCGAAGCTGCATGTGTTGTCCTCGAATGGTCGTGATGGCGGGCGGGGCCGGTTACTTCACGTCGATGAAGTCGCCCGCGGAGTTCACCGCGGCGGTGCCGGAGTTGCCCGCGAAGGAGTAGCGGTAGTAGCCGTCGGCCGACGCCTTGACCGTCGTCTTCAGGTTGCCCTTGGCGTCGGCCTTGACGGTCTTGACGGTGGTGTAGCCGGTGGCGCTCTTCTTGCGGAACTGGAGCTTCACGGACTGCGAGCCGTAGCCGCCGTACTTCAGCGACTGCCAGTCGGCGCGGGTGAGGGCACCGGTGACGGTGATCGTCTTGCCCTTCTTCACCGGCTCCGGGGCGGCGTCGGCGGTCAGCTTGGCGGCCCGCTGGAAGGAGAAGGAACCGGCCTTCTCCTTCCACAGGTAGTCCTCGTCGTTCGCGTTGATCCACGCGTCCACGTACCAGGTGCCGGCGCTCTTGTTCGTGAGGTAGTCCGTCCTCGGGTCGATCTTCACCGAGGCGGTGCAGGTGGACGTGGTCGCGTTGACCTTGGTGCAGGTGGGCTTGCCGGTCGTCGCGTACCCGCCGTCCGGACCGTAGATCTCGAACTCGTCCTCGGCATCCTTGATGCCCGACTTGTCCGTGGCGGTCACGCTGACCTTGACGGTCACCGCGCCGGAGGTACCGATCTGCACCTTGTTGTCGCCGTCCACGACCACCTTGGTGATCCTGGTGTCGCCCTGGCTGCCGTCGGCCTGGGCGGTCGGCACGGCGAGGGCGGACAGAGCCAGAGCGCCGCCCACGACGGCGACAGAGGCACGGATGCGCATGTGTTGTCCCCACGTTCAGATCAGGGAGTCGAGTGGTGACTCCGCTGATCTGACCCGGGGCCGAAGCGAAAGGTTGTACCAGTGGTGGAAATTTCGTGCGGACTTTCCCCAACGCCGTACGCACGGCGCCGGTTGTGCCACCGGCGTCAGTCGAACCAGCGGTCCCGCGCCAGCTCCTCCGTCCGCGAGGGGTCCTCCAGCAGCGCGGCCACCTCGAACCGGCGCGGCCACTGCCCCGCCGCCCACGCCAGGCCCGCCGCGACCCCCTCCAGGGTGGCCGCGTGCAGCACACCGTCGTCGGTCAGCCGCCAGTCGATCTCCACGCCGTCCACGACGAGTTCCTCGTGCTCGACGTAGGTCCGGGGCGTCCGCGGGCCGAGCAGCACCCGCACCGGGTCCGGCACCTCGTGCTCGGTCCCCTCGGAGTGCACCTCGCCGGTGACGGACTCGCTCAGCCGGCGCACCTGGAACAGCTCGGCCAGCTCGGCGGCGCGCGCGGGCCGCACCGGCAGCAGCGGCACCCCGGAGGTGAACGGCAGCAGGTCCGGGGAGTCGACCACGACGGCCGAGGCGGCGTCCACCACCTCCACCCGCCCGTCGACCACGGCCCGCAGCTCGTCCGGCAGGGTCACCCGCTCGGGGTCCACCTCCGCCAACGCGTCGTACAGACCGTGCAGTTGGGCGGGTGTGACGGTGCGCTCCGGGTCGGCGAGCCGGTCCAGCAGCTCGGCGGCGCCACCGGGCTCGTCCAGCAGCGCGCCGACGGAGGTGCGCACCCCGAGGGCCCGCAGCACCTGCTCGTCCTCGAACCCGGTCGCGTCGGCCTCGTCGTACAGCCCGCGCAGCAGCGGGTCGCCGCCGGCCGCGAGCAGACCGGCCGGGCGCCGCCCGTCGAGCACCGGGTGCCCGCGCAGCCACCACGCGGTGTACGGCCGTACGGTCTCGTGGGTGCCGTCGGGCAGCAGGACGCGCACGGGCTGGGTCAGGGCGTCCCGCAGCGGCGGCCGGGCCAGCAGGGCGAGTGCCTCGGGCCAGTGGTCGTCGTCCACCAGCTCCAGGTCGCGCACGGCGACGAGTTCGGTGGCCACGGGCGGCACCGGGCTGTCCGGGAAGCGGTCGAGGACGTCCTCGCACCACACGTCCACGGCGTCCAGCAGTCCCGCGTCGTCGGGCTCGGCGAAGTCGCCCTCCCGGGGCTCCAGTTCGTCCGGGTCCAGGACGACGTCGGTGGCGCGGACCAGCGCGAAGCCGGCCAGCACCCCGCACGCGGTGAGCGGCTGTTCGCCCCACCGTTCGGCCAGCGCGGCATCGACGAAGGGCAGTTCGCCCTCGCGGACCACCCGGGCGAAGGGGCTGCCGGGAAGCACCAGCTCGCCGGCGGGCGTCGGTTCGCCGTCCTCGTCGGGCAGCGCGAGCGCGCCCAGCCAGGGCTCGTCACCCGGCTCCAGTCCCGCGTCCCGGACCAGGGCGAGCACGGTGTCCGCCAGTTCCTCGGCGTCCGGCGCGTCCTCCTCCCAGACCGGCGCGCCGTCGTCGTCCAGGGAACCGGCGACGGCGGCCCGGACCTGCGGGGTGGTGAGCACCGCGCGGGGGGTCGCGGGCAGCGCGCCCAGCTTCTCCAGCAGCGGATGGACGGCGTCCGGGTGGGCGACCTTCAGCCCGAGCCGGCCCAGCACGTCCGGATCGATCCGCGCGGCGTCCGCGGTGGGCAGCAGCACCTGCCGGGGCCCGATGGTGGTCCTGCCGTCGGCCAGCGGCACCGGCAGCCCGGACAGCCGCTCCGGGTCGACCCCGGCGAGGCTGTCGTACAGCCGCCACCACCACCGCGGTTCCTTCTCCAGCCCGGCGAGCCGGTCGACGGCGTCGGCGAGCGGCAGCCGGGCGACACCGAGGGTGCGCAGCTCGGAGCGGCGCTCCAGCCCCGCCGGCAGCAGGGTGGGCAGCACCTCGGCCAGCACCCGCACGGTGTCGGCGCCGGCGCCCTCCACGACCTCGGCGTCCCGGGGCCGCAGCGCCTGAGGCAGCTCGTCCTCGGCCTTCGGCGTGACGGCCGGCGGCAGGAAGGCGGTGCGCGGCAGCCGCTCCAGCACGGCCTGCCGCAGCGCCCCGTCCAGCGCGCCCTTGCCGAGCGGACCGGGCACGAGGTCGATGATCCCCTCGCCCACCGGCCGCCACCCGGCGAGCAGTTCGGTGTAGGCGTCGGCCGCGCGCTGCACCAGGAAGTCGGTGAGCGGGCCGGGCGCCGCGTGCCGGCGGGTGGTGTCCAGCGGGAACGAGGCGATGAGCAGCGCCGGCACGCCGAGCGGCTCGTCGCTCGGGGTGGGCGCGTGCACGACCGGGCTGGTACGGGGGCGGGCCGGGGCGCCGTAGGCGTCGACCGGTACGGCCCAGGTCACCGACCAGTGGGGGCGCAGCCGTTCCTCCACGGGCCGGTCGGCGAGCAGGTCGGGGCTCAGCCCGCCGTGCGCGGACGCGGTACGCCAGTGGGTGACGCCGTCCCGGGAGTCCTCCACGACCGTGAAGGGCCCGTCGGTACGGCGGCCGAGCGTGCGCGGCTCCTGCCCCTCGATCTCGACGACGACCTCGGTCAGTCCCGGCAGGGCGAGCAGCAGGGCGTCGTCCACCCCGGCGAGCAGGCGCGCGGCGAGATCGGCGGCGGCCGCGTCGCGCAGGGGCAGGATCACGGCGGTGTCGTAGGGGTCGGGAGCGGTGCCCTCGGCGGCGAAGGGCAGCCGCAGCAGGGGCACGTGGCCCTCCCGGCGCCGCACCTCGTCGCCCAGGCCGGGGCTGTGCCGGGCGACCTCGCCGGCCAGCTCCCGGGCCTCGGCGAGGGACCAGCGCACGCCCCCGTGCCGCCCGACGATCGCCGGTTCGTCGGTCACGGCGAGCACGGCGGCGAACCCGACGCCGAACCGGCCGACGGCACCGTGCGCGACCCCGGCCTCCCGCTTCGCGGAGGCGCGCAGCGTGGACAGCGACTCGACGCCGGTCGCGTCCAGGGGGGCGCCGGTGTTCGCGGCCACGAGCACGCCGTCGCGGAGGGTGAGCCGCAGCCGGCCGGCCGTTCCCGCCCGCGCGGCGGCGTCGGCGGCGTTCTGCGCCAACTCCACGACGAGCCGGTCCCGGTACCCGCCGAGGACGAGGTCCTCCTCGGCGTTGGCGTCCTCCCGGAACCGGGCGGGACTGGTCGCCCAGGCGTCGAGGACCCCGCGCCGCAGCCGGGCCGTCCCGAACGGATCGGCCCCCTCACCCGCCGGCCGCACGAACTTGCTCACGATCACTCTCCATCCTCCGCGTGAGGACGAAGGTACAGCGCCGAGGGGGCGACGACCGAAGGGGAGAGGCGGGGCGGAGTGCCCGGGGCGGCCGGAGCGAGGGGTGGGACGCGGCTGCCGGCCCGCTCGCTCCGCGCCGCGCCGGGTCGCGTACGGGCTCCCGCTCGCGGACACCACCGGACGCGCGCGGACAGTGACTCTACGCAACCGCTCCGTCACGTTCGGAACGCGGCGGAGGCGGACACGCTGAGGGTGTGAACTTCTGGGTGCAGTTGTCCACCACCCCGCGCGGGGCCCGGCTGGCGCGGCTGCTCGCCACGGAGCAACTGCGCTCCTGGGGCCTGCCCATGGACCCGGCGGCGCTGATCGTCGCGGAGCTGGCCGTCAACGCCGTCGTGCACGGCCGGGCCGCCGGGCGGGACTTCCGGCTGGTGATGTACGCCGTCGGGGGCGTGCTGCGGATCGAGGTGACCGACACGCGCGGCGACCGGCTGCCGGTGCGCGTCCGCCCCGCCCCGGACGCGGACGCCGGGCGCGGGCTGCTGCTCGTGGAGGCGTTCGCGGACCGCTGGGGCACGGCGCCGGGCCCCCCGCCGCGCAAGACCGTGTGGGCCGAGCTGCGGGTGGGCTCAGCGGACGTGGCGGCGGTAGACCTGCCGGGAGCCGCCCTCCGGGCCGGGGTCCGCCGGCTCGGCCGGGGTGAAGCCGAGGCGCTCGTAGAACACGCGCGCTCCGCCGGCCACCGCACCGGGGTGGTCCGCGCCGAACGTGACCACCTCGACGGTGGCCGGGCCGTGGACCCATCTGCGGAAGGCGTCCGCCAGCAGCGCCCGCCCGACGCCCCGCCCCCGCGCCCCGTCCGAGACCACCAGCCAGTGCACGTGGTGGACCGGCGGGGCGGGCCCGAACAGGAGCGCGCCGAGCAGCCGCGAGGAGTCCTCCGCGACCAGCGCCGTGGACGTGCCGATGCTCCGCCGCACGGCCCGGGTGAAGCCGGGGTCGGCCACCATCGGCCCGAACCAGTGCTCCACCTGGGCCGCCAGCCCGAGGAATCCCGGAAGGTCCCGCTCCCGCGCCGCTCTGATGATCACCGGAGCAGTCTGGCAGCGGAGGCCGGCGTTCAGGAGTGGCCCAGCTCCGCCGTCTCGTCGTCGGTGGTCTCCGGGACCGAGCCGGAGTCGCGGGCCGGGCGCAGCGGGAAGGGGTCGACGCGGGTCTCGTCGATGACCGGCGGGGCGGGCTGCGGGGCCTTCGGCATGACCGCCGCCTCGGAGTGGCCGCCACAGCCGTAGGCCAGGGAGACCACCCGGCCGTCCGCCGGTGAGAACTCGTTGGCGCAGACCCCGAAGGCCTGGCCCAGGGAGCCGCCGATACGGGCGAGGAAGCCGCAGCTCACGCAGGTCGCGGGGGCGGCCTGGGCCATCGGGGTCTGCGGGCCGTACGCCTCCTCCCAGCGGTCGGCCGCGATGTGCAGGCCGTAGCGGGAGAGCACCCGGGCGCGGCGCAGGCCCAGTTCCTCGGCGACGGACGCGATCGTGCCCCGGGAGGGCGTCGCCGGCTGGGCGGCGGGGGTGCCCGGGGTGACGTCGGCGTCCTCCGCCTCGGCCAGTTCCCGCATCTCGTCGGAGACCACCGAGTTGGGCGGCGGCTCCTCCTCGCCCGTGTAGCCGGGCTCCAGGCGCAGGTCGTCCTGGTCGGTGGGGAGCAGGTCGCCGGGCCCGAGGTCGCCGGGGCGCAGGCGCTCGCTCCACGGGACCCACTCGGGGGCCAGGAGGGCGTCGGGGCCGGGGAGGAGGACCACCTCGTCGAGCGTGACGATCTTGGCGCGGGAGGCGCGGGCGACCGTCACGGCCCAGCGCCAGCCCCGGTAGCCCAGTTCCTTGCACTCGAAGAAGTGCGTGACAACGCGGTCACCCTCCGACACCAGTCCCGCGTGCTCGCCGATCACGCCGGGCGCGGCGGCCTCCTCGGCGGCGGCGCGGGCGAGGTCGACGGCCTCGGCGCACAGGCGGTCGGGGGTGCGGCTTCGCGTTGTCGCTGCGCTCACAGGTATCGCTTCTCTCCTACGCCGTCTCGTCGAGTGCGGCTGCCTCCGGCGGTTTCGCCTACGGAGCGGACCTGGGGACCGCATCGACGTCTGCATCCGCGCGCCCGGGCGCACCTCTGCCATCCATTCTGCGTTATGGCTGAGACAGGCACGCTACACCGGACGGGATTCGTGGATTTTCCCACCCGGGCCGTACGCCGCCCCCACGCCGTCCACCGGTCCCTCACGTCCTGGGCCGCCATCCGTGCCGTAGCGCACTATCCGGCCGGATCCCGGGGCACTATGAACGTCGTGGCAGCCGCGGACAAGGCAAGTGGGCGGGGCGGCGGTTCGGGCCGGGTGCGCGGTACCGTCCGCGCGGTCGGCCGTGCCCTGCGCTTCCCGTTCACCGGCGCGGCGCGCGGCATCCGCAGGATCACGCACGCGCACGGCGCGGGCGAGTCGGGCCTCGGCAAGCTGATCGAACTGCACGCGGTGAACGGCGCCGGGGACGTCATGGTCACCGTGGCGCTCGCGTCGACCGTGTTCTTCTCCGTGCCCACCGACGAGGCGCGCGGCCGGGTCGCGCTGTATCTCGCCATCACCATGGCCCCGTTCACGGTCCTCGCGCCCGTCATCGGTCCGCTGCTGGACCGGCTGCCGCACGGGCGGCGGGCCGCGATGGCGGGCGCGATGCTGGCGCGGGCGCTGCTCGCGCTGGTCGTGTCCGGGGCGGTGGCGAGCGGCGGGCTGGAGCTGTATCCGGCCGCGCTGGGCGTGCTGGTGGCGTCGAAGGCGTACGGCGTGGTGCGCAGCGCCGTCGTGCCACGGCTGCTGCCGCCGGACTTCTCGCTGGTGAAGGCCAACTCCCGGGTCACCCTCGCGGGACTGCTGGCCACCGGGGCCGCCGCGCCGGTGGCGGCCGGGCTGCACGCGCTCGGCGACCCGTGGCCGCTGTACGGCGCCTTCGTGATCTTCGCTGCCGGGACGTTTCTGTCGTTCTCCCTGCCGCCCAAGGTGGACTCCGCCAAGGGCGAGGACGTGGCGCTGCTCGCGTCCGACGCGCGGCGCCGCCGCGACGGGCAGGGCAGGCGGCCGGGGCTGCGCTCGGTCGGACCCGCCGTCACCTACGCGCTCGGCGCCAACGCGTCCCTGCGCTGCCTGTCCGGTTTCCTGATCTTCTTCCTGGCGTTCCTGCTGCGCGAGCACCCGCTGGCCGGGCAGAGCGCGGCCGTCTCGCTGGGCATCGTGGGGGTCGCGGCGGGCGCGGGCAACGCGCTGGGGACGGCCGTGGGCGCCTGGCTCAGGTCCCGCGCCCCGGAGATCATCATCGTGACCGTCGTCGCGGTGGTGCTCGGCGCGGCGGTGGTCGCCGGACTGTTCTTCGGGACGGTCCTGGTGGCCGCTCTCGCGGCGGTCGCCGGGTGCGCGCAGGCGCTGGGCAAGCTGGCCCTGGACGCGCTGATCCAGCGGGACGTGCCGGAGGCGGTGCGCACCTCGGCGTTCGCCCGTTCGGAGACGCTGTTGCAGATGGCGTGGGTGTTCGGCGGCGCGGTCGGCATCGTGATGCCGCTGGACGGCACGGTGGGGCTGCTGGTCGGCGCCGTGTTCGTGGCGGCCGGCTGGCTGACCACCCTGCGCGGGCTGCTCGCCTCGGCCCGGGGCGGCGGCTGCCGGGCACGCGTGGCGTAACGAACCGGGCACGCCGTACCCCACGTGGGCGGACGGCTCCGGGCGCCCGATAGCCTTCGGCCATGACCACGCTGCAATCCGCTGTGCGACGCCGCCGCGCCGTCGCCGTTGCCGGCGCCGTTTCCGCCGGACTGCTCGTCCTGTCGGCCTGTGACAAGCCGACCCCCGTCGCGACGATCACCGTCGGCGGGAACTCGGTCAGCTCCGAGGCCCTTTGCTACAACGACGGCGACAAGCTGACCGCCGACTCGCTGAAGGACTGCGTCAAGAACTCCGACGACGTGAAGTCGATCGAGGTCGGCCAGGACGACACCGTCCGCATCGGCGTCGATCCGAAGATCGCGGACGAGGGCTGGGTCGTGCTGGTCAACGGCCGCCAGTTCACCGACGTCAGCAAGAAGACCTACCGCACGATCCCGAGCAGCGCCTTCTTCAACGCCCAGTACGGCACGCAGGGCGAGACCAACACGCTCGCGATCCAGGCGGGCGAGAAGGAGAACAAGGGCATGTGGTCCTTCAAGCTGAAGCACCACAAGGACTGACCACGTCCCCCCTGCCGGTCCTCGTCGCCACCGCGGTCCCCGTCGAGCGGGACGCGGTGGCGGGGGCGCTGCCCGCGCCGGCCGAGGAGGTCCGGCTGCCCGGCGCGGCCCTGTGCCGCACGGTCACGGGCTGGGACCTGCTCGCCGCCGGTGTCGGACCGGCGCTCGCCGCCGCCTCCACCGCCGCCGCCCTCACCGCCGCCGCGCTGGCCGGCCGGCCCTACGGCCTGGTCGTCTCGGCCGGGATCGGCGGCGGCTTCCAGCCGCGGGCGCCGCTCGGTTCGCTCGTCGTCGCCGACGCGATCACCGCGGCCGACCTGGGCGCCGAGACCGCCGACGGCTTCCTCCCGGTCACCGAACTCGGCTTCGGGACCGTCACCCACCGCCCGCCGGAATCAGCCGTACGGGTCGCCGCCGAGGCCCTCGGCGCCCGTACCGGCACCATCCTGACCGTCTCCACGGTGACCGGCACGGCCGCCCGCGCCGCCGCCCTGCGGGCCCGGCACCCCGGCGCGCTCGCCGAGGGCATGGAGGGGTTCGGGGTGGCGGAGGCCGCCGCCGCGCACGGGGTGCCCGTACTGGAGATCCGCGCCGTCTCCAACCCGGTCGGGCCCCGGGACCGGGCCGCCTGGCGCATCGGCGACGCGCTCGCCGCCCTCACCGAGGGCTTCGGGAAGCTCGCGCCCGCTTTGGAGAGTTGGAACCCACATGACCACCAGTGAGCAGCAGCGGTCCCTGCCGATCGCGTACTCCCCCTGCCCGAACGACACCTTCGTCTTCGACGCCCTCGCCCACGGCCGGGTGCCCGGCGCGCCCGCGCTGGACGTGACGTTCGCCGACATCGACCTCACCAACGGCATGGCCGAGCGCGGCGAGCTGGACGTGCTGAAGGTGTCGTACGCCGTGCTGCCGTACGTCCTCGACGAGTACGCGCTGCTGCCGTGCGGCGGCGCGCTGGGGCGGGGCTGCGGGCCGCTGGTGCTGGCCCGGGAGGCGGGGGCCGACATCAACGGCCGTACGGTCGCGGTGCCCAGCGAGAGGTCGACCGCCTATCTGCTGTTCCGGCTGTGGGCGGCGGACGCCCTGCCCGGCGGGGTCGGCGAGATCGTGGTCATGCCGTTCCACGAGATCATGCCGGCCGTGCGGGACGGCAAGGTGGACGCGGGCCTGGTCATCCACGAGGCCCGCTTCACCTATCGGGACTACGGGCTGCACAAGCTCGCCGACATGGGCGAGCACTGGGAGCGGACCACCGGGCTGCCGATCCCGCTCGGCGCGATCATCGCCCGGCGCTCGCTGGGCGCGGACACGCTCACCCGGCTGGCCGAGTCCATCCGTACGTCCGTGCGCATGGCCTGGGACGACCCCGAGGCATCCCGGCCGTACGTCATGGCGCACGCCCAGGAGATGGATCCGGCCGTCGCCGACCAGCACATCGGGCTGTACGTCAACGAGTTCACGGCCGACCTCGGCGAGGACGGTTACGCGGCGGTGCGCGGGCTGCTCACCCGCGCGGCGGCCGAGGGACTGCTGCCGCCCCTCGGACCGAAGGCCCTGGACTTCCCCTGAGAACGGGGAAGTCCGGGGCCGGCCGGCTGTTCCGGTCCGGTTCAGACGTCCAGTTGGTCGGCGACCGCGCGGAGCAGACCGGCGATCTTCTTGCCGGAGGTCTTCTCCGGGTAACGGCCCTTCTCCAGCATCGGGGTGATGTTCTCGAGAAGGGTCGTCAAATCCTGCACGATCGACGCCAGCTCGTCCGGCTTCTTGCGCTGGGCGGCGGCGACGGAGGGCGTCGGGTCGAGCACGTTCACCGACAGCGCCTGGTCACCGCGCTGACCGGCGACGACCCCGAACTCCACGCGCTGTCCCGGCTTGAGGGAGTCGACTCCGGCGGGGAGAACCGAGGAATGGACGAAGACGTCACCGCCGTCGTCGCGGGAGAGAAAGCCGAAGCCCTTCTCGCTGTTGAACCACTTGACCTTGCCGGTAGGCACGTCTGTCCTCGTCCTCGTACTCGTTGGAAAACTACTTCGGAAACGGCTCTTGATAGCACTAGAGCGGGTCGACCATGACCCGCCGATACCAAGGCTAATGGTCTTCGGGCCGGTGACAAGACGTCCCCCGGCTGTTCTCTCGCGCAGGGAACTACCCTGGTCCGGTGCGTGACAAAACCCAACCGAATTCCGCCGCGCCCGGTGACCGACTGATCCGCGCCGGTGCCGTCGTCTTCTTCCTCGGGGCCGTGGCCACCCTCGTCACGGTGGCCCCGCTCTTCCTCGGGGCGACGCCTTTTCCGACCTACATGTTCGGTCTGAGCATGCTCATGGCCGTCGGATTCCTCATGGCCGGTGCCGGTGTGCTGCGGTCGGTGGCCGCCGGACGGCGTCAGGCGCGGGGGGCCGCCCCGGGGGCCTCGCGGTAGCCCTTCAGCCACGCCGGGAAGGCGGACAGATCGGTCAGCACGACGTCCGCGCCGGCCGCGCCCAGCTCCTCGGCCGGGCACGGTCCGGTCGCGACGGCGACCGAAAACGCACCCGCGGCGCGCGCCCCGCGGACGTCGCCGACGTGATCGCCGACGTACACGGTCGCGCCGTGCTCGCGCAGCGCCAGCGCCTTCTGCTCGGCCCACAGGTCGCCGACGACCACGTCCGGTTCGATGCCGAGGTGGGTCAGGTGCAGCTTGGCGTTGGGCTCGTACTTCGCCGTCACCACCATCGTCCGTCCGCCGGCCGCGCGCACCGCGTCGACCGCCTCCCGGGCGCCGGCCATCGCGGGGGACGCGGCGATGGCTATGGAGGGGTACATCTCCCGGTAGAGATCGGCCATCTCGGGCACCCGCGCGGGCGGGAACCAGTGGGCCAGCTCCTCCACGAGCGGCGGACCGAGCCGGGTCACCGCGAGATCGGCGTCGATGAACGCCCCGGTGCGCTCCGCCAGGGCGCGGTAACAGGCGCGGATGCCCGGACGCGAGTCGATGAGGGTCATGTCCAGGTCGAAACCGACGGTCAAGGTGGAGGCCATGGGGGACATTCTGCCGGGTGCGGCCCGGGGCGCAGGGGGCCGGGCGGGTCCACCCCGGGGGGAATGGCCGGCGGTCGCCGGGGGCGGATGCGGGGTGGTCCGGCCGCGTGGTCGTCCGCCTCCTCGGGCGGGGGCGGCGCGGGCCGGCCGTCACCGGCCCGGCCGTCGTCGGGGGCGCCGATGAACCGGGCGATCGCGTGCCGCGCCTGCTCGTACGCCTCCGACGCCGGTCGCCGGGTGCGGGGCGGTCCGGCCGCGTGATCGCCCGCGCCCTCGGGCGGGGGCGACGCGGGCCGGCCGTCACCGGCCCGGCCGTCGTCGGGGGCGCCGATGAACCGGGCGATCGCGTGCCGCGCCTGCTCGTACGCCTCCGACGCCGGTCG
>NZ_JBVJOT010000010.1:125332-184937 GCF_055583025.1 Streptomyces sp. NPDC104831
CGCCGGGTGCGGGGCGGTCCGGCCGCGTGGTCGTCCGCGTCCTCGGGCGGGTGCGGCGCGGGCCGGCCGCCACCGGCCCGGCGCTACCTCTTCCGCTGTGAACGCCACACCAGGTACAGCGCCGAGGCCACCGCCGCGCCCCGGACCACCCACGGCCAGGTCTCGCCGATCGCGTCGCCCATGTGCCCCTGAGGGATCGGGGTGCCCCAGCGGCCGTCGGTGCGGCCCCACAGCCAGAGCAGGCCGGCCGCGACCGCCGCGCCGGGCAGGACCATGACGGCCCACTTGGTCTCCGCGGGGGTCAGCCGGCGGGAGCCGTAGGCGATGGCCCAGCCCGCGAGCAGCGCGAACCAGTTGCCGAGGACCGCGCCGGCGGCCAGCGCGGCGGCGGCCAGCAGCAGGAGGGGGTTGGACCAGCCGGACAGCGGCCCGCGGGCGGGGGCTCCGGCCGGGGCGTCCTCGGCGCGGGCCGGGAGCAGTCCGCGCAGCCTGCGGCGCGCGGCGGGCGCCGCCGGCCCGGTCCCGGGCGGCGCCTCGGCCGCCGCCTCGGTGGGGGCCGGGCCGGCGGGGGCCGGGTCCGCCTCCCGCGGGGGGCGCTTGAGCAGGTCCGGGATCTCCACGCCGCCGACGAACCCCGGCACCGGGTCGACGTCGGCCCGCGGGCCGCGCACCCGCCACCAGTCGGGCGGCGCCGCGCCGTCCCCGAGTTCGTGCGCGGGGGCGAGGTGCGGCGGGGCCGGGGCGTCCGGCGCGGCGGGCGGCCGGGGCTCTGCGGGGCGCGGGCGCGGCACGGCCCGGCGCAGCCTCTTCGGCCGCTCCGGCTCCGGCGCCCGTTCCCCGGCGGAGGGCTGCGCGGGGACGGCGGTGGCGGGCGGCTGCGGGGCGCCGCCGGTGGCGTCCGCCGCCGTGACCACCTCGTCCGGGCTGCCCAGCCGGTCCAGGATGCGGCGGACGGCGGCGGGCGAGTCCACCGTCGCCTTCGCCCGGTGCCGGTCGATCTCGTTGCGCAGCTCGGACACGAGCCGCATGCGCGTCGCCGACGGCAGCTGGCGCTGCTGGGCGATGTCACCGACGCGGCTCAGATACTCGTAGACGACCTGGTCGCTCTCGATCCCCACGGAACCCCTCCGGGGTGCGCCGACTGAAACCCCGGGAGGGACGGTACCGCTTCTCGCGGGATGTCCTCGGCCCCTGGGTTGTCCGCTAACGTTGACCGGATGAGCCCCGAGGCCCACTCAGCCCCTCGGTCCCTCGCGGAGGCACTCCGCGCACGGGACGACTCCTCCCTCGCCGCGCTGCTGCGCAGCCGCCCGGACCTCGTCACCCCCGTGCCCAGCGACCTCACGCAGCTCGCCACGCGCGCCGGCACCCGTGCCTCGGTGCTGCGCGCCCTGGAGCGGCTGGACCGGTTCGCGCTGCAGACGGCCGAGGCGCTGGCCGTGGCCCCGGACCCGGCGCCGTACGACGCCCTGCTCGGGCTGATGGCCGGGGACGCGGGCGACGCGGCCGTGGCCGGCGCGCTGCCGCGGGCCCTGGGCACCCTGCGCGAACAGGCGCTGGTGTGGGGCGGGGACGACCGGCTGCGGCTGGTGCGCACCGCCCGCGAGGTGCTGGCGCCCTCGCCGCAGCACCCGTCCCCGACCGGGCTCGGGCCGACCGTGCGGGAGGCCACCTCGGGCATGTCGCCGGGGCGGATCCAGGAGATCGTGACGACGGCCGGGCTGCCGTCCACGCACGACTCGGTGTCCGCCGTGACCGCGCTGACCGCCCTGTTCACCCACCGCAGGAAGCTGGCCAGGCTGCTCGCCCAGGCCCCCGAGGCCGCCCGCGAGGTGCTGGACCGGCTGGTGTGGGGGCCGCCGTACGGGCAGGTCACGGCGGAACCGGCGGCACACCTGCGCTGGCTGCTGGACCGGGGGCTGCTGCTGCCCACCGCCCCCGGCACGGTCGTGCTCCCCCGCGAGGTCGCCCTGCACCTGCGCGCCGGCCGCGCCCACCGGGCCCCCGAGCCGCTGCCGCCCGCCGTGGTGCCGGCCGCGACGCACGGCCCGCGGGTGGTGGACGCCACCGCGGCCGGACAGGCGTACACCGCGCTGGCCACCGTGGAAGAGCTGCTGAAGGACTGGGACGAGGGCGGCCCGGCCGTGCTGCGGGCCGGCGGGCTGAGCGTCCGCGACCTGAAGCGGACGGCCGTGGCCCTGGACGTCTCCGAGCCGGTCGCCGCCTTCTGGGTGGAACTGGCGTACGCGGCGGGACTGATCGCCTCCGACGGCGAGGCCGACGAGCGGTACGCGGCCACCCCCGCCTACGACGAGTGGCTGGAGCGCCCGCCGGCCGAGCGCTGGGTCCGGCTCGCCCAGGCGTGGCTGGCCGCCACCCGGACCCCGGGGCTGGTCGGCGGCCGGGACGCCAAGGACCGGACCCTGTCGGCGCTCGGCCCCGGGCTCGACCGGTCCGCCGCGCCCGAGGTGCGGCACCGGGTGCTGTCCCTGCTGGCCGGGCTGGGTCCGGGCGCGGCCCCCGACGCCGGGTCGGTGCTGGCCCGGCTGCGCTGGGAGCGCCCGCTGCGGGGCGACCGCCGGGACGGCGAGGAAGATTTGCGGTCCCGGCTGGCCCGCTGGACCCTGTCGGAGGCCGAGCTGCTGGGCCTGACCGGCCGGGGCGCCCTGTCGGCCCACGGCCGCGCACTGCTGGGGGCACCCGCGGGCGACGACTCCGGTGCCCCGGCGGGCGACGGCACCGGCACCCCGCGGCCCGGGGCGGCCGTGCCCGGCGGTTCTCCCTCCGAGGGTCCCGGGCCCGGCCCCGGGGACAAGCTCCCCGTGCACCGCCACCGCACCGCCCCCGACCGGCCCGTGCCCCTTACCGGGCCCGAGGAGGCCGCCGCGGGAGCCGCCGCGGCGCGGCTGCTCGCGCCGCTGCTGCCCGAGCCCCTGGACCACGTGCTGCTCCAGGCCGACCTGACGGCGGTCGCCCCCGGCCCGCTGCGGCGCCCGCTCGCGGACACGCTGGGCGTGCTCGCGGACGTGGAGTCCAAGGGCGGGGCGACCGTGTACCGGTTCACCCCGGCCTCCGTCCGCCGGGCCCTGGACGCCGGCCGGACCGCCGCCGACCTGCACGCCTTCCTCGCCGAGCACTCCCGCACCCTGGTCCCCCAGCCGCTCGCCTACCTGATCGACGACGTGGCCCGCAGACACGGCCACCTGCGGGTCGGCGCGGCCTCGGCGTACGTCCGCTGCGACGACGACGCCCTGCTGAACGAGATCCTCGCCGACAAGCGCGCCGCCGCCCTGCGCCTGCGCCGCCTCGCGCCGACCGTGCTGGCGGCGCAGACCGACCCGGCGACGCTGCTGGAGGGGCTGCGCGCGATGGGGTTCGCGCCCGCCGCCGAGTCCGCCGAGGGCGATGTGCTGATCGCCCGGGCCCACGCGCACCGCACCCCGCCGCGCACCGCGCCCGAGCCGGTGCCGGACGGTCCGCCGCCGCCCGACGCCACGCTGCTCTCGGCGGCGATCCGCGCGATCCGGGCCGGTGACCTGGCCGCCACCGCGCCGCGCAAGCCCGTCGGCGAGCCCCCGGCGGGCGGCGAGCTGCCCCGCACCTCCTCGGCCGAGACCCTGGCCACCGTGCAGGCCGCCGTCCTGACCGGCGACTCGCTGTGGATCGGCTACGTGAACGCCGAGGGCGCCGCCAGCCAGCGGGTCATCTCCCCCATCCGCGTGGAGGGCGGCTTCGTCACGGGCTACGACCACACCGCGGACGAGGTCCGCACCTACCCCCTGCACCGGATCACGGGGGTCGCGGAGCTGGCGGACGGCTGACCCGGGCCCGGCGGCCCCCGATACCGCCCCCTCAGCAGTCCCGGACCGGTGTGTCCTCCCGCAGGCCGTAGCGGGCGCGGGCCGCGTTCTCCAGGGGGGCGGACGACATCCCGTCGCGCAGGGCGGACGCCCCGAGGCGGCCGAAGCGGGACCTCGTCCAGCTCGCGTGGCCCGCGCCGTCGGGGGCCCGCTCGTGGGAGACCACCCGGTAGCGGCCGTCGGCGGCCCGCGCCAGCCGCAGCACCTGCGGGACGCGTCCGCCGCCGCACTCCACCAGGCCGCCGTCGCGCACGCCGTACTCGACGCACAGCGTGTCGACGCCCGCCCGCACCTCGTACCCGTGCCGCTCCAGGCCGACCGGCTCGGCCCGGCAGAACCAGTGCGCGTCCAGCCCGGGCACCTCCTCGCCGTACCCGGTGCCCCGCTGCTCCGCCGCGAGGCGGGCCTCGATCACCGGCCGGACCTCCTCCCACAGCCGGGCGTCGACCTGTCCCGGCCGCATGGCCCACACGCCGGTGCCCATCAGCACCACCACCGCCCCCGCACCGGTCGCCCATCTGACCGCCGTCATCCCGCGCCCTCCCCTCGATCCCCGTCGCGGGTGTAGACCCGCGGGGCCGGGGCGGGGTTGCACGGCGCACGCCCCCGGACAAACCGTTCGATGAGGCACACTGGACGTTTGGCCGTTGTGGAAAGGGTGTGCCGCGCGTGAATGGTCCACTGATCGTCCAGTCCGACAAGACCCTGCTGCTGGAAGTCGACCACGAGCGGGCCGACGACTGCCGGCGGGCCATCGCGCCCTTCGCCGAGCTGGAGCGGGCGCCCGAGCACATCCACACCTACCGGGTCACCCCGCTCGGCCTGTGGAACGCGCGCGCCGCCGGACACGACGCCGAGCAGGTCGTGGACGCCCTGGTGGAGTACAGCCGCTACCCGGTGCCGCACGCGCTGCTCGTCGACATCGCCGAGACGATGGACCGCTACGGCCGGCTCACCCTCAGCAAGCACCCCGCGCACGGACTCGTCCTGACCACCACCGACCGGCCGGTGCTGGAGGAGGTGCTGAAGTCCAAGCGGATCAGCCCGCTGGTCGGCGCCCGGATCGACCCGGACACGGTGGCCGTGCACCCCTCGGAGCGGGGCCAGATCAAGCAGATGCTGCTGAAGCTGGGCTGGCCGGCGGAGGACCTCGCCGGGTACGTGGACGGCGAGGCGCACCCGATCGACCTGCTGGAGGACGGCTGGGCGCTGCGGCCGTACCAGAGGCAGGCCGTGGAGAACTTCTGGCACGGCGGCAGCGGCGTCGTCGTGCTCCCGTGCGGCGCGGGCAAGACGCTGGTCGGCGCCGGTTCGATGGCGCGGGCGAAGTCGACCACGCTGATCCTCGTCACCAACACCGTCTCCGCCCGGCAGTGGAAGCACGAGCTGGTGAAGCGGACCTCGCTGACCGAGGAGGAGATCGGCGAGTACAGCGGCACCAAGAAGGAGATCCGGCCGGTCACCATCGCCACCTACCAGGTGCTGACGACCAAGCGGAAGGGCGTCTACCCGCACCTGGAGCTGTTCGACTCCCGGGACTGGGGGCTGATCCTCTACGACGAGGTGCACCTGCTGCCCGCCCCGGTCTTCAAGTTCACCGCCGACCTCCAGGCGCGGCGCCGGCTGGGGCTGACGGCCACCCTGGTGCGCGAGGACGGCCGGGAGTCGGACGTGTTCTCGCTCATCGGGCCGAAGCGGTTCGACGCGCCGTGGAAGGAGATCGAGGCGCAGGGCTACATCGCGCCCGCCGACTGCGTCGAGGTCCGGGTGAACCTGACGGACTCCGAGCGGCTGGCGTACGCGACGGCCGAGGCGGAGGAGAAGTACCGCTTCTGCGCGACCACCGCGACCAAGCGGAAGGTCACCGAGGCGATCGTCCGCCGGTTCGCGGGGCAGCAGATCCTGGTCATCGGCCAGTACATCGACCAGCTGGACGAGCTGGGTGAGCACCTGAACGCTCCCGTCATCAAGGGCGAGACCTCCAACGCCCAGCGCGAGAAGCTCTTCGACGCCTTCCGCGAGGGCGAGATCAGCGTGCTGGTGGTGTCGAAGGTCGCGAACTTCTCCATCGACCTGCCGGAGGCCACGGTCGCCATCCAGGTGTCGGGCACGTTCGGCTCCCGGCAGGAGGAGGCCCAGCGGCTCGGCCGGGTGCTGCGCCCCAAGGCCGACGGCCACCAGGCGCACTTCTACTCGGTGGTCGCCCGCGACACCATCGACCAGGACTTCGCCGCGCACCGGCAGCGGTTCCTGGCCGAGCAGGGCTACGCCTACCGGATCGTGGACGCCGACGAGATCCTGGCGGAGGGCGCGGCCTGAGACCCCCGGCGGCGCGCCCCCGCCCCCGCCGCCAGCAGGACGAGCGCCAGCAGCGGGTACGGCGACGCCGCCGGCTGCTGCCACCACGGCAGGTGCAGGTCCCGGTCGCCCGCGTGCGGGACGAGCCACAGGGTGCGGGCGGTGAAGACCGCCGCGGTGACGGCCGCCGCCCGGCGGCGGCCGTCACCGAGCAGCACCGCGAGCAGCGGCACGCACCACACCCAGTGGTGGGACCAGCTGATCGGGCAGACCAGCAGGGCCGTGAGCCCGGTGAGCAGGATCCCGTGCCGCTCGTGGCGGGCGCGGCCGGCCAGCCACAGGCCCACGCCGCCGGTGACCAGCGCCGGCAGCACCCAGCCGGGGCCGGGCGCGGGGTCGCCGAGCAGCCGCGCGATCAGCCCCTGGAGGGACTGGTTGTCCACGATCCACGCCTTGCCGACCCGGCCGGTCTGCCACAGCTGCCGGCCCCAGAAGGAGACGGTCGCCGAGGGCAGCAGGACGGCGCCGAGCGCGACCGTCCCCGCGAAGGCCGCGAGGGCCGTCGCCGCCTCCCGGAGCCGGCCGCGCAGCACCAGCCAGGCCAGGAACACGGCCGGGGTGAGCTTGATCCCGGCCGCGATCCCGAGGGCCGCTCCCGCCCACCGGGCGCCCGGGGGCCGGGTCAGGTCCCACAGGGTCAGGCAGGCGACGGCCAGGTTGACCTGGCCGAACAGCAGGGTCTGGAAGACCGGTTCGAGCCACAGGGCGAGGGCGGTGGCGGCGCACACCAGGGGCGGGGCCGGGGCGCGCCGGGCCAGGCGAGCGGACAGGACGACGAGGGCCGCGAGCAGGAGCACGTTGCCCGCGAGGAAGGCCGCCTTCAGGACGGGAACGGGCAGCCAGGCCGCCGGGACGAACAGGATCGCCGCGAACGGCGGGTAGGTCGCGGGGAGCCGCCACTCGGTGACGGTGAAGCCGTACAGGTCGGCGCCGCGGGCCACGGCCGCGCCCTCCGCGCGGTAGACGAGGAGGTCGGCCATGGGTGCGCCGCGCAGGGCGCACAGCGTGGCGAACGAGGGGAGGGAGAGGGCGAGGAGGAGCAGGGCAGGGAGGAGGGGCAGGCGGGGCATCACCGTCCGTTTGCACACGGACGCGACCTTATGTTGCTATTTGCGGATCATGCCCGCTTCCTCGCCGTACTCACCGAGGATGACGACGCCGAAGGCCGCCTCCAGGAACACCCTCACCGCGCGGAGGGCGTCGCCCAGCCGGTGGTGGTGGATGCCGTCGAGGGCCGTGGCGCCCGAGGGGGGCCGGGCGGGAACGGGGTGGATGAATGCTGCGCTCATGTCTCCATGGTGGAACCGCGGGCCCCTCGCCCGCATCGGTCCGCGGAGCCGATCCGGGAACGCGGCGCGTCCACCCCCGGGTGGAGACCGAAAATCATTGGCCCCCACACCGGCCCCTCCCCTAAAATCTCCGCCCTTGCCCGCCTCCCCCTCGGAGAGCCGTCGTCCGGCCGGAAACCGGACGGCACCGTCGTAGCCCACGCCCACGCAGCAGGCCCACCGGAGGCACCCCCTTGTCCACGCCCGCCCACGACCCGCACCCCCCGCTCGACGGCCCGCTGGCCCGGGAGCGCGCCCACCTCGCCGCGTCCCGTGCCGCCCTGCGCGCCATGCGCGAGGACGTGGAGGCCCTCGACATCCGCGACGTCACCGCGAACTGGGTCAACGCCGAGGTCCTCGCCCACCAGATCGACGAGCGCGTCAAGGCGCTGGCCGACCTCAGCGGCACCCCGCTGTTCTTCGGACGCCTGGACTACCTGCGCGCGCCGGGCGCCGAGCAGGCCGAGGGCGCGCGGGGCGAGCGGTTCTACATCGGGCGGCGGCACGTGCACGACGCCGACGGCGACCCCATGGTCATCGACTGGCGGGCCCCGGTGTCGCAGCCGTTCTACCGGGCGTCCAGGAAGAGCCCCATGGACGTCGGGCTGCGCCGGCGCTTCGGCTACACCGGCGGCGAGCTGACCGCGTACGAGGACGAGCACCTGTCCGACCCGGCGGAGGCCGCCACCACCAGCAGACTGCTCCAGCGGGAGATCGAGCGGCCGCGCGTGGGCCCGATGCGGGACATCGTCGCCACGATCCAGCCGGAGCAGGACGAGATCGTCCGGTCCGGGCTGTCCGGCACGGTCTGCGTGCAGGGCGGCCCGGGCACCGGGAAGACGGCCGTCGGCCTGCACCGGGTGGCGTACCTGCTGTACGCCCACCGGGAGCGGCTGGCCCGCACCGGCACCCTGGTCATCGGGCCGAACCGGTCCTTCCTGCACTACATCGAGCAGGTGCTGCCCGCGCTCGGCGAGCTGTCCGTGCGGCAGGCGACGGTGGACGACCTGGTCGCCCACGTGGAGGTGCGCGGCACGGACGAGGCCGCCGCCGCGATCGTCAAGGGCGACGCCCGGATGGCGCGGGTGCTGCGACGGGCCCTGTACGCGCACGTGACCGGGCCCACCGAGCCGGTGGTGGTCGTGCGCGGCTCGCGGCGCTGGCGGGTCCCGGCGTACGAACTGGAGGAGATCACCGACGAGTTGCTGACCCGGGACATCCGCTACGGCGCGGCCCGGGAGGCGCTGCCGCAGCGGATCGCGCACGCCGTGCTGGTGCGGATGGAGCAGGCCGGCGAGGCCCCGGACGACCGGGTGCAGGACGCGGTGGCCCGGAGCAGCGCGGTGAAGGCGGCCGTGAAGGCGATCTGGCCGGCCGTGGACCCGGCGAAGCTGGTGCTGCGGCTGCTGTCGGACGCGGACTTCCTCGCCGAGCACGCGGCGGGGATCCTGGACGAGGACGAGCAGAAGACGATCCTGTGGGCGAGGCCCGCGCGGAGCGTGAAGTCGGCCAGGTGGTCGGCGGCGGACGCCGTGCTGATCGACGAGGCGGCCGATCTGATCCGGCGCACCCACTCGCTGGGGCACGTCGTGCTGGACGAGGCGCAGGACCTGTCCCCCATGCAGTACCGGGCCGTCGGCCGCCGCTGCACCACCGGCAGCGCCACCGTGCTCGGCGACCTGGCGCAGGGCACGACCCCGTGGGCGACCCGCGGCTGGGCTCAGGCGCTGGAGCACCTGGGCAAGCCGGAGGGCGTGGTGGAGGAGCTGACGGCCGGTTTCCGCGTGCCGACGGACGTCATCGCGTACGCCTCCCGGCTGCTGCCGCACATCGCGCCCGGCCTCGCCCCGGTCGCCTCGGTCCGGGAGAACCCCGGGTTCTTCGAGGTCCGTCCGGCCGGCGGGGCGGCCGATGTGGTCGAAGCCTGCGAGCAGTTGCTGCGCAACGAGGGTTCGACGGGGCTGATCGCCGCCGACGCCCGGATCCCGGTCCTGGCCGAGGCCCTTCGGGCGGCCGGCATCCCGTACCTGGCGCCGGGTGAGGAGACCACCCGCGAGCGGCGGCTGACCCTCGTCCCGGCCTCGCTCGCCAAGGGCCTGGAGTACGACTACGTGGTGCTGGACGAGCCGCGGGCCGTGGTGGACGGCGAGCCGGACGAACGCACCGGCCTGCGGCGGCTGTACGTGGCGCTGACCCGGGCGGTGTCGGGCCTGATCGTGACCCACGCGGCGCCGCTGCCCGCGCAGCTCGGCGAGTAGGGTGCTGAGCCGTTCCGGCATGTCCCCCTGGAGAGGCCCCCGTTGAGCACGCCGTACCCGCACTCGCCGTATCCCGCCTACCCGTACCAGCAGCCCGGGGCGCCGTACCCGCCCGCCCCCGGGCCGGGGTGCGAGGTGTGCGGGGCGCTGCCCGCCGCGCCGGTGACGGTGCGCGGGCACCGGGGCATGGTGGTGGTGATGCGGTTCACGCGGCGGCGGGGGACGCTGTGCCGCCCCTGCGCGCTGGCGGTGTTCCGGCAGACGCAGCGGGACACCCTGGTGCGGGGCTGGTGGGGGCCGCTGTCGGTGGTCGTCACGCCGGTCACCCTGCTGCTCAACCTCGGTGCGCTGGCCCGGATCCGGCGGCTGCCGGCGCCGGTCACGGCCGCCTGGCGCCCGCCGCTGGACCCCGGCCGCCCGCTGCTGCGGCGGCCGGCCGGGCTGGTCCCGCTCGCCGTCCTGGCGGCGCTGGTGGTCGCCGTACCCGTCCTGCTCGCGGCCGGCGGCTCCGACGAGCCGTCCGGGGTGCGCTTCCAGCCCCGGCGGAACACCGAGCCGCTGTCGGTCGGGGCGTGCGCGCACAACGACCGCGAGTGGCCCCACCAGGACCTCAGGAACGTGCCCTGCGACTCGCCGGACGCCCAGTACCTGATCACCGACCAGCACAACGGGTACTGCGCGGACGGCGACTACTACGCCCACCTCCAGTACAGCGCGGACGGCTCGACCCCGCTGTGCCTGCACCCGGTGCGGGGGCGCGGCTAGGCCCCGTCCAGCGCGGTGCGCCACCGGGCGACCACGTCCGCCGAGACCGGGCCGCGCCAGCCGGCCGGGCGGGCCGCGCCGCCGATGTGGAACGCCTCGATCCCGCCCTCGCGGAGCCGGGACACGTGGTCGAGCCGCAGCCCGCCGCCGACCATGATCCGCTGCTCGTAGCCGGGGCCGCCGCCCCGCGCGGCCTCGGCGAGCAGGGTGGGCAGGCCGTCGTCCACGCCGGAGGCGGCGCCCGCGGTGAGGTAGGTGTCCAGGCCGGGCAGGTCGGCGAGCTGCTTGCGCAGGGCGTCCCGGTCGGCGGCCCGGTCGATCGCCCGGTGGAAGGTCCACGGGCAGCCGTCGAGCGCGTCCACGACCCGCTCCACGGCGGCCAGGTCGGCGCCGCCGTCCTCGTCGAGGAAACCGAGCACGAACTGGTCGGCGCCGGCCTCCCGCAGCTCGCCGGCCAGGCCGGCCAGCCGGTCCACGTCCCCGGCCGCGAACCCGTCCGCGACGCGGAGCATCACGCGCAGGTCGATGTCGACGGCGGCGCGGATCGCGGCGACGGTGGCGGGCGCGGGGGTGAGCCCGTCGGCCGCCATATCGGTGACCAGCTCCAGCCGGTCCGCGCCTCCGGCCTGGGCGGCGACCGCGTCCTCGACGTCGAGGGCGATCACCTCCAGGACTGCACGCTTGCTCATGGCACCCCATTCATCGGCATTCGTCGGGCGACTACAGGTCTAGTCCAATTCAAGAGTATGCCGGTCCCCGAGCGCCAGCCGTAAGAACGGGGACGGTCGTGAAAGCCGGGGCGGCGGGGAAGACGGGGACCGGCCGTGGGACAGGCCGCCGTGGGACAGGGCCGCCGTGAGGCAGGGGGCCGGGGAGGCCCGGCACGGGACAATGGGGGGCATGGCCGACCTCGACGCCCTGCGTCTCCGCTTCGCCCGCGCCCTGGAGGCAGCCCGCGCCCCCGGCGGCGGCCCCGACCCCGCCCCGTACGCCGACAACCTGCTCGCCCGCTGGCAGGAGCCGCAGCGCCGGTACCACACCATGGCGCACCTCACCGCCGTGCTCGACCACGTCGACGTCCTGGAGCGGTACGCCGCCGACCCGGACGTGGTCCGGCTCGCCGCCTGGTTCCACGACGCCGTCTACCTCCCCGAGCGGTCCGAGAACGAGGAGCGGTCCGCGCGGCTGGCCGAGCGCGCCCTGCCGGAGGCCGGCCTGCCCGGGCCGAGGACCGCCGAGGTGGCCCGGCTGGTCCGGCTCACCGTGGACCACGACCCGGCCGACGACGACCCCGACGGCCAGGTGCTGTGCGACGCCGACCTCGCGATCCTGGCCGCGCCCCCGTCGGCGTACTCCGTCTACACCGCCCGGATCCGCGAGGAGTACCACTTCGTCCCGAACGACGCCTTCCGCACGGGACGCTCGGCGGTCCTGCGCCAACTCCTCTCCCTGCCCGCCCTGTTCCGCACCCCGTACGGCCGGGAGCACTGGGAGGCGACCGCCCGCCGCAACCTCGCCGGCGAGCTGGAAATGCTGTCGACCTGAGCGGGACGGCCGCCTAGGGTGCGGCCATGCGAACGATAAACGGCGACGACGTGACCGAGGCCGTCGCGGGCTGCCTCGCGGCCCTGCGCCCGGCGGTGGACCGCGACTGGACGGGCGTCACGGCCGGACGGCTGGAGTGGGACTGCCGCACCACCGCCGTGCACCTCGCCGACGACCTCGTCGCCTACGCCTCCAACCTGGTCGCCCGCGCCCGGGACGCCTACGTCCCCTACGAGCTGAAGCCCGACGAGGGCACCGGCAACGCGGACCTGCTCCGCATCATCGAGGCGACCGGCGGCCTGCTGGCGGCGGCCGTCCGCAGCGCACCGCCCGGGGTGCGCGCCTACCACCCCTACCCGTACGGCAGCGCCGACCGCGAGGGCTTCGCGGCCATGGGCATCGCCGAGACGCTGCTGCACACCCATGACCTGGCCCAGGGCCTCGGCCTGCCCTACGAACCCCCCGCGGACCTCGCCGAGTCCGTGCTGACCTGGCTGTTCCCGCACGTCCAACCGGGCACCGCGCCCTGGCCGACCCTGCTGTGGGCCACCGGCCGCGGCGAGCTGCCCGGCCGCGCCCCGGTCACCGGGTGGCGCTGGCGCAACAATCTGGTCGTCCCCGCCGAGCGGATCACCCTGACCGGCCTCCGCCCGGCCGTCGCCCACGATCTGCGCCTCGGCGGCGACGGCGGCTTCGACTGGCTCGGCGGCGAGCCGTACACGGGCACCCGGGAGGCCGCCGGGTATCTGGTCAAGGCGTACGAAGCGGGCGTGCACCGGCCCGAGTTCGGGGTCTTCGCCCTGGTCCGCCACGAGGACGGGCGCGCGCTCGGCGGCATCGGCTTCCACGGCGCCCCGGACGAGGAGGGCCGGGTGGAGATCGGCTACGACCTCGTCGAGGAGGCCCGCGGCCAGGGCTACGCGACGGAGGCGCTGCGCGCGCTGACCGAGTGGGCGCTGGCCCGCGAGGACGTCGGCCTGGTGCTGCTGACCATCGAGCACGGCAACACCGCCTCCCGGAGCGTCGCGACCCGCGCGGGCTTCACCCGGGCGACCGTGGAGGAGGAGCGGACGGCCCACGACGAACACGGCATGGGGACGGGGCTCGGGCTGTACCTGCGCAGCGCCTGAACGTCCCGGCGACGGCGGCTAACCGCGCCGCGCCCGCGGCCCCTTGGGCCGGCGCAGGCCCGACTCCCGCAGCAGCCGGACCACTTCCCGGCTGCCGACCTCCACCGCCCCGGCGGCCACCGCGTCCGCGTACCGGTTCGCCGGGAGGTCGTAGTGGTCGCCGTCGAAGGCCCGCCGCGGCAGGCTCAGCCGGGCGGCGAAGGCGTGCAGTTCGTCGTACGACACGTCGCTGACCAGGTGCGACCACATGCGGCCGTGGCCGGGCCAGTCGGGCGGGTCGACGTACAGGGTCACGAGGAGACCGTTCCGCCGGCGGCCGTGCCGAGCGAGCCCACCGACGCGACCCGCACGCCCGCCTTGTGGCACACCCAGTGCGGGTCGGGACCCAGTTCCGGTTCCACGTCCAGCGCGTGCGGGTCGCCGGAGCCGCACACCGGGCACAGCGGCCAGCGTCCGTACCGCTCCAGCAGCGCGTCCTGCACGTCCTGGGCGACCAGCCCGGCGACGAAGGCGGCGCCGTCCGGCCACTGCTCGACCCACCAGCGCCGCTGGGCGACGGACTCCTCGACCAGGGAGACCACGTCCGCCTCCGCGACGTCGCGCGCGACCAGGTCCGCGAGCACCAGGGCGCGGGCCGCGTGCAACGCCTGTTCCAGGGGGCTGATGGGGTCCATGCACCCCATTGTGCGCACTCTTGACCGGGACACCGAACCGAAAATATCTTTCACTACGTGACCCAGGACGTGAAGGAAATTTTCGGGAGCCCGGGCGGCTCGCTCGCCGCGAAGGTGCGCACCCTCGCCCCCTCCATGACCCGGTCCATGCAGCGGGTCGCCGAGGCCGTCGCAAACGACCCGGCCGGCTGCGCCGCCCTGACGGTCACCGGCCTCGCCGAACTGACCGGCACCAGCGAGGCCACCGTCGTGCGCACCGCCCGGCTGCTGGGCTACCCCGGCTACCGGGACCTGCGGCTCGCGCTCGCCGGACTCGCCGCCCAGCAGCAGTCCGGCCGCGCGCCCGCGATCACCACCGACATCGCGGTGGACGACTCCCTGGACGACGTCGTGGCCAAGCTGGCCTACGAGGAGCAGCAGACCCTCGCCGACACGGCCGCCGGACTCGACACCGGGCAGCTCGGCGCGGCCGTCACCGCGCTGGTCGCGGCCCGGCGCACGGATGTGTACGGCGTGGGGGCGTCCGGGCTGGTCGCCCAGGACCTCACCCAGAAGCTGCTGCGCATAGGTCTCATAGCCCACGCGCACAGCGACCCGCACCTGGCGGTGACCAACGCCGTGCAGCTCCGTTCGGGTGATGTGGCGATCGCGATCACGCACTCCGGGTCGACGGGGGACGTCATCGAGCCGCTGCGGGCCGCCTTCGAGCACGGGGCGACGACGGTGGCCGTCACCGGGCGGCCGGACTCGCCGGTCACCCAGTACGCCGACCTCGTGCTGACCACGTCGACCTCGCGGGAGACGGAGCTGAGGCCCGCCGCGATGTCCTCCCGGACGAGCCAGTTGCTGGTGGTGGACTGCCTGTTCGTCGGGGTGGCGCAGCGGACGTACGAGACGGCGGCACCGGCGCTGGCCGCGTCCTACGAGGCGCTGGCGCACCGGCACCGGAGCGCTTCGCGATAGACCGTAGGGACAGCACGTCCCCCTACCGGAGAGAGCCACCCCCCTTATGACCTCTCACGACCTGCGCAGTCAGCTGGCCTCCCTGACCACCGAGGCCTTCCGGCCCGAGCTGGCCGGCATCGACCAGTTGCCCACCCTGGAGATCGCCCGGCTGATGAACGGCGAGGACGCGGGCGTGCCCGGCGCCGTGGCGGGGCAGTTGCCGCGGATCGCCGCCGCCGTCGACGCCGTGGCCGAGCGGATGGCCCGCGGCGGCCGGCTCGTCTACGCAGGGGCCGGCACCGCCGGACGGCTGGGGGTGCTCGACGCCTCCGAGTGCCCGCCCACCTTCAACACCGACCCGGACCGGGTCGTGGGGCTGATCGCGGGCGGTCCCGCGGCGATGGTCACCTCCGTGGAGGGCGCGGAGGACTCCGGGGAGCTGGCCCGCCGGGACCTGGACGCGCTGAAGATCACCCCGGAGGACAGCGTGGTCGGGGTCTCCGCCTCCGGCCGCACCCCGTACGCCGTCGGCGCCGTGGAGCACGCCCGCGCGGCCGGCGCGCTGACCATCGGCCTGGCCTGCAACGAGCACAGCGCGCTGGGTGCCGCCGCCGAGCACCGCATCGAGGTGGTGGTGGGTCCGGAGCTGATCACCGGCTCCACCCGGCTGAAGGCGGGCACGGCCCAGAAGCTGGTGCTGAACATGCTGTCGACGATCACGATGATCCGGCTCGGCAAGACGTACGGGAACCTGATGGTCGACGTGCGCGCCTCCAACGCCAAGCTGCGGGCCCGCTCGCACCGGATCGTCGCGCTGGCCACGGGCGCGGGCGACGCCGAGATCGACAAGGCCCTCACGGAGACCGGCGGCGAGGTGAAGCACGCGATCCTGGCCCTCCTGGCCGGCGTCGACGGCCCCACGGCCGCCCGCCTGCTGGAGGAGTCGGGCGGCCACCTGCGAGCCGCCCTGACCCACGCGGGCGGTGCGCCCGCAGCGCAGCGCGCCGTGCCCTGACCCGCCCCCCGGCCCGGCCCCGCCCCCGGTCAGCCCCCTCGCCGTGCCCCTGGCGCCGGGGCCCGCCACACCAGCGTGTAGCGCCAGAACAGGCGGCGGCGCGGGCGGGCGCCGGGCAGAAAGCAGCGGGCGGTGCGGGTGATCTCGGCGTACGTCTCCCGGGGGTCCCGGGTGGGGGCGGTCATCGGGTCGGGCCGTCGCGGGGCCGGGCGGCCGTGGTTCTTCGCCCAGCCGATGAGCGGGTTGAGCGCGGTGGCGGCCAGCCCGAGCGCGTGGTCCAGGGGGCCGGACGCCCGCGCGCAGCCGACGACGGCCAGGGTGCCGCCGGGCGCGAGCCGGTCCTTCAGGCGGGTGAGGGTCTCGGCGAGCGGGAGGTGGTGGAGCACGGCGACGCAGGTGATCACGTCGTAGGGGCCGTCGGGCAGTTGGCGGGAGGCGTCGGCGAGGAGGTAGGTGACGGGTGCCGTGCCGGGTGTCGACTCCCGTGCCCGGGCCAGGATTTCGGCGTCGGCGTCGAGGGCGTCGACCTCCCGGGCACGCCCGGCGAGCAGCCGCGCCAGCTCCCCGCTGCCGCAGCCGACGTCCAGCGCGGTGCCGAAGCGGCGCGGCAACCGCCGTAGCAGCCAGGGGTGGTAGCGGGCGTTGTGGTCCCAGGGGTGGGCCGCGTTGAAGCGGTGCAGGGCACCGAGGAGGCGGGCCGTACGGGGCGTCGTCATGGCTCCCCACCCCACCACGCGTCCGCCGGTCCCGGGGACGGTGCCGGGCGGGCCGGGGCACCATGGAGGGGAGGAGGCGACCGACCGATATGAACCACGCCCAGCTCACCGCCCTCGGACGGGCTCTCAGGCTGCTCGGGGAGCACGGCGAGGCCCTGACCGCCGACACCCCGGACGCCCGGCTGCACGAGATCAAGGACGACCTGCGGCGCGCCCTGGACCTGCTGGAGGACAGCGTCGCCACCGGCGCGCCCGCCACCCGGTGCCCGGAGCACCCGCAGGGGCCCGTCGACGAGAGCGCCCCCGACCTGTGCCTGCTGTGCGAGACCCGGCGCCGGGCCGCCCGCCGCTCGGAGTACCAGGGCGCCCGCCACCGCCCGGCGGAACCCGCCCCCACCGCGCCCTCCCGGTACGGCGTGCGCGGGGACCGCCCGCAGCCCCAGCAGCGGTGGCTGCCGGAGCTGTGGAACGGCCAGGAGTGGCAGCTGTGCGGCACGCCCCGCCGGGACCGGCACGAGGCGGAGGCCTATCTCGCGGCCCAGCGGCGCGGCTCCCGGCCCGCCATGGCCTACCGGCTCGTCCACGAGTTCACCGACTACGAGGTGCTCCGGGTGTGGGGCACCCCGCTGCGGGTCGACATCGAGCCGATGGGCAATCTCTAGCGGCGCCTCAGCTGAGGGTCTTGGCCGCCGAGGCGTCGTACGGCTTCAGCTCGTCGAAGCGGTCGGCGAGGACCTTGGCCGCCCACTCGGGGTCCTGGAGCAGCGCGCGGCCGACGGCGACGAGGTCGAACTCGTCGGCCTCCAGCCGGTCGAGGAGGTTGTCGATGCCCTTGACCTGGGAGCCCTCGCCCTGGAAGGCGTTGATGAAGTCGCCGTCGAGGCCGACCGAGCCGACCGTGATGACCTGCTTGCCGGTGATCTTCTTGGTCCAGCCGGCCAGGTTCAGGTCGGAGCCGTCGAACTCGGGCTGCCAGTAGCGGCGGGTGGAGGCGTGGAAGACGTCGACGCCGGCCTCGGCGAGCGGGGTGAGGACGGCCTCCAGCTCGCCGGGGGTCTCGGCGAGGCGGGCGGTGTAGTCCTGCTGCTTCCACTGCGAGTAGCGGAAGACGACCGGGAACCCGGGCGAGACCGCCTCGCGGACCGCGGCGACGATCTCCGCCGCGAACCGGGTGCGGGCGACCGGGTCGCCGCCGTAGGCGTCGGTGCGGCGGTTGGTGCCCGCCCACAGGAACTGGTCCAGCAGGTAGCCGTGGGCGCCGTGGATCTCCACGCCGTCGAAGCCGATGCGCTCGGCGTCGGCCGCGGCCCGGGCGAAGGCGCCGACGACGTCGTCTATGTCCTTCTGCGTCATCGCCGTACCGGTGGGCTCGGCGCCCGCGGCGGCCAGGCCGGAGGGGCCGATGGCGGGGGCGTCCGGGTAGGGCGCCTGGCCCTGCTTGCGGACCATGCCGATGTGCCACAGCTGCGGGACGATGGTGCCGCCCGCCGCGTGCACGTCCTCGGCGACCTTCGCCCAGCCCGCGAGCTGCTCCTCGCCGTGGAACCGCGGGACGCGGTCGCTCTCGCCGGCCGACTCGTGGCCCACGTAGGTGCCCTCGGTGACGATGAGGCCGACGCCGGCGGCGGCGCGGCGGGCGTAGTACGAGCGCACGTCGTCGCCGGGGACGCCGCCCGGGGAGAACATCCGGGTCATCGGCGCCATCACGATCCGGTTGGGGACGGTGAGGCCGTTCAGCCGGACGGGGCGGGACAGGACGCGGGCCGCGCGGGAGACGGCGGACGTGGTTGCGGTCATGGAGGCTCCTGGCAGACGACGGGCTTACCGGCTGGTATGTGCGTGCGCATTGTTGCAGCACCTTAAGCAATGCCGATACCCCGGCGCCCCATTCCCCGTCCGGCCGCCGCGGCCCTGTGAGCCCGGCCACATCCGCCGCCCCCACCGGCAACCGGGTGAATTGCCCCCGCTTCCCTGTCGCGCCGCCCGGAAGTCCGAACTACGAGCCTTAAATAACACAGCGTGACTATCGCGCAACACAACACGAGCAGCGGAGTGACCTGGGCGCCCGTCGCCGGACCCGGGGTCACGCGCTGGACCGACCGCCTCGACGCGGCCGGCGAGAACGACCCCGCCCCCCTGCAAGGACTCACCGTCGCGGTCGTCGGCCTCGGCTACGTCGGCCTGCCCACCGCCCTCGGCCTGCTGGACTCCGGCGCCACCGTCCTCGGCGTCGACATCAGCGCACAGCGGCTGGCCGACATCCGCTGCGGCGACGTGGACCTGCTCCCCGCCCAGCACGCCGCCCTGGCCTGCGCCCAGGAGTCCGGGGACTTCCTGCTCACCACGGACACCGGCGCCCTCCCCCGCGCGGACGCCGTGATCGTCTGCGTCCCCACCCCGGTCACCGGTGACCACCGGCCCGACCTGCGCGCCCTGCGCGCCGCCTGCGCCACCGTGGTCGAGCGGGCCGTACCGGGCCAGCTGATCGTGCTCACCTCCACCAGCCACGTCGGCACCACCCGGGAGCTGCTGCTGGCCCCGCTCGCCGCCCGCGGCCTGACGGCCGAGCGGGACGTCCTCGTCGCCTTCGCCCCCGAGCGCATCGACCCCGGCAACGAGCACCACACCCCGGAGACCACCCCGCGGATCGTCGGCGGCTCCGGACCGCTCGGCGCGCGGGCCGCCGCCTTCGTGCTGCGGGCCACCGCCTCGCGCGTCCACGAGGTGCCCGACCCGGAGACCGCCGAGATGGCCAAGCTCTGGGAGAACATCTTCCGCGCGGTGAACATCGCCCTCGCCAACGAACTGTCGGAGGCCTGCGCGCACCTCGGCCTCGCGCCCGTCGAGGTCATCGACGCCGCCGCCACCAAGCCGTACGGCTTCCTGCCGTTCTACCCGGGGCCCGGGGCCGGCGGCCACTGCATCCCCTGCGACCCGTACTACCTGCTGCACCAGCTGCCGCCCGGCGGGCCGGCCGCCCCGGTGCTGAGCGCCGCCATGACCGCCCTGCGCGAGCGCCCCGCGCGGATCGCCCGGCAGGCCGCCGGCCTGCTGCGCGCCGACGGCCGCCCGCTCGACGGCGCCCGCGTCCTGGTCCTCGGGGCGGCCTACAAGCCCGGCGTGTCCGACGTCCGGGAGAGCCCCGCGCTCCGGCTGCTCGGGCTGCTCGCCGAGCGGGGCGCCGACGCCCGCTACAGCGACTGCCACGTGCCGCGCCTGACCGTGGACGGCCGGGAACTGCGCTCCGTGCCCCACCCGCACGACGGGGCCTGGGACCTGGTGATCGTGCACACCGTGCACCCCGGCACCGACCTGGGCTGGCTGGACGCGGTGCCGCGGGTGCTGGACACCCGGCACCGCATCCGCCCCGCCGCCCCCGCCGCGGTCCGGTGAGCGCCGCACCCGGCACCCTGCCCACGGTGTCCGCCGCGGCCGGTTCCCCCCTCCGCCGCCGGCTGCGGACCCGCCTGGGCGGGGCCCTGGAGCGGATGGACCCGCGCGAGCGGGCCGCCCTCGTCCGGCTGTTCGGGCTGATCGCGCTGGCCCCGGTCCTGCTGCTGATCGCCCGGCGCTCGGTCCGGCTGCCCTACGAACCGAGCCTGATCACCTGCTACGGCCTGGCCGTGCTGACCGGCACCGCCGGCCTGCTCTACCTCGCCTACACCCAGTACGACGACCCGGCGGTGCGCACCCTGCGCCGCCGGGCCCCGGACCACGAGACCTTCCCGCCGCTGCCGGAGCGCCCCAGGGTCAGCTTCCTGCTCGCGGTCAAGGACGAGGTCGGCAACGTCGAGGCGTGCGTGCGCTCCATGGCCGCCTCCGACTACCCGCACCTTCGGATCGTGGTCGTCGACGACGGCTCCCGGGACGGCACCGGCGCGGTCCTCGACCGCCTCGGGGACGAACTCGGCATCACCGTCATCCGGCTCGACCGCAACATCGGCAAGAAGGCGGCCCTGGTGCGGGCCTGCGCGTCGGCCGACGGCGACATCCTCGTGTTCACCGACTCCGACTGCGTCCTCGCCCCGGACGCGGTCCGGCACTGCGTGACGGCCATGGTCCGCCACCCGGACCTCGGCGCCGTCAGCGGACACTGCCGCGCCCTCAACCCGCACAGCAGCCCGCTGACCCGGATCCAGGACGTCTGGTACGAGGGGCAGTTCCGGATCGCCAAGGCGGCCGAGGCGGCGTACGGGGCGGTCTCCTGCGTCTCCGGACCGCTCGCCGCGTTCCGCCGCGAGGCCGTCTACAACTACCTGCCCGCCTGGGCGGAGGACCGGTTCGCGGGCGCCCCGTTCCGGTTCGCCACCGACCGGCAGCTGACCGGGTACGTGCTGGGCCAGGCCTGGCGCGGGCGCGCCCTCAAGCGGCGGCACGCCGACTCGCCGTTCGTCGCCGGGCAGGACCACCCCGAGCGGCGCTGGCTGGTGGGCTACACCCGGTCCGCACGGGTGTGGACCAACGTGCCCGCGCGCTGGCGCCCCTTCTTCCACCAGCAGGTCCGCTGGAAGAAGAGCTTCATCCGCAACCTGTTCTTCACCGGCGGCTTCATGTGGCGCCGGGGCCCGGTGCCGGCCCTGCTGTACTACGGCCACGCCCTGTGGGTACTGGCCGCGCCCGCCCTGGTCTTCCTGCACCTGGTGTGGGCCCCGCTGCACTGGGCGGCCGGGCTCACCGCGCTCTACGTGGCCGGGATGCTGCTCAAGGGCAGCATCTGGGGCCTGGCGTTCCGGATCGACAACCCGGGCGACCGGCGCTGGCGCTACCGGCCCCTGATGAGCCTGCTCTCCTGCTGCGTCCTGGCGTGGCTGCTGCCGTACGCCGCCCTCACCCTCCGCCGCGGAATCTGGACGAGGACTCCCGCATGAGCACGACCGCCACACCGTCGACACCGCACCCGCCCCGGCCGGACCGGGTCCGCAGGGGACTCGGCTCCCTCTTCCGGCTGACCGCCGCCGTACTCTCCGCCGCCGCCGTACTCGCCCTCTACTACGTCGTCCTCACCCGGGGAGGCCCCCTGTGACCCGGCACCCTGTGACCCGGCACGGCCGCCCCCGCCCGACCGGGGCCGGCCGCCGGCTGCGCCGCCACGCGGTACGCGGCACGCTGGGCGCCCTGGCCGCCGTCGTGGTGGTGACCCCGTTCGTCGGCGCGTGGACCCACGACAGCGCCCGGCGCGCGGTGTCCGGCCAGGCCGCGCCGCCCCGCGTCGGGGCGGACGCGCTGGACGGGGAGATCGTCGAGGCCCGCGCGAGCGCGCCGGTCGTGCTCGCCTACCACGACGTCAACCCGGACCCGGTCAACGAGTACACGCTCACCCCGGGGCAACTGGACGCCCAGCTGGCCAGGCTGGAGGCGGCGGGCTACCGCTCCCTGACCACCCGGGAGTTCACCCGCTACCTGACCACGGGCACCTCCCCGGCGCCGCGCACCGTCTACCTCACCTTCGACGACGGCACCCGGGGCCTGTGGACCCACGCCGACCGGGTCCTCGCCAGGCACAAGATGCGCGCGGCGTCCTTCCTGATCACCGGCGCCGTCGACACCCACCGCCCCTACTACCTCTCCTGGGCCGAGATCGACCGGATGCAGGCGTCCGGGCGCTGGGACTTCCAGGACCACACGCACCTCAGCCACGAGCGGGCGGCCGTCGACGCCGCCGGGCACCAGGGGTCGGTGCTCGCCAACCGGCTCTGGCTGCCCGGGGAGAAGCGGCTGGAGACGGAGAACGAGTACCGCGTCCGGGTACGCGCCGACCTGGACACGTCGCTGCGGACGTTCTCCGGCCACCACCTGCCCGCGCCGCAGCTGTTCGCCTACCCGTTCTCCGAGACGGCCGGACCGACCAACCTCACCGCCCGGAACACCGCCGTGCTGGACCGGCTGCTGCGGGAACGCTTCGTCGCCTCGCTGACCAACGTCTCCTCGCGCCCCCTGCCGGCCGGGCCCCGCGCGGCCGCCGCGCGCCGGGTGCAACGCCTGGAGGTGGTGCGCGCCACGTCCACGGACGCCTTCGTGAAGCAGCTGAACGAGTGGGTCTCCCGCTCCCCCGCCGAGGTCCCCGAGCCGCTGCGCAGCCCCGAGCAGTGGTGGTTCCCGGGCAGCCCGCCCGGCACCGGCCTCGCGGCGCTGACCGGCAAGGGGGTGGCGCGGGGCACGTACGTGTCGGCCGTCCACCTGCCCATGGGCACGGCGGACTGGAACACCTACCGGGTGACCGCCACCGTCGGCCGGCTCGGCGGCACCGGGACCGGCGCCTCGATCGGGGTCGGCCACGGCAGCCTGGACCCCGTCACGGTCACCGTCTCGGACACGGGGCTGCGGGTGACGGAACGCCCGGCCGACGGCACCGTACGCGTCACGACCACCCGGCTCACCCCGGCGACGGAACACCGGCTGACCCTGGAGGTCTCCCCCGGCCGGGTCCGCGTCACGGTGGACGGCGGCCACGCGGTGACGGCCCGGGCCACGAAGACCCCCGACCCGCCCCGCACCAGCGGCGGCGTGTCCCTGGCGGTGCGCAACGAGACGGCGAACGCCGCCTGGCCCCGCTTCACGGCCCTCCGCATCGCGCCCTGACCGCCCCCGTCCCCCAGGGCCGCGCCGGCCCACCCCGTGCACGCCGAAGGGCGGCACCCCCGGCCAGAAGCTGGGAGTGCCGCCCTTCGGTCGTGGGACCGGTGATCAACCCTCGGGTCGATCAGAAGTCCATGTCACCGCCCGGCATGCCGCCGCCGGCCGGGGCCGCGGCCTTCTCCGGCTTGTCGGCGATGACGGCCTCGGTGGTGAGGAACAGCGCGGCGATCGACGCGGCGTTCTGCAGCGCGGAGCGCGTCACCTTCGCCGGGTCGATGATGCCCTCGGCGACCAGGTCGACGTACTCGCCGGTCGCGGCGTTCAGGCCGTGGCCCGGGGTCAGGTTGCGCACCTTCTCCACCACGACACCGCCCTCGAGGCCGGCGTTCACGGCGATCTGCTTCAGCGGGGCCTCCAGGGCGATGCGCACGGCGTTGGCGCCGGTCGCCTCGTCACCCTCGAGCTCCAGCTTCTCGAAGACCTGCGAGGCCTGCAGCAGGGCCACGCCACCACCGGCGACGATGCCCTCCTCGACGGCGGCCTTCGCGTTGCGGACGGCGTCCTCGATGCGGTGCTTGCGCTCCTTGAGCTCCACCTCGGTGGCGGCACCGGCCTTGATGACGGCCACGCCGCCCGCGAGCTTGGCCAGGCGCTCCTGGAGCTTCTCGCGGTCGTAGTCCGAGTCGCTGTTCTCGATCTCGGCGCGGATCTGGTTGACCCGGCCGTTGACCTGGTCGGAGGAGCCGGCACCGTCGACGATGGTGGTCTCGTCCTTGGTGATGACGACCTTGCGGGCGCGGCCCAGGAGGTCCAGGGTCGCGTTCTCCAGCTTGAGGCCGACCTCCTCGGAGATGACCTCGCCGCCCGTGAGGATGGCGATGTCGCCGAGCATGGCCTTGCGGCGGTCGCCGAAGCCCGGGGCCTTGACGGCGACGGACTTGAAGGTGCCGCGGATCTTGTTGACGACCAGGGTCGACAGGGCCTCGCCCTCGACGTCCTCGGCGATGATCAGCAGCGGCTTGCCCGACTGCATGACCTTCTCCAGCAGCGGGAGCAGGTCCTTGACCGCGGAGATCTTGGAGTTGGCGATGAGGATGTACGGGTCCTCGAGGACCGCCTCCATGCGCTCCATGTCGGTCGCGAAGTAGGCGGAGATGTAGCCCTTGTCGAAGCGCATGCCCTCGGTGAGCTCGAGCTCCAGGCCGAAGGTGTTGCTCTCCTCGACGGTGATGACGCCTTCCTTGCCGACCTTGTCCATGGCCTCGGCGATCAGCTCGCCGATCTGGGTGTCGGCGGCGGAGATGGACGCGGTGGAGGCGATCTGCTCCTTGGTCTCGACGTCCTTCGCCTGCTCCAGCAGGGCGGCGGAGACGGCCTCGACGGCCTTCTCGATACCGCGCTTCAGAGCCATCGGGTTGGCACCGGCGGCGACGTTGCGCAGGCCTTCCTTGACCAGGGCCTGGGCGAGCACGGTCGCGGTGGTCGTACCGTCACCGGCGACGTCGTCCGTCTTCTTGGCGACTTCCTTGACCAGCTCGGCGCCGATCTTCTCGTACGGGTCCTCGAGCTCGATCTCCTTGGCGATGGAGACACCATCGTTGGTGATCGTGGGCGCGCCCCACTTCTTCTCGAGGACGACGTTGCGGCCCTTGGGGCCGAGCGTCACCTTCACGGCGTCCGCGAGCTGGTTCATGCCGCGCTCGAGGCCGCGCCGCGCCTCCTCGTCGAACGCGATGATCTTGGCCATGTGAAGTGGTCCCTCCAGGACTGGGGGTGATTCCTTCGGACCGCGCCCGCGCCCGCGACGGACGGCTCGCCGGCCTCGTGGTTCCTTGCCCCACCCGGCCTGCGGGCCTCACCGACCCGGTCCTTCACTGTCACTCTCACCTTCAGAGTGCTAACGCAATGATTAGCACTCGGCATGGTCGAGTGCAAGCGCCCGGCCGGGTGGGGAGCGTCCGTCAGCCGCCCGCGAACGCCGGAACCGGGGCCGGGCGAGGGGCGCGGCGAGGGCAGGGCGCGGGGCACGGCGAAGGGCCCGCACCCTTCGCGGATGCGGGCCCTTCACTCGAAAACATTCAGGCGGTGACGCGAACCATGTCGGCCTGCGGACCCTTCTGGCCCTGCGAGATCTCGAACTCGACCCGCTGGCCCTCTTCCAGGGTGCGGTAGCCGTCCATCTGAATCGCGCTGTAGTGGACGAAGACGTCCGCACCACCGTCGACCGCGATGAAGCCGTACCCCTTCTCCGCGTTGAACCACTTGACGGTGCCCTGAGCCATGCCTAACTCCCCTATTACTGGCCCTTGCACAGATCCACACTTCGCGGACCCGGGTCAGACCTCACCCCCCAACTGGTCGGGGGCGTGCGCCGGAACGCGTCGACCGCGGCTGAATGTATCTGTCCCACTGCCGTCTGCAACAGGTCAATCGGACGAGAATTCTGGACGTCAGGGGTCCGGAATATGGCGAGAATTCACCCGACTCCAGGGCAAGTCGGGCCCCATAAAAGCCACAAAAGCCGCGCAGAACCCGCACAACTTGGCTACTTCTTATCGGGCTCGCGGCATGAATCCAGGGCTCGCGACCATCCGGCCGCGACCGTGTTCCCCAACTCTACCGCGTTCAATCACGCAGAATTGCCCCCTCCGTTTCTCTTACGGAGGGGGCAATCGAGTGGACGGTCGGTGACCGGTCGCGCCGTCGGGAGGGCTCAGCCGCCGGCGACCGCGGGGATGATCGAGATCCCGGCGCCGTCGGGGGTCGCCGTCTGGAGGCCCTGCTCGAAGCGCACGTCGTCGTCGTTGACGTACACGTTGACGAACCGGCGCAGCTTGCCCTGGTCGTCCAGGACGCGGGCGGCGATCCCGTTGTGGTTCTTCTCCAGGTCCGCGATGACCTCGCCGAGCGTGGCGCCCTCGGCGGGGACCTCGGCCCGGCCGCCGGTGTAGGTGCGCAGGATGGTGGGGATGCGAACGGTCACGCTCATGCGAGGCCAGCCTCTCGGAAGGAGTCCAGGTTCGGGCGGATGGTGGCGGTCAGGCCGGTCCCGGCCACCGCGTCCAGGGTCTTCAGGCCGTCGCCGGTGTTGAGGACGACCGTGGTCTTCGCCGGGTCCAGCAGCCCCGCCTCGAGCAGCTTGCGGGTCACGCCGACGGTGACGCCGCCCGCCGTCTCCGCGAAGATGCCCTCGGTGCGGGCCAGCAGCCGGATGGCGTCGACGATCTCCGCGTCCGTGACGTCCTCCACGGCACCGCCGGTGCGGCGGGCGACGTCCAGGACGTAGGGGCCGTCGGCCGGGTTGCCGATCGCCAGGGACTTGGCGATGGTGTCCGGCTTCTGCGGCCGCACGACGTCCTGGCCGGCCTTGAAGGCGGCGGAGACCGGGGAGCAGCCCTCGGCCTGGGCGCCGAAGATCTTGTACGGCCGGTCCTCGACCAGACCCAGCTTGATCAGCTCCTGGAGTCCCTTGTCGATCTTCGTGAGCTGGGAGCCGGAGGCGATCGGGATCACGATCTGGTCGGGCAGCCGCCAGCCGAGCTGCTCGCAGATCTCGTACGCCAGGGTCTTGGAGCCCTCGGCGTAGTACGGCCGCAGGTTGACGTTGACGAAGCCCCAGCCCTCGCCGGCCGGGTCGCCGATCAGCTCGGAGCAGAAGCGGTTCACGTCGTCGTAGTTGCCCTCGATGCCGACGAGTTCACCGCCGTAGACCGCGGCCATGACGACCTTGCCCTGCTCCAGGTCGTGCGGGATGAACACGCAGGAGCGGAAGCCGGCCCGGGCGGCGGCGGCGCCGACGGCGCCGGCGAGGTTGCCGGTGGAGGAGCAGGACAGGGTGGTGAAGCCGAAGGCGCGGGCGGCCTCCAGGGCCTGGGCGACGACCCGGTCCTTGAAGGAGTGGGTCGGGTTGCCGGAGTCGTCCTTGACGTACAGGCCGCCGGTCACGCCCAGTTCGCCGGCGAGGTTGTCGGCCTTGACGAGCTTGGTCCAGCCGGGGTTGAGATTGGGCTTCTCCGCGACGTCGGCCGGGACCGGCAGCAGCGGGGCGTAGCGCCAGATGTTGGCGGGGCCGGCCTCGATGCGCCGGCGCAGTTCCTCGGTGTCGTAGGCGGAGAAGTCGTAGGCGATCTCCAGCGGGCCGAAGCACTCCTCGCAGGCGAAGACCGGTCCGAGCGGCACCCGGTGGCCGCACTCGCGACAGCTGAGGGCCGAGGCGGGACCGAGGTCGACGGTGGAGTCGCTGGGGGTGGCAACTGTCTGCACAGCCATGTGAGGCGAGGCCCTTTCTCCTCATCTTCCTCACGACGCATCTCGCCGTGAGACGGATTTGGCACCTTCCCTAGCCGGGAGCCTCGCTTGGAAGAAGACGAGAATCGGCTGGAGGGTTGCCGGGGCTTCATCGGGCCGTGTCCCTCTGCCCCTCTGGATGAGCTGTATGTGGTTGTCAACGCCGCTTGACCCCCCGACATGCGATGGTCATCGGCGTTGTTCAAGACTGTAACCGAAGGCCAGGACAGTTGAGATAGTCGTCCGAACCGCGAGATGCATCACACGGCGACGTGTGGTCGTGACAGTGAGGAGCCGCCGACCGTGCTGGAAGAAGTCGAGCGCTGGCTGAGCCGCCGCTCCTGGTCCGTGGCCGACCGCCCGCCGCACCGGGTGCTGGCCGCCAAGCAGCGCACGGGCCAGACGATCAGCGTCGTGCTGCCCGCCCTCAACGAGGAGGAGACGGTCGGCGACATCGTCACCGTCATCCGCCACGACCTCGTGGAGCAGATCCCGCTCGTCGACGAGATCGTGGTCGTCGACTCCGGCTCCACCGACCGCACCTCCGAGGTGGCCGCGCGGGCCGGCGCCCGGGTCGTGCACCGCGACGGGATCCTGCCCCGGATCCCGGCCGTCCCCGGCAAGGGCGAGGTGCTGTGGCGCTCGCTGCTGGTGACCGGCGGCGACATCGTCTGCTTCGTGGACGCCGACCTCAGGGAGTTCTCGTCCGACTTCGTCCTCGGCATCGTCGGGCCGCTGCTCACCGACCCGGACGTGGACCTGGTCAAGGCGATGTACGACCGCCCGCTCGCCGGGTCGGCCGGGCAGGGCGGCCGGGTCACCGAGCTGATGGCCCGGCCGCTGCTGAACATGCACTGGCCGCAGCTGGCCGGTTTCGTGCAGCCGCTGGGCGGCGAGTACGCGGCCCGCCGCTCGCTGCTGGAGCAGCTGCCGTTCCCGGTGGGCTACGGCGTGGAGCTGGGCATGCTGGTGGACGCGCTGCACCTGGTCGGCCTGGACGCGCTGGCCCAGGTCGACGTGGGGGTGCGCAAGCACCGCCACCAGGACGGCCAGGCCCTCGGCCGGATGGCCGCCGCGATCTACCGCACGGCCCAGCTCCGGCTGGCCCGGGGCCACCTGGTGCGGCCCGCGCTGACCCAGTTCGAGCGGGGCGCGGACGGCTTCGAGCCGCGCACCTACTCGGTGGACACCGAGGAGCGCCCGCCCATGGCGGAGATCGCGGAGTACGCCGAGCGGAAGGTGGCGTGAACGGTCCGTATACGACCGACTTCGCAGGTGGATCGCACGTTTGAGGGTTTACGGGCCGGGCTAGGTTGAGGCGTATGGCTCCCACGCGCACTGCTGCCGACCAAGCTCGGGTACTGGTCGCCTCGAACCGCGGCCCGGTCTCCTACCAGCTCCGCGAGGACGGCTCGCTCGACGCCCGGCGGGGCGGCGGCGGGCTGGTCTCGGGGCTGTCCGCCATCGGCCCGGACGCGGGCTCGGTGTGGGTCTGCGCCGCACTGGGCGACGGCGACCGGGCGGCCGTGCGGCGCGCGGACGGCGGACTGCTGCCGGCCGGGGACACCGGCGGGCAGCGGGTCCGGATGCTCGACATCGACGCGTCCGTGCACTCCGAGGCGTACAACGGCATCGCCAACTCGGTCCTCTGGTTCGTCCACCACCTGCTGTACCAGACCCCGCTGGAACCGGTGTTCGACGCGGAGTTCCGCCGGCAGTGGGCCTCGTACCGGGCCTACAACCAGGCGTTCGCCGAGGCGCTGGCCGAGGAGGCGGCCGAGGGCGCGGCGGTGCTGATCCAGGACTACCACCTGGCGCTGGCCCCCCGGATGCTCCGCCGGCTCCGGCCCGACCTGCGCATCGGCCACTTCTCGCACACCCCCTGGGCCCCGCCGGACTACTTCCGGCTGCTGCCCGACGACATCGCGGCCGAGCTGCTCGGCGGCATCCTGGGCGCGGACCGGGCCGGGTTCCTGACCCGGCGCTGGGCGGACGCCTTCACGGCCTGCTGCCGGGAGGTGCTGGGCCCGGGCAGCCTCTCCAGCACCCTGACCGGGGTGCACGGGCTGGGCGCGGACGCGGACTTCCTGCGCGAGCGGGCGCACCGGGAGGACGTGGCCGACCGGATGGCGGCGCTGCGCGAGGAGATCGGCCGCGGCCGCAGGACGATCGTCCGGGTCGACCGCACCGAGCTGTCCAAGAACATCGTGCGCGGGCTGCTGGCGTACGAGGAACTGCTGACCGGCCACCCGGAATGGCGGGAGAAGGTCGTCCACGTGGCGTTCGCCTACCCCTCCCGCCAGGACCTCGCCGTGTACCGCGACTACACCGCCGAGGTGCGGCGGGTGGCGGACCGGATCAACGAGCGGTACGGCACGCCGGGCTGGACGCCGGTGGTGCTGCACGTGAAGGACGACTTCGCGCGTTCCCTGGCCGCCTACCGGCTGGCCGACGTGGCGCTGGTGAACCCCATCCGGGACGGCATGAACCTGGTCGCCAAGGAGATCCCGGTGGTCTCGGACGAGGGCTGCGCGCTGGTGCTGTCCCGGGAGGCCGGGGCGCACGAGGAGCTGGGCGAGGACGCGTTCACGGTGAACCCGTACGACGTCACGGGCACGGCGCGGGCGCTGCACGAGGCGCTGTCCCTGCCGGCGGAGGAGCGGGCGGCCCGGTCCAAGCGGCTGTCCGCCGCCGCGACCGCGCTGCCGCCCGCCCGCTGGTTCCTGGACCAGCTCCAGGCCCTGACCGCTCAGCCGAGCTGAGCGGCGAGGCTCCGCAGCAGTCCCACGACTCCTTCCGGGCCGTCCACGACGAGGTCGGCCCGCTCCGCCAGTTCGGTGACCTCCGTGCTGCCGCTGCAGACCAGCAGGCCGGGAACGCCGTCGGCGCGGAGCTTGTCGACCGCGGCGAAGGCGGGCAGGTCGCCGAGGTCGTCGCCGGCGTAGACGACGCAGCCGGCGCCGACGGCACGGGCGTGGTCCAGGAGGGCCACGCCCTTGTCCATGCCGGGCGGGCGCAGCTCCAGCACCATGCGGCCGGGCTCGACGATCAGTCCGTGGCGGCCGGCGAGGTCGGCGAGGGGGGCGCGCAGGGACTCGAAGGCGCCCTGCGGGTCGGCGGCGCGGCGGGTGTGCACCGCGAGCGCCCGGCCCTTCTCCTCGATCCGGACCCCGTCGCCGGCGCCGGCCCGTTCGAGCAGGCCGGGCAGTTCGGCGCGGGCGGCGGCCACGCCGGGGTGCGGGGGCGGCGCGGTGACGGTGCCGGTGGCCGCGTCCCAGCGTTCGGCGCCGTAGTGGCCGAGGACGGTGAGGTGCTCCAGGCCGGGGACGCCGGCGAAGCCGCCGTAGCGGACGGCGACCTCGGGCGGGCGGCCGGTGATCACGGCGACGGAGGCGATCTCGGGGGCGAGGGCGGCCAGCGCGGGCACGGCGCCGGGGTGGGCGCGGGCCTGCTCGGGGTCGGCGACGATGGGGGCCAGGGTGCCGTCGAAGTCCAGGCCGATCAGCGCGGTGCGCGGCCGGGCGAGCAGCGCGGCGAGTCCGTCGCGGCCGGGCCGGGTCTGCGGAAGGGGCAGAGGGTCCATACCGGGACAGTATCCGGCGCGGGCCGGGCTCACGCCTCGGCCCGGGGAGGAGGTCAGCGCTCCGCGCGCCGTGCCCGTCTGATGCGGCGCAGCCGGTTGACCGTCACCGGGTCGTGGGCGAGGGCGCGCTCGTCGTCCAGGAGCGCGTTGAGGAGTTGGTAGTAGCGGACCGGGGACAGGTCCAGTTCCTCGCGGATGGCGCGCTCCTTCGCGCCGGGCCCGGCAAAGGCCCGGCGCTCCAGCGCGAGGATGGCTCGTTCGCGGCTGCCCAGTTCCATGCCGGCCACGGTAGCGGCCGGCGGGGCGGGCGTGCTCAGTTCCCGGCGCCGCTGTCGGCCGCCGTGGCCGTGGCCTGGAGCCGGGTGAGCACGCCGGAGGGGCTGCCGTTCGGGGCGACGGCCTGGCCGATGTTCTGCTTCACGGCCGCGCTGACCGAAGCCCAGGAGGTCTTGCCGACCGGGTACAGCTCGGTGCTGGGCAGCTCTTCCAGGAAGGGGCGCAGGACCTTGTCGCCGGCCCGGCCGGAGGTGCTCATGGCGTTGGAGGCGGAGCTGGTGACCGGCAGCAGGCCGTAGGTGCGGGAGAAGTCCAGGACGTTCTTGTCGGAGTAGACGAAGTCGAGGAAGTCGCCGATCCGGTCGCGGTGCCCGTGCTGCTTGAAGGCCATCATCCAGTCGGTGACGCCCATGGAGGCCCTGGCCTTGCCGGTGCGGCCCGGCATCGGCACGGTGCCGAACTTCACGCCCTTCTTGGCGGCCTGCTGGATCAGCGTGGGGTGGCCGTTGAGCATGCCGACCTTGCCGTCGGCGAAGGCGGCGAAGGCGTCGGCGCGGTTGAGCTTGCCGGGGGCCACGGGGCCGGTGAGCCCCTTGGCGACCAGCTCGTCCTTGAGCCAGGTGAAGGTGGAGACGTTGGTGGCGGAGTCGATCGTGTAGGTGCCGATGTCGTCGGTGTAGCCGCTGCCGCCGTTGCCGCCGGCGAGCAGCCACTGCATGGTCTCGGCCTGGGCCTCCTCCGGGCCGAGCGGCAGCGCGAAGGGGTACTTCACGCCCTTGCCCTCGAGCGCCTCGGCGTCGGCGGCCAGCTCGGCCCAGGTGGTGGGCGGGGTGATGCCGGCCTTGGCGAACAGGGTCTTGTTGTAGAAGAGCACGCGGGTGGAGGCGGCGAAGGGGATGCCGTACTGCGTGTACTTCCACTGGCCGGCGTCGGAGAGCTGGGAGAGGAAGTTGGCCTGGGTGCGGATGGAGAGCAGCTCCGAGGCCGGGTAGAGCTTGCCGGCCGCGGCGTAGTCGGCGTAGGCGCCGATCTGGGCGAGGTCGGGGGCGTTCCCCGCGTCGACCATCTCCTTGACCTTGCGGTCGACGTCGTTCCAGGAGTAGACGCTGACCTCGATCTTCACGTCGGGGTGCTTCGCCTCGTAGTCCCTGACCAGGCCGTCCCAGTACTTCTTGGAGCTGTGCCCGGTGGAGTCGCCGTAGTCGGCGGCGACGAGTCTGAGCGTGACGTCCGAGGAGCCCGTGCCCCCGCAGCCGCCGAGAACCGCCGTCATGCCCAGTGCGGACACCACCGCGATCGTTCCTGCCGTACCCCGACGCACCCTCAAAGCCCCAACCCTGCCGTCTGACCGTTCAACATATGGACACATAAGGTCTACACCACGTGAGTGGACTAGACCTCTCGCGGGTGGGAGGGTCACACTAGGCGCGTGGTGAGACATGTCATCGCCCTGGACGTGGGCGGTACCGGGATGAAGGCGGCCCTCGTCGGCGCCGACGGCACACTGCTGCACCGCGACCGCCGCTCCACCGGCCGCGACCGCGGCCCGGAGGCCGTCGTGGCGGGCATCCTCGACTTCGCCGCCGACCTGCGCGCGCACGGCGCCGAGCAGTACGGCGAGAGCGCCGGCGCGGCCGGCATCGCCGTCCCGGGGATCGTCGACGAGGCGGAGGGCACCGCCGTCTACTCCGCCAACCTCGGCTGGCGGGACGTACCCCTGCGCTCGCTGCTGGCCGACCGGCTCCGGATGCCCGTCGCCCTCGGCCACGACGTGCGCACCGGCGGCCTCGCCGAGGGCCGGGTCGGCGCGGGCCGGGGCACGGACCGGTTCCTGTTCCTGGCGCTCGGCACCGGGATCGCCGGGGCGATCGGCATCGGCGGGCGGGTGGAGTCCGGCGCCCACGGCTTCGCGGGCGAGATCGGCCACATCGTCGTACGGCCCGGCGGCGCCGACTGCCCCTGCGGGCAGCGGGGCTGCCTGGAGCGGTACGCCTCCGCCGCCGCCGTCAGCGCGGCCTGGGCCGCGGCCTGCGGGGACCCGGAAGCGGACGCGGCGGACTGCGCCCGGGCCGTCGCGTCCGGTGACCCGAACGCCGTCCGGGTCTGGCAGGAGGCGGTGGACGCGCTCGCCGACGGCCTGCTCACCGCCGTCACCCTGCTGGACCCGCGCACGCTGATCATCGGTGGCGGGCTCGCCGAGGCGGGGGAAGTGTTGTTCCGACCGCTGCGGGACGCCGTCCGGCGACGGATCACCTTCCAGAAGGCGCCCGCCATCGTCCCCGCCGCCCTCGGCGACAGCGCCGGCTGCCTGGGCGCGGGACTGCTGGCCGGCGACCTGCTGACGACCACTCCTACGACTCCGGAGGTAAGCACCTGATGGCAACCGAGCGGGAAACTCCGGCCCCGGACGGCGCCCCGGGAGGGGCACGGGGAACTGCGCGCTCCGCCACGACGAGGCCGCAGGTGCTCACCGGCGCGCGCGTGGTGCTGCCCACCGGGACCGTGGAGAACGGCCGGCTGGCCGTCGACGGCACCCGCATCGCCGCCACCGCGCCGGCCGGCGCCGAGGTCGTCGACGTCAGCGGCCACTGGCTGGTCCCCGGCTTCGTGGACCTGCACAACCACGGCGGCGGCGGGGCCTCCTTCGCCGGACCGGCCGAGGACGTCATGAGGGCCGTGCGCACCCACCGGCTGCACGGCACCACCACGCTCGTCGCCTCCACCGTCACCGAGGAGATGGACGTCCTGGTCCGCCAGGCCGGGCTGCTCAGCGAGCTGGCCGAGCAGGGCGAGATCGCGGGCATCCACTTCGAGGGCCCGTTCATCTCGCCGTGCCGCAAGGGCGCGCACTCCGAGGCGCTGCTGCGCGACCCGGACCCGGCCGAGGTCCGCAAGCTGATCGACGCCGGGCGCGGCCACGCCAGGATGGTCACCCTCGCCACCGAACTGCCCGGCGGCATCGACTCCGTACGGCTGCTCGCCGAGCACGGGGTGATCGCGGCGATCGGGCACACGGACGCCAGCTACGAGCAGACGGCCGAGGCCATCGAGGCGGGCGCCACGGTGGCCACCCACCTCTTCAACGCCATGCCCGCGCTGAACCACCGCGCGCCCGGCCCGATCGCCGCGCTGCTGGAGGACGAGCGGGTCACCGTCGAGCTGATCAACGACGGCGTCCACCTGCACCCGGCGGCGCTGGAACTGGCGTTCCGGCACGCGGGCGCGGACCGGGTCGCCTTCATCACCGACGCGATGGACGCGGCCGGCACCGGCGACGGCCGCTACATGCTCGGCCCGCTGGAGGTCGAGGTCAGCGACGGCGTGGCCCGGCTGGTGGAGGGCGGCTCGATCGCGGGCTCCACGCTCACCCTGGACCGGGCGTTCCGGCGGGCGGTGACCGTCGACGGGCTGCCGGTCGAGGACGTGGTGACCGCGCTGTCGGCCAACCCGGCGCGCCTGCTGGGCCTGGACGACCGCGTCGGCTCCCTGGAGCCCGGCAAGGACGCCGACCTGGTGCTGCTCGACGCCGACTTCCGGCTGACGGGCGTGATGCGGCGGGGCGAATGGGTGGTAGCGCCCCAACTGCCCTGATCCGTAACCCTGTCGGGGAGACGACGACCTGCCCGCGCACTGGGCCGGTGGCCGTCTCTTTGGCATGATCGAGGCCCCGGAAACCGCAGACACCGCAGGGACTTCGAGGGAGGTCGGCCCGGGTGATCCTCACGGTCACACTGAACACCGCTCTCGACATCACCTACCACGTGCGGTCGCTACGGCCGCACGCCTCGCACCGCGTCTCGCAGGTCGCCGAGCGCCCCGGCGGCAAGGGCGTGAACGTCGCCCGGGTCCTGGCCGCCCTCGGTCACGAGGTCACGGTCACCGGCTTCGCGGGCGGCCGCACCGGCGAGGCGCTGCGCTCGATGCTGGCCGGGGCGCCCGGCGGCCCGGCGGACGCCCTGGTGGCGGTCTCCGGGGCGACCCGGCGCACCGTCGCGGTGGTGGACGAGCTGACCGGCGACACCACCCAGCTCAACGAGCCGGGTCCGCAGATCACCCCGGCCGAGTGGGCGGCCTTCCTCGGCCGGTACCAGGAGCTGCTGCCGGGCGCCTCGGCGGTGGCACTGTGCGGCAGCCTGCCGCCGGGGGTGCCGGTGGGGGCGTACGCGGGCCTGGTCCGCGCGGCCCGCTCCGCGGGCGTGCCGGTGCTGCTGGACACCAGCGGCGAGCCGCTGCGCCGCGGGGTCGCCGCCCGCCCGGACATCATCAAGCCGAACGCCGAGGAGCTGGCCGAACTCACCGGCTCCCACGAGCCGTTGCGCGCCACCCGGGACGCCCGCCGCAGGGGGGCGCACGCGGTGGTCGCCTCCCTCGGCGCGGAGGGCCTGCTCGCCGTCACCCCGGAGGGCCACTGGCGCGCCGCCCCGCCGGACCGCGTCCCCGGCAACCCGACCGGCGCCGGCGACTCGGCCGTGGCCGGTCTCCTCTCGGGCCTGGCGGAACGCCTCCCCTGGCCGGACCGCCTGATCCGCGCGACCGCCCTGTCGGCAGCGACGGTACGGGCCCCGGCCGCCGGCGAGTTCGACCGGGCCGCGTACACGGAACTCCTCGGCCGGCTCCGGGTCACGGAGGTGGCCGGCGCGGCCTAGCGGGAGACCCGGCCCTTCTTGATCCACATCTGGTCCAGCAGGACGTTGCACTTGTCGCCGGGCTGGCAGGAGATCGAGATGGTGTTGCGGCCCTTGCTCAGGCTGGGCCACACGTAGGAACTGGTCCAGCCCTTGGCGAAGTCGCCGTCGGCCGCGCTCCGCCAGTTCTGGAAGCGGATCTTGCTGCCGAACTCCTTGCCGTTGACGGACACCGTCATCGACTGGTCCTCACCGGTCACGCTGTACCGCGTGAAGATGGTGTACGCGCCGTCCTCGGGGATGTCGTCGACCGTCCAGGTCACCGAGGCGCCCGCCGTGTTCAGGCCGCCCACGTAGATCCCGCCGGCGGCCTGGGCCCCCTGGACGTCCGACACCTTCGCCGCGCCGCCCGCGAGCTGGAGGGCGTTCGCGTCGGTCTTCGGCAGCTCCCCCGCCGTGGGCGAACTGCTGCCCGACGGGCTCGGGGACTGGCTCTCGGACTGGGTCGGGGCCGGGGTGGCCTGGTTGCCGGAGGTGTCGTCGTCGGTGTTGTCGTTGAACATCGCGACGCTGATGCCGATGACGACCGCGGCGACCACGGCTATCGCGCCGATCAGCAGGCCCTTGGTGTTCGGGCCGCGGCGGCCGGGCGCGGGCGGGGCGGAACGGCGGCCGGCCGGGGGCGCGCCGCCGGGCAGCGTCTCCGGGGCCTGGTAGTGGGCGTTCGGCTGGCCGTAGGCACCCTGCTGCGGAACGCCCTGGCCGTACGTGCCCTGCGGCGGCTGGCCGTAGGGCCCCGGCTGCTGACCGTACTGGCGCTCGCCGACCGTGCGCACCCTGCTGACCGAGTTCGGGTAGCCGTAACCACCACCGGACGGCGGCTGGGCTCCCCGGGCCTGGCCGTCTGCGTACAGGTAGCCGAACGGGTCGTCGTCCTCGGGCGTGCTCGCGCCGTTGTCGCCGGGCGTCATCCCTTGGTACTCCTCAACAGGTGCGGGCGGATGGGGTACGGGTTGGAATGGCGAGCCTACCCGCTCTCCGTCCCCCGAACGGGTGACCTGAATCGCGTCAGCCCGCTGACCTGCGGCTCATCCCGCGCGGCGATGCTGTTTGGGACGAGATCGTTTCTCTACGTACATCCGCTCGTCAGCGGACTTCAGCACCTCGTCCGCCGTCATGCCGCAGTGGGCCCACCCGATGCCGAAGCTCGCGCCCACCCGGACGGACCGGCCCTCGGCCCGGATCGGCTGGATGATCTCGTTGCGCAGCCGGACGGCGAGGTCCTGGGCGTCGGCCCGGCCGAGGCCGTCGGCGAGGATCACGAACTCGTCGCCGCCGAGCCGGGCCACCGTGTCCCCGTCCCGGACGCCGTTGCTCAGCCGCCGGGCGACCTCGATGAGGACCGCGTCGCCCGCGTTGTGCCCGAACCGGTCGTTGATCGACTTGAAGCCGTCGAGGTCGCAGAAGAGGACGGCGAGGCCCTTGGTGCCGTCGTCGCGGCCGTCCTCGGGGGCGACCGTGTGCACGTGGTGGTCGTAGGCGTCGTACGCCTCCGCGCCCGGTGCGAAGTCGAAGCCGTGGGCGGCCGGGATGTCGTGGGCCGGGTGGCCGTAGGCCGCGTCCAGGGAGTCCAGGGCGCCGGCGTGGGAGGGGCGCCGGCACAGCCGGGCCGCGAGGCGCGAGCGCAGCTCGGCGGAGTTCGGCAGGCCGGTCAGCGAGTCGTGGGAGGCGCGGTGCGCGAGCTGGAGTTCGCGCCGCTTGCGCTCCTCTATGTCCTCCACGTGGGTGAGCAGGAAGCGCGGCCCGTCGGCGGCGTCCGCGACCACGCTGTTGCGCAGCGACACCCAGACGTAGCTGCCGTCGCGGCGGCCCAGCCGCAGTTCGGCGCGCCCGCCCTCCGCGGAGGTGCGCAGCAGGGTGCCGATGTCCTCGGGGTGGACCAGGTCGGCGAAGGAGTAGCGGCGCATCGCGGAGGCGGGGCGGCCCAGCAGCCGGCACAGGGCGTCGTTGGTGCGCAGGATGCGGCCATGCTGGTCGCCCCCCATCTCGGCGATGGCCATCCCGGAGGGGGCGTACTCGAACGCCTGACGGAAGGATTCCTCGCTGGCGCGCAGGGCCTGCTGTTCGCGTTCCAGGCGGACCAGGGCGCGCTGCATGTTGGAGCGCAGGCGGGCGTTGCTGATCGCGATGGCGGCCTGGAAGGCGTACATCTGGAGGGCCTCGCGCCCCCAGGCGCCGGGGCGGCGGCCGTTGCGCGGCCGGTCGACGGATATGACGCCGAGCAGTTCCCCGGAGGAGCCGCCCTGCGCGCCGGGGGTGTACATGGGCGCGAAGAGCCGGTCGGCGGGGTGCCACTCGTCCTCGAAGCGCGGCTCGGGGCCGTCGGTGAACCACTGGGGGACGTCGTCGTGGTCCAGGACCCAGCCCTCGGTGTGCGGTATGAAGACCAGGTCGCCCCAGCGTTCGCCCATGGCGAGCCGGCGGTCCCAGGACTCGCGGGAGCCGACCCGGCCGGTGATCAGGGCCTCGGCGGCGGAGTTGCCGGAGAAGGCGGCGACCACGAGATCGCCGTCGGGGCGGACGAGGTTGACGGCCGCCAGCTCGTAGTTGAGGGCGGCGACGGCGCCGTCGGCGACGGTCTGCAGTGTGTCCGCCAGGCTGCGTGCCGTGTTGATGTCGGCCATGACCTGGTGCAGCTGTCGCAGGGACGCAAGACGGACATACGGCTCCGACTCGGTCTCCATGCTCGCCCTCCCCCCGAGACCTCGCAGCGAATCAAGGGTTGCCTTCGGCGCTTCTCCCGCGTGTCAGCGGTGGCTCTTCGCAGTGCTGTTCACGTTGTGCGTGCGGCTTCCCCGCCACTGAATCACAGCGCGCTGCCCACTCGGTACACAGGGTCAACAATTCCTGCCTCTTGTGACTCAAGTCACAAGGAAACGTGAACAATTGCGTGGAGTTTCTGCGTTTGCCCCGTGTGATTCCCGCAGGCACGCGGTGCGCCGCCTTGCCCGGGACCGGTGACGGCGGGCGCCCCGCTGGTCCTCGCGACCTAGGACCCGGCTCGGGCCAGGGTCCGATGCCGGCCGCACCGGGCGAAGACTAGCGTTTCCGGCGTGCTGAACACTCCCTCCCCCACCACCCCCCTGGCTTCCGGGCATGCTGAGGGGGTGAGCGACGACGAGTTCCGGGCCGCGATGTCCCGGCTGGCCGCGGGCGTGGTCCTGGTGACCGCGCAGGAACCGCCGCTGGACCCCGACGACCCCGGGGCGCCGGCGGTGGAGGACGTCGGCATGACCGCCACCGCCTTCCTGTCGGTCTCCCTCGACCCGCCGCTGGTGATGGTCAGCCTGCGCGAGGGCGCCCGCATGGACGACCTGCTCGCCGAACAGCCGCTGTGGGCGGTGTCGGTCCTCGCCGAGAGCCAGCGGCACATCGCGGGCCGGTTCGCCATGAAGGGCCGCATCAGCGACCGGCTGCTCTTCGAGGACATCCCCTACGCGCGCGGCGAGGTCACCGGCGCCCCGCTGGTCGGGGGCGCGCTGGCCACGCTGGAGTGCCGTACCGAGCAGCGGGTGAGCGCCGGGGACCACACGCTGGTCATCGGCCGGGTCCTCACCGCGCGCGTGCCCAGCGCGGCGGGGGGCCCGCTGCTGTACTTCCGGGGCCGCTACCGGCAGCTCGGCTGAGCCGGGAACTCCCGCGGCCCGGCCGGGCCGGGAAATCCCGTGGCCGCGGCGGGGCGGGCGTGGCTAGGGTGCGCCGATGACACCCCGACTGGAAGAAGTGACCCCGCGGAACTTCGAGACCGCCGTCGCCCTGCGCGTCCGCCCCGACCAGGAGCACGCCGTCGCACCGGTGGTGCGGTCCCTCGCCGAGGCGTACGTCCACCCGGACGGCGTCGCCTGGCCCCGGCTGATCGTCGACGACGGCCGGGCGGTCGGCTTCCTGATGGCCTTCTTCGACATCGACTGGCACGGCGACGGCAGCCTGCACCGCTCCGGGCTGTGGCGGCTGAACGTCGCGGCCGGCGAACAGGGCCGGGGCTACGGCCGGTTCGCCGTGGACGCGGTGGCCGCCGAGATCCGCCGCCGCGGCGGCACCCGCCTGTACGTGAGCTGGCACCCCGGCCCGCACGGCCCCGGCGCCTTCTACACCCGCCTCGGTTTCCACCCGGCCGGGGAGACCTCCGGCGACCAGGTGGTGGGCGTGCTGGACCTCTGAGCGCGGGCCCTAGACCTCCACCACCGTCAGGTCCGCCAGGCGGGCGCGGTCGGTGACGATGTCGATCCCGGTGATGCGGTCGGCGGCGAAGGTGAAGACCAGGACCCGTTCCGGGCGGCCGCCGGCGAACACCGCGAGGCCGGTCGCGCCGTCGACGAGCGCCGGGCGCGCCACCCGCGCCAGGTGGGCGAAGCCCACCGCGCCCGCGGCGACCTCGGCCGCACCGCTGTTCACGCCGGACTCCGTGCGCGCCACCACGTCCGGGTCGAGCACCGCGAGCAGCCCCTCGAAGTCGCCGTCCCGGGCGGCGGCCAGGAAGGCGTCCACCACCCGCCGCTGCCGGGCTAGGTCGGCCTCCGGCGCCTCGGCGCCCCGCACCCGGCGCCGGGCCCGGCTGGCGAGCTGCCGCGCCGAGGCCGGGGTGCGCCCGAGGACGCGGGCGATCTCCTCGAAGGGCACCCCGAACATGTCGTGCAGCACGAACGCCAGCCGCTCGGCGGGCGAGAGGGTGTCCAGGACGACGAGCAGGGCGAGCCCCACGGAGTCGGCGAGCAGGGCGCTGTCCGCGGGGTCCCGCTCGGCGGACGGCGCCGGCCGCCAGGTGTCCAGCGGCTCCTCGCCCCGGGTGCGGCGCGAGCGCAGCATGTCGAGGCAGACCCGGCCGACCACGGTCGTCAGCCAGCCCCCGAGGTTGGCCACCTCCCGCGTGTCGGACCGGCTCAGCCGGACCCACGCCTCCTGGACGGCGTCGTCGGCCTCGGCGGCGGAGCCGAGCATCCGGTGGGCGACGGCCCGCAGATGCCCGCGGTGCGCCTCGAACCGCTCGGCGAGGAAGTCGTTGTCGGTCATCGCGGGTCCGGCCTCTTCCGTCGTCGTCCTCGGTGCCTGCACCACCCTGACGACGGGGCGGCCGCGGATGTGACGGCGGGGACGCCGCTATCCCCAGTCGCGGCTCGACCGCCCCCGCTTCGTCTCCGAGCGCTGCTTCTTCTCCCGCAGCCGGCGCTCGTTGATCCCGCGCGGTATGCGCGTCGGCCGGCGGGGCTTCGGCGGGGGCGCGGTGGCCTCCGCGAGGAGCGCGGCCAGGCGTACGGCGGCGGCCTCCCGGTTGCGCCACTGCGAGCGGTGCTCGGAGGCCCGTACGGTCACCACCCCGTCCACGAGGCGGCCGGACAGCCGGTCGAGCGCCCGCTCCTTCCACACCGGAGGCAGCGCCTCGGTGCGCGCGAGGTCGAAGCGCAGCTCCACCTGCGAGTCGCTGGTGTTGACGTGCTGTCCGCCGGGCCCGGACGACCTGGAGAAACGCCACGTCAGCTCGGCCTCGGGAAGCGAGACCGAGCCGCGGATGAGATAGGGCCCGGACATGCCTCCCATGTTCCCGGCCCGGCCGGGCGCACGTCACCTGGATTTCCGGCCCGGATCCCGTATCGGGGGGACGCCCGTTCCCGGGCTCGGTAAAAAAGGTAAAGCCATCCGGAACCGACGGGACACCCCGCGTCGTTGTCCCGGGTGGCGGTAGCTTCGTCGCCATAGCTTCATCGGCACAGATGTGCACACATATGCACGGGTATCCAAGGAAGGGACTCCCAACATGGCTGTAAGCCTGTCCAAGGGTGGCAACGTCTCGCTCACCAAGGAGGCTCCGGGCCTGACCGCCGTCACCGTGGGCCTCGGCTGGGACGTCCGCACCACCACCGGCACGGACTTCGACCTGGACGCCTCCGCCATCGCGGTGAACACCCAGGGCAAGGTCTACTCGGACGCCCACTTCGTGTTCTTCAACAACAAGCAGACCCCGGACAACTCCATCGTCCACACGGGTGACAACCGCACCGGCGAGGGCGCGGGCGACGACGAGGCGATCAACGTCGACCTGGCCGCGCTCCCGGCCGACGTCGACAAGATCGTCTTCCCGGTGTCCATCTACGACGCCGAGAACCGCGGCCAGAACTTCGGCCAGGTCCGCAACGCCTACATCCGCATCGTCAACCAGGCCGGCGGCGCCGAGATCGCGCGCTACGACCTGTCGGAGGACGCGGCCACCGAGACGGCCATGATCTTCGGCGAGCTGTACCGCAACGGCGCGGAGTGGAAGTTCCGCGCGGTCGGCCAGGGTTACGCCTCGGGCCTGGTGGGCATCGCCCAGGACTTCGGCGTCAACGTCTGACGCACCGTCGCACGTCCGGACCCCCGGCCGCCGCAGGACCGGCCCGGGGGTCCGCCCCTTCCCCGACCGGTCCTACGGCAGCCGGGGGAAGCGGGCCTGGAGGGTCCAGACCACCGGGTTCTCCGCCAGGTCCTCGTGCAGGTCGACGAGGTCCGCCAGCAGGTCGTGCAGGAAGTCCCGGGCCTCCCGGCGCAGTTCGGCGTGCGGGAAGGAGAGCGGGGACTCCTCGGCGGGCGTCCAGTCCGAGGTGATGTCGACCCAGCCGAAACGGCGCTCGAACAGCATCCGGTCGGTGGACTCGGTGAAGTCCAGCTCCGCCCGCTGCGGCCGGGCGGCCCGGGAGCCCAGCGGGTCGCGGTCCAGTTGCTCGGCGATGTCGCACAGCGCCCACGCGAAGTCCAGCACCGGCACCCATCCCCAGGCCGTGGACAGCTCCCGGTCGGTCTCGGTGTCCGCGAGGTAGACGTCCCCGCAGAACAGGTCGTGCCGCAGCGCGTGCGCGTCCGCGCGCCGGTAGTCGGTCTGCGGGGGATCCGGGAACCGGGTGGAGAGGGCATAGCCGATGTCGAGCACGGGGAGATGGTGTCACGCCGGCCCGCCCGGCTGCGCCCGCGTACGCCCGGAACCGCCCGCGGTGCGTGCCGCCCGCCTAGGATCACTGACATGTCCAGATCGGTACGCCTTGTCCCGGCCGTCGCCGCCCTGCTCGCCCTCGCCGTCACCGCCACCGCGTGCGACACCGGCGTCCGGGGCACCCCGGGCGGCTCCGGCGCCGGCGACCCGTACTTCCCGAAGGCCGGCAACGGCGGCTACGACGTCGGGCACTACCGCCTCGTCCTGGACTACACCCCGGCCGGCCGCCGGCTCACCGGCACCGCGGTCATCACCGCCCGCGCCACCCGCGACCTGTCCGCGTTCCACCTCGACCTGTCCGGACTGCGCGTCGACTCCGTCCGCGTGGAGGGCGAGAAGGCCCGCTGGAGCCGCTCCGGGCAGGAACTCACCGTCCGCCCGCACACCGGCCTCGACAAGGGCGAGACCTTCCTCGTGACGGTCCGCTACTCGGGCACCCCGCGCACCCTCACCGACGCCGACGGCTCACGGGAGGGCTGGCTGCCCACCGCCGACGGCGCCGTGGCCCTCGGCGAACCCGTCGGCTCCATGACCTGGTACCCCGGCAACCACCACCCCTCCGACAAGGCGACCTACGACATCTCGGTCACCGTTCCCGAGGGCCTCCAGGCCGTCTCCACCGGCGAGCAGACGGACCAGAGCACGAAGGACGGCCGGACGACCTACCGCTGGCAGACGGCCCAGCCCATGGCGGGCTACCTCGCCACCGTCGCCATCGGCCGCTTCGACATCACCCGCACCACCGGCCCGCACGGACTGCCGGTCGTCACCGCCGTCGACCCCGGCCAGGCCGAGGCGAGCGCCGAGGTGCTCGCGAAGATCCCGGAGATCCTCGACTGGGCGGAGTACAACTTCGGGCCCTACCCCTTCTCCTCCGCCGGCGCCGTCGTGGACCGCCCGGGCGACGCCGGCTACGCCCTGGAGACCCAGACCCGCCCCTTCTTCCCCGGCCCGCCCGACGTCTCCACCCTGGTGCACGAACTCGCCCACCAGTGGTACGGCGACTCGGTCGGCCCCGCCTCCTGGCGGGACATGTGGCTCAACGAGGGCTTCGCGACCTACGCGGAGTGGCTCTACGACGAGGACAACGGCGGGCCCACCGCCCAGGAGACCTTCACCGAACTGTACGAGGAAGGGCCCGACGACCTCTGGGCCTTCCCGCCGGCCAGGCCGTCGAGCGCCGCGCACATCTCCGACACCCCCGTCTACCAGCGCGGCGCGATGGTCCTGCAGAAGATCCGCCGGACGGTCGGCGACGACACCTTCTACGACATCGTGCAGGGCTGGGCCGCCGCCCACCGGCACGGCACCGCCGACACCGCCGGCTTCGTCCGGTACGTGGAGGGGAAGGCCCCGGGCGAGGACTTCCGCACGATCTGGAAGGACTGGCTGTACGGCGACGGCAAGCCCGCCCACGCCTGAGGCCCCCGGGCCCGGCCCCGGCCGGGCCCCTCAGTCCAGCACCCGGATACCCAGCTCCGCCGCCAGCACCGGGGCCAGGTCCAGCAGTTGCCCGGTTCCGATCACCGCACCGGACAGCCGGTCCAGGCCCCGGACGATCTCCAGCGGCGCGGCCCCGCGCAGATCGACGTCCGCCAGCGTCGCGCCGCCGAAGTCGGCCTCCCGCAGGGCGCAGTCGACGAACTCGACCCGCTCCAGCCGCGCCCCCGCGAAGTCCGGCTCGACCAGCACACAGGACTCGAAGACGACGTCCTTCAGGCGGGCCTCGCGCAGGTTCAGAAAGTCGATCTTGCCGCCCCGGACCACGACCCGCTCCAGCACCGCCCCGTGCATCCGGGCGCCCCCGAGGCGCGCGTCGACCAGCTCGACATCGCGGAACGTGGCCTCCGCGAGCCCGGTGCCGACCCCGCGCGGGCCGGTCAGGACCGAGTCCAGCACCCGGGCCCTGCCCAGCTCCGTCCCGTCCAGCACACAGCCCGTCAGCGCGCAGTCCATGAACCGGGCGCCCCGGCCGTCCTGCCCGGTCAGGTCCCGCTCCCGGAACTCCAGGCCGTCGTAGTCACCGTCCGGCTCCAGTGCGCCGCCGTCCCAGTCGTCCAGCGCCGGCAGCCGCAGCACGGGCCGCCGCGCGCCCCGCACCGCCGCCCGGGCCCCGGCCCCGCTCCCCGTCGTCCGCCTCACCATGCCCCCATGCTGCACCCCGCCACCGACAATCCGCCCCGAGCCGCGCGAACACCGGGGGGAGCCGGGCCGGGCCCGGTCACTGGCGGCCCGCCACCCGGTCCGCCAGCCGGGCCAGCCGCGAGGACCGCAGGTCCGGGTAGCGGCGTTCGCGCCGGTCGGCGGCGCGGTAGGTGGCGTACATGCCCCGCACGCCCAGCCAGCGCAGGGGTTCCGGCTCCCACTTGCGGACCCGGTGGCCCACCCAGGGCAGCTCCGTCAGCTCGGTCCGCCCGCCCTGGCCGGAGTCCTGCCGGACCAGGTCGCGCAGGGTGCGGGCGGCCAGGTTGGCGGTGGCGACGCCCGAGCCGACGTAGCCGCCCGCCCAGCCGAGCCCGGTGGAGCGGTCCAGCGTGACGGTGGCGCACCAGTCGCGCGGCACGCCGAGCACCCCCGACCAGGCGTGCTCGATCCGCACACCCGCCAGGGCCGGGAAGAAGCGGGTGAGGATCTCGCGCAGCGCCGCGACGGCCGCCTCCTGTGTGCGGCCGTCGTTGTCGGTGCGCGAGCCGAAGCGGTACGGCACCCCGCGCCCGCCGAGCGCGATCCGGCCGTCGGCCGTGCGCTGGGCGTACATGTAGGCGTGCGCCATGTCGCCGAGGGTCTCCCGGCCCGTCCAGCCGATCGCAGCCCACTGCTCCCCGATCAGCGGCTCGGTCGCGATCATCGAGGAGTTCATCGGCAGCCAGGTCCGCTTCTGGCCCTTGAGGGCGGGGGTGAAGCCCTCGGTGCAGCGCAGGACGTAGGACGCGCGGACCGTGCCGTAGGGGGTGACCGCGTGCCCGGGGCGGATCTCGGTCACCGGTGTCGACTCGTGGAGGGTCACCCCCAGCGCCTCCACGACCGCCGCGAGCCCCTTGACCAGCTTCACCGGGTGCAGCCGGGCGCCGTGCGGGGTCCAGGTGGAGCCGACGGCGTCCGCGACCCGGATCCGCCCGGCGGTCTCGCGGGCGCCGTACAGCTCCCGGTCCGTCTCGCCGTAGGACAGCTCGTGCGCGTGGAACGCCTTCAGCCGGGCCAACTGCGCAGGCGTGGTGGCCACTTCGAGGACACCGCCCTGGTGGATGTCGGCGTCGACGCCCTCCGCGCGGGCCACCGCGACCACCTCGGCGACCGTGTCGTTCATCGCCTTCTGGAGCCGTACGGCGGCCTCGTGGCCGTGCAGCCGGGCGTACCGGTCGCGGCCCGCGATCCCGTTGTACAGCCAGCCGCCGTTGCGGCCGGAGGCGCCGTAGCCGCAGAACTTCTGCTCCAGCACGGTGATCCGCAGGAAGGGCGCCGCCTTCTTCAGGTAGTACGCCGTCCACAGGCCGGTGTACCCGCCGCCGACGATGGCGACGTCGGCGGAGGCGTCCCCGGTCAGCGGCTCGCGCACCGCCGGAAGACCGTCGTCCGCGTACCAGAACGAGACGCCGCCGTTGACGGCGCTGCTTGCCGAGCTGTTCATGGCCGGGACGTTAACCCCTGGCCCGGGCCGGTGTCTCCTTCGGATTCCGTGCTTTCCCCCGCCCCCCGGCCAGCGGACGGCAGGCGAGACCGAGCAGCGCGGCCAGGAGGTGCCCGACGTCCGTGAAGGTGGGCCCGGCGGCCAGCGGCAGCGTGAACACGGCGAGCACCGCCGCCAGATACCCGTACCGCCAGGGCGCCGGGAGCCGGTAGCAGAGCACCGCGATCACCCCGGCCAGCGCGTAACTGACCCCGATGTCCAGGGTGTCGACGGCCGCGAGCGGGGCCCGGCCCGTGCGGATCGCCGCCAGCAGCACGGCCTCGCTCGCCAGCGACGCCGCCACGTGGGCGAGCGCACACACCGCGAGCCAGCGGGCCGTGCCCAGCCAGCGTTCGGCCGGCGCGTGGAACACCGTGTACAGGAAGGCGTACGGCAGCCAGTGCCCGCTCTCGGTCCACATCGCACTCGCCACCAACACCCGCACCGGGCTGCGCGACAGCTCGTGCAGGTTGGTCGACCGGTGCCGCAGGAAGTTCTCCTCGAACTCGGGCGGCATGGAGTGCAGCACCACGGTCGTGACGAACAGCACCCCCAGCCACACGTGCGTGCCGGGAGCCGCGCGGACGTACGCCCACGCCCGGCCCGGGACCCGGTTAATTCGCATGAGCCGATTGACGCACGCCGGTATCGTCCGACCGGTGATCGACATTCCCGCGAAGCTCGCCGAGGCACAGGAGATGTACAACGGCGCGACGGGCAAGGCGTTCATCACCGCGCTGCCGGACCTCGCGGCCGGTTTCCTGGACCGCTGGGAGCTACGGCTCGACGGGCCGTCCATGCACGGCGTCAGCGCCCTGGTGCTGCCGGTGGTCCGCGCCGACGGCCTCCGCGCGGTCCTCAAGCTCCAGCTGCTCGACGAGGAGAGCGAGGGCGAGCCGGTCGCGCTGCGCGCCTGGGACGGCGACGGGGCCGTACGGCTCCTCGACCACGACCCGGCCACCGGCACCATGCTCCTGGAGCGCCTGGACGAGGGCCGGATGCTGGCCCACCTCGCCGACACCCGGGAGGCGGTCCTGGTCATCGCCCGGCTGCTGGCCCACCTCACGTCCTTCCCGGCCCCGCCCGGACTGCGCCGGCTCGGCGACATCACCGCGTCCATGCTGGAGCGGACCCCCCGGGCGCTGGAGCGCATCCCCGACCTCGAGGCCCGCCGGATCGTCGCCGACTGCGCCGCCGCCGTCCGCGAGGTCGCCGCCGAACCCGGCGACCGGCTGCTGCACTGGGACCTGCACGACGAGAACGTGCTGGCCGCCGGGCGTGCCGACTGGCTCGCCATCGACCCCAAGCCGCTGGCCGGCGACCCCGGCTTCGAGCTGTGGCCCGCCCTGGACAACCGGTTCGAGGCGGCCGAGGTCCGCTGGCGCTTCGACGCGATGACCGACGTCCTCGGCCTGGACCGGGCCAGGGCCCGCGCCTGGACCTACGGCCGGCTGCTGCAGAACGCCCTGTGGGACGTCGAGGACGGCAGGCCCGTCGAGGCCCGCCAGCTGGAGATCGCCCGCCTGCTGGCATGAGAAAAGCCCAGGTGGGAGCGGGTCCCACCCGGGCTTGCCGGAGCCCCCTGTCGGATTCGAACCGACGACCTTCGCTTTACAAGAGCGGCGCTCTGACCAGCTGAGCTAAGGAGGCGCGCACCGGGGTGCTCGTGCAGTGTACCCAGGTCCGGGGGGCGTCCCGTCGAGAATTTCCGCGAAGTTCACCGGGGCCGAAGTACTGACACGGCAGGTGATCGCCAGGTAGCGTCTCGGTCCAGTTCACCCCGGTGGACTACGCGAACCACCTTCCTACAACGGATCGTCCGGCACGTTCCTGCCGGTAGAAGGGGGCCCTTCACCATGGCCACAGTCACGTTCGACAAGGCGACCCGGATCTACCCGGGTTCCGACAAGCCCGCCGTCGACGCGCTCGACATCGCGATCGAGGACGGCGAGTTCCTCGTCCTGGTCGGCCCGTCCGGTTGCGGCAAGTCCACCTCGCTGCGGATGCTCGCGGGCCTGGAGGACGTCAACGGCGGCGCCATCCGCATCGGTGACCGCGACGTCACGCACCTGCCGCCCAAGGACCGGGACATCGCCATGGTGTTCCAGAACTACGCCCTGTACCCGCACATGACGGTCGCCGACAACATGGGCTTCGCGCTCAAGATCGCCGGTGTGCCGAAGGCGGAGATCCGGCAGAAGGTCGAGGAGGCCGCGAAGATCCTCGACCTCAGCGAGTACCTGGACCGCAAGCCGAAGGCGCTCTCCGGCGGTCAGCGCCAGCGTGTCGCCATGGGCCGCGCCATCGTGCGCGAGCCGCAGGTCTTCCTCATGGACGAGCCGCTGTCCAACCTGGACGCCAAGCTGCGTGTCTCCACCCGTACGCAGATCGCCTCGCTCCAGCGCCGGCTGGGCATCACCACCGTCTACGTCACCCACGACCAGGTCGAGGCCATGACGATGGGCGACCGCGTGGCGGTCCTCAAGGACGGTCTGCTCCAGCAGGTCGACTCGCCGCGGAACATGTACGACAAGCCCGCGAACCTCTTCGTCGCCGGCTTCATCGGCTCCCCCGCCATGAACCTGATCGAGGTCCCGATCACCGACGGCGGCGTGAAGTTCGGCAACAGCGTCGTCCCGGTCAACCGGGAGGCCCTCAAGGCCGCCGCCGACAGGGGCGACCGCACGGTCACCGTCGGTGTCCGTCCCGAGCACTTCGACGTGGTCGAGCTGAACGGCGGCGCCGCCGCGTCCCTGACGAAGGACAGCGCCGACGCCCCGGCCGGTCTCGCCGTCTCGGTGAACGTCGTGGAGGAGACCGGCGCCGACGGCTACGTCTACGGCACCGTCGAGGTCGGCGGCGAGCGCAAGGACCTCGTGGTCCGCGTCAACAGCCGCGCCGTGCCGGAGAAGGGCGCCACGCTGCACGTCGTGCCGCGGCCGGGCGAGACCCACGTGTTCTCCACCTCCACCGGCGAGCGGCTGACCGACTGACGGTCCCACCGCACCGGAAGGGCCCCGCACGCTCGGCGTGCGGGGCCCTTGCCGCGGACCGCCCGGTCCTTTCCGTGGACCGTTCCGTCAACCCCGTTACCCGGAAATCCGTGCTTCCTCATCCCCCGAAGGGGTGACGCAGTGTCTCCATCTCATCACCGGGCGCTACCCTCACACGCGTGAAGCACTCCACCACCCCACAGACGCGACGCGGCCACCGGGGCGGCCCTGCCCGCCGGATCGGCCGCACTCTCGCCCTCGTCCTGCCCGTCGTCATGGTGCTCTCCGGGACCCTCGCGGTCACCCGGGTCAACTGGACGGGGAGCCCCGCCGGCTCGGTGCTGGCCGCATCCGACGTGACGTCGGCGACGATCCCCGCCCGCACGGCCGCCCGCGCACCGCAGGACGTGCTCCGCGAGCAACTGATGAGCGAGCTCCAGCACAAGGACCCGGGCGTGGTGCTCACCCACCTCCAGCGGGCCGTCAACGGACGCCCCGGGCTCGCCCGGCACTGCTCCTCCATCGCCCGCGCCCTCGGCACGGCCGCGGTGCGCATCTACGGCGCCCCGCGCGCCCAGTCCTACGCCCGGCCGGTGTGCGACACGGCCTTCGCCTCGGGCGTCCTGGCCGCGCACAGCTGACCCGGGGGCCCGGCGGCGGGCACCCGGCCCCTTCACCGCCGCCCCACCTCGGCGGCCGTCAGACCCGCTGCCACGCGCCCCGTCACGGCGGGGCACGGGCCCCCGCCGCCCGCCCCACCACGCCGGGCGCACGGGCCCTTCGCCACCACCCCCGCGGCGCCCCGTGCGGGCCCGCGCCACGGCGGACGCGAGCCCTTCGCCGCCGCGCCGCCCCGCCGTGGTGCCCGCGCGGGCCGTTGCCGCCGACCGGGCGCCGCGCGGTGCCACGTACAGTGCGGTCATGACCCATCCGAGCGCCGCGTCGCGCCCCACTCAAGCCGTGGTCCTGGCCGGTGGCCAGGGCTCGCGGCTGCGTCCGTACACCGACGACCGGCCCAAGCCGATGGTCGAGATCCCCGGCACGGGCACGCCGATCATCGGCCACCAGCTCACCTGGCTCGCCGAGGAGGGCGTGACGGACGTGGTGGTCTCCTGCGGCCACCTCGCCGACGTCCTGCAGAACTGGCTGGACTCGGCCGACCTGCCCGTCTCCGTCACCACCGTCGTCGAGAAGGAGCCCCTCGGCCGCGGTGGCGGCCTGCGCCACGCCGCCACGCGGCTGCCCCATCCCGACCGGCCCTGGTACGCCACCAACGGTGACATCTGGACGCGGTTCTCCCTGCGGGACATGGCCGACTTCCACACCGAGCGCGACGCCGTGGCGACCCTCGCGCTGGCCCGGCCGCGCCTTCCGTGGGGGGCGGTGCAGACCGACGGGTTCGGGCACATCACCGACTTCATCGAGGCCCCGCCGTCCACGTTCGAGATCAACGCCGGCGTGTACGTGTTCTCCCCCGGGTTCGCCACGCTGCTGCCCGAGCGGGGGGACCACGAGCGGACGACGTTCCCCCGGCTGGCCCGGGAGAACAAGCTGGCCGGCTTCCCCATCCCGCAGGGGGCGTACTGGCGGGCCATCGACACGGCGAAGGACCTGACCGAGGCGGCCAGGGAACTGGCGGCCCTGAGCCGCTAGCCCGCACGACGAAGGGGCCCCGTACCGGAGAGGTACGGGGCCCCTTTTCGCCGTCTTCGGGCCCGTCAGCCCAGCAGGCCGCCCACCAGGCCCGGCTGGCCCGTGGCCGTGGAGCCGCCCGAGGTGGTGCCGGTGGTGCTGCCGCCGGTCGACGTGGTGCCGCCGGTGGTGGTCGTGCCGCCCGTGCTGGTGGGGCCCGCCGTGGTGCTGGGGACGCCGCCGGTCGGCGCGGACCGGCGCGGCGGGACCTGGCCCGTGGTGCCCTGGGTCTGGGACGGGGCCGCGGTGGTGGCGCCCGTGGTGGCGCGGTCGGTGCCGGGCGGGGTCGCCGCCTGGGAGGGGCTCGCACCGGCCGTGGCACCGCCCGTGGGCGTGGCGGAGGCCGCCGGGGTCTTCTTGTGCCGCTTGCCGGGCTCCTGCGGGAGCGGGGAGCCGGGCAGCTGGTTGCGGGGGGCCTCGCCGGGGCCGGGGACGACCACGCGGCCGGAGTCGCGGACCGCGCCGCCCAGCAGGGAGCCGATGAGCAGGGTCAGGCCGACGGTGACGGCCGTGATCAGCGCGCCGCGGCGCAGTACGTGGCGGCGCAGCTCCCAGATGTCGGAGCGGGGGCCGAGCCGCCGCCAGGCGCCGCCCGCGAGGCGGCCGTCCACCGAGTACACGGGGGCGCCGGCGATGATCAGCGGGGACCAGGCGGCCAGGTAGATGATGTCCGGCGCGTCGTAGGCCGGGACCGTCTTCCAGCTGACGGTGACGATCAGGGCGGCCGAGAGCAGGGCACCGACGACCGCGGCCACGCGCTGCCAGCAGCCCAGGATGGTCAGGACGCCGACGACGACCTGGAGGAAGGCGATGACCAGGCCGGAGCCGACCGGGTGCTGGAGCGCGAACTGGCGCAGCGGCTCGGCCACGTCCCACGGGTGCAGGGTGTTGAGCCACTTCACCATGGAGCCGCGCTCGCCGCCGTCGAAGTAGACGGGGTCGCACAGCTTGCCCATGCCGGCGTAGATGGAGATGAACCCCAGGAAGATCCTGAGCGGGAGCAGGACCACGCCCAGGTTCATCCGGCGGCCCGGGTAGTAGGCGTGCCGGGCCGGGTCGTCGCTCTGGCGCCGGGTGCGGCGCGGGCCGTCTTCCTCCGGGTCCGGGCCGGGCCCGGCCGGGTACGCGTCGTACGGGTCGTGGTCGGCGCCGGGGTGGGACGGGGGGTCGTAGGCGCCGGTGACCGTGCGCATGTGCGGCAGGAGACGGGTGGCGTCGGGGGCGGTGCGCTGGTGGCCGACGACCGGGGTCTGCACGGTCTGGTCCGGTTCGGCGTAGGCGTCGGCGTAGCCGGTCTGCACGCGCGGGATGACCTGGGTGGCGCCGGTCTCGGGCTCGTCGGCGTGGCGGACGCTGCTGCCCCGCACGGCCTGGAGGAGCCGGTGTGCGCCGGTGTCGTCGGGGGCGGACCGGCCGCTCCAGACGACGGGACGACGACGGCCGGTGGCGTCGGCCGCCCGGCCCGCCGTGCCCAGGACCGGCCTGCGGGCGGTCTCCTGGCCGGTGGCGTGCAGATGCCGGGTGATCCGCGGGGACTGGGTGCCCCTCGCCGCCGCGCCCAGCTGCACGCGGAAGCTGGCGTGATTGACGATGACCTGCGCCGGATCGCTCGGCACCTTCACCATGCTCAGCGCGGGAGCGTCGTCGAAACCCGACGAGCGGTCCCCCGTGGGTGTGCGGGGTGTTCTGGTGTCCACACTCATCTAACCGAGTGACGTGGTGTTAGGACACTGCTTTGACCCGCCGGATGTGTCCGGACCCCGTCAAAGCCGTGCCCACCCCGTCATGGCCACCCGAATCAGCCCGCAAGAGGGAGGCACCGGACGGGTGTTCAGCCCGCCCGGACCGCCGGTCAGCTCCGCCTGCGCGCCGTCTCGTACAGCACGATCCCGGCCGCCACGCCCGCGTTGAGCGACTCCGCGCCGCCCGGCATCGGGATGCGCACCCGGACGTCGCAGGTCTCGCCGACCAGGCGGGACAGGCCCTTGCCCTCGCTGCCGACGACGATGACCACCGGGCCCTCCAGGGCCTGCAGCTCGCCGAGTTCGGCCTCGCCGTCCGCCGCCAGACCGACCACCGTGCAACCGGCCTTCTTGTAGGCCTCCAGGGTCCGGGTGAGGTTAGTGGCGCGGGCGACCGGCGTGCGGGCGGCCGTACCGGCGGAGGTCTTCCAGGCGCCCGCGGTCATGCCGGCCGAACGGCGCTCGGGGACGACCACGCCGTGGCCGCCGAAGGCGGAGACCGAGCGGACGACGGCGCCGAGGTTGCGCGGGTCGGTGACCCCGTCCAGGGCGACGACCAGCGGGTCCTCGCCCTCCTCGGCGGCGGCGTCGAGGAGGTCCTCGGGGTGCGCGTACTCGTACGGCGGGACCTGGAGGACCAGGCCCTGGTGGTTGAGGCCGTTGGTCATGCGGTCCAGCTCGGGGCGCGGGGCCTCCATGAGGTTGATGCCGCCGCGCTCGGCGGCGAGCTGGAGGGCCTCGCGGACGCGCTCGTCGTTGTCGACGAACTGCTGGACGTAGAGCGTGGAGGCGGGGACGCCCTCGCGCAGCGCCTCCACCACCGGGTTGCGGCCCACCACCAGCTCGGAGGCGGACCTGCCGCCGCCCCGGCGCTGCTGGGTGCGGCCCTGGGCGCGGCGCGCCTTGGCCGCGGCGGCGCGCTGCTTGGCGTGCCCCTTGCGCATTTCGGCGGGCGGGGTCGGGCCCTTTCCTTCCAGGCCCCGGCGCCGCTTGCCGCCGCTGCCGACCTGCGCGCCCTTCTTGCCGGACATGCGGCGGTTGTTCGCGGCCATGAGTTACCCGTCTCCGTTGAGGCTTCGTACGTACGTCTTATGCAGTGTGCCGCCCGGAGGGCCGGGCGGCACAGTCGATCAGTCGCCGGTCAGCGCGCGCCGAGGCTCCAGCGCGGGCCCTGGGGGCTGTCCTCGATGACGAGCCCCGAGTCCTTGAGCTGGTCCCGGATGGCGTCGGCGGTGGCCCAGTCCTTGCGGGCGCGGGCGGACTCGCGCTGGTCGAGGACCAGGCGGACGAGGCTGTCGACCACGCCCTGGAGGTCCTCGCCCCGGTCGCCGCCCTCGCCGCCCCAGTGCGCGTCGAGCGGGTCGAGCCCGAGGACGCCGAGCATGGCCCGCACCTCGGCGAGCCGGGCGACGGCGGCGTCCTTGTCGTCGGCGGCGAGGGCGCTGTTGCCCTGCCGGACGGTGGTGTGCACGACGGCGAGGGCCTGCGGGACGCCCAGGTCGTCGTCCATCGCCTCGGCGAAGGCGGGCGGGACCTCGTCGGCCGGCTCGACGGTCTTGCCGGCCAGCTCGGTGACCCGCTGGGCGAAGCCCTCGATCCGCGCGAACGCGGACTCGGCCTCGCGCAGGGACTCCTCGCTGTACTCGATCATCGAGCGGTAGTGCGGGGTGCCCAGGTAGTAGCGCAGCACGATCGGGCGCCACTGCTTGACCATCTCGCCGACCAGGACGCTGTTGCCGAGCGACTTGGACATCTTGTCGCCGGCCATGGTGACCCAGGCGTTGTGCACCCAGTACCGGGCGAACTCGTCGCCGTAGGCCTTGGCCTGGGCGATCTCGTTCTCGTGGTGCGGGAAGATCAGGTCGAGGCCGCCGCCGTGGATGTCGAAGGCGCTGCCCAGGTACTTGTGGGCCATGGCCGAGCACTCCAGGTGCCAGCCGGGGCGGCCCGGTCCCCAGGGGGTCGGCCAGCTCGGCTCGCCGGGCTTGACCGCCTTCCACAGGGCGAAGTCGCGCGGGTCCCGCTTGCCGGTCTCGCCCTCGCCGGACGGCTGGAGCAGGTTGTCCAGCTCCTGCCGGGACAGCTCCAGGTAGCCGGGGAAGGAACGGACGTCGAAGTAGACGTTGCCGTCGGCCGCGTAGGCGTGCCCGCGGTCGATGAGGCCCCGCATCATCTCGACCATCTCGGTGATGTGGCCGGTGGCGCGGGGCTCGTAGGTCGGCGGCAGGCAGCCGAGGGCGGTGTAGCCCTCGTTGAACGCGCGCTCGTTCTCGTACCCGATCGACCACCAGGGCCGGTGCTGCTCGTGGCTCTTGGTGATGATCTTGTCGTCGATGTCGGTGACGTTGCGGATGAACGTCACCTCATAGCCGCGGTAGGCGAACCAGCGGCGCATGATGTCGAAGTTGAGACCCGAGCGGATGTGGCCGATGTGAGGGGCCGCCTGCACGGTGGCGCCACACAGGTAGATCGAGACGCAGCCCGGCTTGAGCGGGGAGAAGTCACGGATCTGCCGGGCGCTGGTGTCGTACAGGCGAATCGTCACCACTCCAGAGTAGTGGGCGCGTGGCGGTGCCATGCGCCTTCCCCGGAGGAACTCCGCCTCACAGCCTTCCGACGACCTTGCGCGGCCGGATGCGCACGACCACGCGCTGGGCGTCGTTGACCGAGTCGGGGTTGAACTCCTTGTAGTCCTTGCCGGTGTACTTGCGGCTGAGTTCGTCGATGAGTTCGGGGCCCTCGTCCGTCGTCACCTCGGCGGTGCCGCGGATCTCGGCGTACTCGTACGGGGACTCGGGGTTCAGGACGACGGCCGTCACCCGGGGGTCGCGCTCGAGGTTCAGGTACTTGCGGCGGTCGACGGTGGTGGAGAAGAGCAGGTCGTCGCCGTCGCGCTTGACCCAGACCGGGGACAGCTGCGGGCTGCCGTCGGGCTGGAGGGTGCCGACGACGATGAACACCTTGCCGTCGAGCACGGACTTCAGGCGGTCGGACAGAACGGCGGACATGGGTACCCTCCGGAGTCCAGGGATCACTGGTGGTCGTGAGGGTACCCTCGCACGCCGTCAGTTCACCCGCACCACCAGGGCCGTCGCGACCGCCATCAGCCCCTCCTCGCGGCCGGGGAAGCCGAGGCCGTCGGTGGTGGCGCCGGAGACCGACACGGGGGCGCCGGCCGCCTCGGAGAGGATCCTCTCCGCCTCGTCGCGGCGCTTGCCGATCTTCGGGCGGGGGCCGATCACCTGGACGGCGACGTTGCCGACGGCGAAGCCCGCCGCCCGTACGATCCGCGCGGCCTCGGCGAGCAGCGTGGTGCCGGAGGCGCCGGACCACTCGGGGCGGCCGGTGCCGAAGTGCTGTCCCAGGTCACCGAGCCCGGCGGCGGAGAACAGCGCGTTGCAGGCCGCGTGGGCGACCACGTCGGCGTCGGAGTGGCCGGCCAGTCCGGGTCCCTCGCCCTCCCACTTCAGGCCGGCGCACCACAGTTCGCGGCCCTCCTCGAAGGCGTGGATGTCGGTGCCGATGCCGACCCGGGGAAGCGGCGGTGCCTCAGAAGCCATCGGTGAGCCTCCTGCGGGCCAGGACCGCCTCGGCGAGGACCAGGTCCAGCGGGCGGGTGACCTTGAAGGCCTCCTCGTGACCGGGGACGGCCACGACCGTGAGCCCGAGCCGCTCGACCATGCCCGCGTCGTCGGTGACGTTCCCGGTGACGCTCTCGTGGGCGCGGACCAGGGTGGCCCGGTCGAAGCCCTGCGGGGTCTGGACGGCGCGCAGCCGGGCCCGCTCGGGGGTGGCGACGACCGGCTCCGGGTCGCCGGGCGCGGCGGCGGGGTCGACCTCCTTGACGGTGTCGGCCAGCGGCAGCGCGGGCACCACGGCGGGGGCGCCGTCGCGTACGGCCTCCACGACCGCGTCGACCGTCTCGACCGGGACCAGCGGGCGGGCCGCGTCGTGGACCAGCACGACGCCGTACTGCGGCGGCAGGGCGTCCAGGCCGAGGCGCACCGACTCCTGGCGGGACTCCCCGCCGGGGACGACCAGGAAGTCGGTCCTCTCGGGCAGCGCGTGCGCGTCGAGCAGGGACTTCACCTCGGCGGCGCCGTCCGGCGGGGCCACGACGATCACCAGGGAGACGTGGCGGGACGCGGCGAGGGCGCGCACCGCGTGGATGAGCATGGGCGTGCCGTTCAGCGCGCGGAGTGCCTTGGGGGCGCCCGGACCGAGGCGCACGCCCCGGCCGGCGGCGGGAATCACGGCGGCGACGGGGCTCTGCGCGGGCGTGGGACGCGATTCGTCAGACATCGGTTCCTGTCAGGTTTGTGTGCTCGACCTACGTGGGTATGGCCTGGAGGAGTGCCGGGCGCGACGCCTTGACCGGACCCTTTCCGTGACCCTGGTCGAGCCATCCGCCCGGGCCCGGCACGCCGAGTATCGGGGGGTTGTTCCACAGGCTTCCCGAGGCACGCCCTGCGGGGACGAAGATGCCGCAGCGCCCGGCGACAGGGTCAGTGTCATCGGGCACCGCGGCATTTCACTGCTGTGCTGGGCGTGCCGGAAGCGAGGGTTCGCTGCCGCTGCGTGTCAGGAGGCGAGCACCTCGTCGAGCAGGGCCTCGGCCTTGTCCTCGTTCGTGTTCTCCGCGAGCGCCAGCTCGCTCACCAGGATCTGGCGGGCCTTGGCGAGCATGCGCTTCTCACCGGCGGACAGTCCGCGCTCGCGCTCGCGACGCCACAGGTCACGCACGACTTCCGCGACCTTGATGACATCGCCGGAGGCGAGCTTCTCCAGGTTTGCCTTGTAGCGACGGGACCAGTTCGTGGGCTCCTCGGCGTACGGCGCGCGCAGCACCTCGAAGACTCGGTCCAGTCCGTCCTGACCGACCACATCACGCACGCCGACGAACTCCGCATTGTCCGCTGGCACACGTACCGTCAGGTCACCCTGGGCGACCTTCAGCACCAAGTAGGTCTTGTCCACGCCTTTGATCTGGCGAGTTTCGATAGCCTCGATCAGCGCGGCCCCGTGATGGGGATAGACCACGGTGTCGCCAACCTTGAACGTCATGTGACAGGTACCCCTTCCGTGGCTATCCAGGGTAACACGGATACGGCGTCTTCTGAATGGCGTTTTCGCAGGTCAGGGCATATCTCGGGGCTTGACAACAGCAACCGGGACGTGCTGCGAGGGCCCCACGGAAGCGGGTATTCGCAGGTCGGAGGGGCTCTTCGGGCAAGGGGAAACGCGTACGTTACACGCCTCGGGAGGGCGTTCCAAGTGGAGGAACGTCCCGGTTTGTCCGATGTCAGCCGTGCGACTTCCGCTACTCCGTTCGGTGCCCACCGGTGGATGTGAGCCGATTCAGGAATTGATCTACGGCAGGCGGGCGGGTGCGCCGTGATCAATTTCGGGGAGCGCCGCGCATTCCTTCACGGAAATTTCGCGCGGGGTGCCGCAAGGCGCGCACCTCGCGTTATGCGAATGCCGGGCGAACGCCTCCCCGGCGTGTCCGGGGAGTCACTTCCGCCCGGCGCGGTACCCCCACCTGGAGGGATGGACGGGCCTCGGGGGAGGGTCGGGTGCGGCGGCCTGGGAACGGCTCGGTAACCTAAGCGCGCTGACAGACACTTAGGGCGGCTTTATCAGAGGAGCCGTCCGCGCGTTCAAGGAGTTGCCGCCGCCGTGAGCAGCAGCCTTCGACGCGGCGCCCTCGCCGCCTCCGCCATCGTCTTCTCGATCGCCTCGCTCGCCGCCTGCGGCGCCGGCAACGACTCGCAGACCCTGGAGATCCAGCCGGACAACGCGGCGACCAGCGTCGGCGCCATCAAGATCCAGAACGCCCTGGTCATCACCCAGCCCGATCTGAAGGCGACGGGTCCCGCGGTCATCTCCGCGACCCTGTTCAATTCCGGCGACACCGCCGAGACCCTGGAGTCCGTCGCCCTGGGCAGCGGCACGTCCGCCGAGCTGAAGCCCGCCAAGGGCAAGAGCGTGACCGTCCCCGCGGGCGGCTCGCTGGTCCTCGGCGGCAAGGGCAACGCCTCCGCGACGCTGCCCAGCGGCCGCGAGGCCGTCAAGGACGGCGACGCCCAGAAGATCACCTTCACCTTCAGCAAGACCGGCAAGGTGGGCCTGAGCGCCTTCGTGGTCCCGGCCACCAGCTACTTCGACAAGTGGGGCCCGTCGCAGATCCCGTCCGCGCCGGCGTCCGCCTCGCCGTCGAAGTCCGGCGCGCCGGGCGCGAACCCCTCCGCGAGCGGCAAGCCGGAGAAGAGCGGCGAGCCCGGCAAGAGCGGCGAGGCGACCCCGTCGGGCAGCGCCTCCGGTGAGGCCGTCACCCCGGACGACTCGGCGTCGCAGTCGGCCGCCGGCCACTGACGGGCCACAGGGCCGCCGGCCCGCCGTACGCCCGCGGGCGTACCGGCCGCGCGGGCACGGGGGGGGGGGGGGGGGGGGGGGGGGGGGGGGGGGGGGGGGGTGCGTGGGGGGGGGGGGGGGGGGGGGGAGGGGGGGGAGGGGGGGGGGGGAGGAGGGGGAGGCGCAGAAAAGGGC
>NZ_JBVJOT010000011.1:0-159468 GCF_055583025.1 Streptomyces sp. NPDC104831
CATCAGGCACAAGATCATCCGACACACACAGAACTCTGCCGCCCACCGGCCCAACTGCCAAGCCTGTGAGCCAAACTCATTCTGAAATGATCAGTAAGAACATCGAGGTTCAGGCTCCCGCCTCCGTTGTCCAGGATCTTTCCGACGGCGGCGAGCAACGCCTGGCGGTAGAACTGAGCAGCCTCGATCAGGGCGGTTGCCGCGTCTTCGAGCAGAAGGTGACCAGAGAACGCACGTGTGACCAGGCCGTTCAGTGCGACCACCTGCTTGGGAAAGTCGGTGCGGTCATGCCGCCGCTGAGTACGAATCAGCTCGTCCAGAGTGGCGTTCGCCACCTGTCGCTGTAGGTCGAGCGCGAACACCAGCAGACCGTGCCGGCAGTCCTGTAGTGCCTCCAATGCCATCGCCGGGTCGGGATCAGCGAGCTCGAATAGTTCGCGGGTGCGGTCCAGCAATCCGACCAACTCGTCCACGCCGCCGTACAGCGACAGCCGTTCGGCCGCGAAGGCGCCTGCGAGACCGGCCGGGCGCACAACGTAGCGATCCTGGTGGGCCTTAAGCAGGTACGGTTCCAGGAAGCCCATGTCGATCAGCAGACTGAGGCGGGACTCAACCACGGGCACGGGCCAGCCTCGGCCCGCCGGGCCGAGGAGGTCCAGCAGCTGGGCACGGGTGAGCCCGCTGAGGGCGGAGTGCTCGGCAAAAACCGCCACCACATCTCTCGCCAGTCGCACCGCCTCCGGGTCCTTGACGACCACCTCACGGTGTGCTGCCAGTGGAGCCACAAACGCACGCCAGTTGGCGAACCGGTCGGCCGGCGCGAGCATCACCTCATCGCCTTCGGTGTCGTCCCAGGAGAGCTGGATCCCGCTCACCCCGCAGCCTCCTGGCTGAGCCGGAGCAGGGGCCGCTGAGCGAACTGTTCCAGGACCGAGGGAAGACCAGGAAGGACCGAGGTGTACTGGGTCTCCTGCTCCCGGGACTCTCCACTCGCGGCGATGGCGAGCGCGAGGTCGCGGAGGTCACCGTCCACCCGCTCGGCGAGCTCGGCGGCGAGAAGGCGGTCGCGTTCCCTGTCCTCCTTCGGCTTCTGGCGCTGCCGATAGGGGCCTGCCTCCCACTCGTCGACATGCATCCCCACGGCGTGCACTGGTCTACCCAGCCGCCGCGACAGGTTGTCGACGATCGCGATGCCGTCGGCGTCCAGGTCGCACCACGCAGCAACCGGAAGTGGCGAAAGCCAGTCGAGGACAGCCACTAGCTGGTCCGTGGCGTACCCGCTGCCCCACACACAGAGCCAACGCGACGTCAGTTCCGGCAGACGGCGGCAGACCACTCCGAAGGTGTCCGAGTTTTCCACCACCAGCACGCCCACGGCATCGCAGACAGCATTCCCGAGCAGGCGCAGGCTGTTGGCGGGAAGGCCGACCCACGGCTGGGCCACCGCCGCGGCGGCGGCCACTGAACCGATGTGCCATGACAGCGGGCCTTTGACGCGGAGCGCGGTGTCCTCCTCGTGTACCGCCTCCTCGAACTCCGACCCCACCAGGTTCGCGAACGCTGCCTGCTGCTGTGCGGTCCACCGTTTGGAGCCACCCAGGGCGAGCGCCGCAAGCTGCTTGAGGGTCACCTCCTCCTCTCCCTGGGCCTGGAGAGATCACCAGGAGGCGCCCGCTCGGATCGCGGCCTCGTATACAGACCACGCCTTCGCCGCCGTCTGGCTGCCTGCGGGCACCACGAGTCCGGCGGCCGGGTCCACCGCTGCCAGCAGTTTGCGCTCCGCGGTCAACTGCTCCAGCGGCTCCATCACCTCCATGAGATCGGCTCGGGCACGTCGGGGTTCGCGGGCGCCGCGAAGCTCGGCGATGCGATCCTCTGCCTGGAGTGACCACGCCTGGGACAGCCGCCACTGGGTGGGGGCACCGAGCGCCACCCACTCGTCCACCTCACAGCGCAGCACCACACCGCCGCATCGCACCAGCTCGGTCGCCACCTGCAGGGCGGCCTCTCCGAACCGACCCACCACCGTGCTCCACGCGCGGCGCTCCGCCGCGAGCACCCAAAGCAGGTCGGCAGAGGACAACACGGACGGGGGCTCGAACAGGTCGGCAGGACAGCCCGGGACGAGGTCGACGGCGTGCACCCGCAGGCGCCCGCGACGGTCACGAGGCAGCCGGTCCTCCCTGGACCGCCTGACCGGTACCGTGACTGCACTGACACCGGCTGGAAGGCCGCCGACTCCAATCGAAATACGGCCGTACGCCTCGCCGAACAGCATTCCCTGTCCCGTGTGCTGCCCCACAAGATCCCCCCGTAGCTGCAGTGATCGTCCACGGCACCCAGGAAGTCAGGGCGATCAGCGCACGATATGACACCAAGGGTAGACAGTCAGTGACTGAATTTCACACGATCTGCATCACTGGAACCCGCGAAGGGTTGCAGTCGTCTCACTCTGAGCAACATCTGACGTGGAGTCCGGAGCGGTGGTCGGTGCAGTGCACACGCCCCCAGGGCAGGTGCCGAGCGACTGAGCGCAGTCGTTCGCCCGCCCCGCCACGGACGACCCGAACCGACTGTGGAGCGACAACGGCGGCCCGCCGTCTATCCCCGGTCCAGAACCTGGTCCACGGCGAAAGGGATCCATAACCTGATAGAGGCTCTGATCGCGGGGACCGCCGCCCGAAGTCGGTGGGGCTGGAACTGGTCGGTGTGGACTCGGCTGGCCACGCGCGCACCACGGCTCTGCCGGGCCGGCGGTGGCCCGGCAGACTCTTGAGGCCCTCCAGCAGGCCCTGACCGAGGAAAAGCACTCCGCTTCCAGCGGCAGTTGCCCGTGTGGAGCGTGGTCCAGCGCCAGACCGCGAGTACACCGCCACACCGCAGGGGCGGGCCGGGGCTCAACGTCGGAACGTTCTCAGTTCTTGTGTCCCGCCGCGAAGATCGACGGGACATCTGACCAGCCCCTCAGCTCAACTGACGAACCATCAAGACGAGCGTCAAATGAGCGTCGAGATACCTCCGCGAGCGTCATCTGAGCGTCAAGATATCGCCCGTAACGCTCACACGGCGCATACCGCGTACCCGCGAAACTGCAGGTCAGGCATCCTTCTTCACCGGCTCCAGGATGGCGACACACTCCACATGGTGCGTCATCGGAAACAGATCGAACGCCCGCAGCGTCCGCACCCGGTACCCGCCCTCCCGGAAGTACCCCAGGTCCCGGGCCAGCGCGGCGGGGTCGCAGGCGACGTAGGCGATGCGGCGGGCGCCGAGGGTGGTGAGGTGGGCGACCGTGTTGCGGCCGGCGCCTGCCCGCGGGGGGTCGAGGACGACGAGGTCGACCTCGGTGATTCCGGTGCGCGGCAGGACCGACTCGACCTTGCCCTGCTCGATGCGGACCCGCGGGAAGTCGGCCAGGTTGTGCCGCGCGTCCTCCACCGCCCGCTTGCCGGACTCGATGCCGAGGACCGCGCCCTGCTCGCCGAGGCGGTCGGCGAGGGCGCCGGCGAAGAGGCCGGCGCCGCAGTAGAGGTCCAGCGCCATCTCGCCCTTGCGCGGCAGCAGGCCCTGCATGACCGCCGTGACCAGGGTGTCCGCCGCCTTCGGGTGGACCTGCCAGAAGCCACCGCCGCCCACCCGGTACGTCCGGTCGTCCGCCCGCTCGCGGACGAAGGGGCGGCCGTGGACGCGGTGCACGCCGCCGGACTTCTCGTCCACCCGCAGGACCGACACCGGCCGGTCCAGCTCGACCAGCGGCAGCCGGCCGCCGGGACGCGGGGTGAGGACCACCTGGCGGTCCTGCGAGCCGGTCGCCGCGATCGCCTCGACCGACTCCATGCCGGTCCAGTCCCGCTTCTCGATGCCCAGCTCGCTGACGCCCGCCGCCGCGATCATGCAGTGGTCGATGCGCTCGACCTCGTGCGAGCGGTGCCGGCGCAGACCGGCGTGGCCCTCGGCGTCGACGGCGTACTGAACGCGGGTGCGCCACTGCGGGACCTGGCCTGCGGGCAGCTTGTCGCCCTCGGCCGGCACCACCGTGCCGTCCCAGCCCGCCTCCTCGGGAGTGAGGCCGGCGAGCCGCTGGAGCTGTTCGGCGATCACCTCGCCCTTGAGGCGCCGCTGGGCGCCCGGCTTGGCGTGCTGCCAGTCGCAGCCGCCGCAGCGGCCGGGGCCGGCGAAGGGGCAGGGTGCCTCGATGCGGTCCTTGGACGCCTCCAGGATCCGCACGGCGTCCGCGCGCAGGAAACGCGCGCCCTCCTCGCCCTCGGTCACCCGGGCCACCACCCGCTCGCCGGGCAGCGCGTGCCGGACGAACAGCACCTGGCCCTCGGACGTGCGGGCGATGCAGTGGCCGCCCTGGGCGACGGGGCCGATCTCGACCTCGTACTCCTCACCCACCAGAGACTTGGTCGGTTCTGCCTGCATGGTGGGATTACTCCAGATCGAAGAGGGTGCGGGGGAGGACGGGGTAGGACGGGAGGGGCCGGCAGCCGGTGGGCCGGTCGGCAGCCCACCAGTCTACGTCCTCCCCGTCTCCCCCCGGTCCCTGCCGGACGCCCCGCCTCACTCCTTGCCCGAAGGCTCCTTGGGCCGCTCAACGGCCGGGCCCCGGCGGACCGCGCCGGGGGCGTTCCACTCCTGCCGCTTGCGGGCGCGGGCCCGGGCGGCCTCGGAGGAGGCGAGCTGGTAGGGGACGGAGGTGACCATCACGCCGGGCGTGAAGAGCAGGCGGCCCTTCAGGCGCAGGGCGCTCTGGTTGTGCAGCAGGTGCTCGTACCAGTGGCCGACCACGTACTCGGGGATGATCACGGAGATCGCGTCGCGCGGGGATTCCTTGCGCAGGCTCTTGACGTACTCGATCACCGGCCGGGTGATCTCCCGGTACGGCGAGTCCAGGACCTTCAGCGGTACGTCGATCCCGCGCCGCTCCCACTCCTCGCGCAGCGCCTTCGTCTCGGCCGGGTCGACGTTGACGGTCAGCGCCTCCAGGGTGTCCGAGCGCATCAGCTTGGCGTAGGCCAGGGCGCGCAGCGTGGGGCGGTGGATCTTGGAGATGAGGACGACGGAGTGGACGCGGGAGGGGCGGACCATGTCGTCGCTCGGGCCCTCGGGCGCGGCGATCTCCTCGGCGACCCGGTCGTAGTGCTTCCGGATCGCGGTCATCGTCGCGTAGAAGATGCACATGCCGAGCAGGGCCACCCAGGCGCCGTGGGTGAACTTGGTGACCAGGACGACGACGAGCACCAGGCCGGTGAAGAAGGCGCCGAACGCGTTGATCGCGCGGGAGCGGATCATGTGGCTGCGCTTGGCCGGGTCCTTCTCGGCGGCGAGGTGGCGGTTCCAGTGCCGGACCATGCCGGTCTGGCTGAGCGTGAAGGACACGAACACGCCGACGATGTACAGCTGGATCAGGCGGGTGGAGTCCGCGCCGTAGATGAACACCAGCAGCATGGCCGCGCCGGCGAGCAGCACGATGCCGTTGGAGAAGGCGAGCCGGTCGCCGCGGGTGTGCAGCTGGCGGGGCAGGTAGCGGTCCTGGGCGAGGATCGCGCCGAGCAGCGGGAAGCCGTTGTACGCGGTGTTGGCGGCCAGGAACAGCACCAGCGCGGTGGCGGCGGCGAGCAGGACGAACAGCAGGCTGCCCTTGCCGAAGACCGCCTCGGCGACCTGGGAGATCACCGGGTTCTGGACGTAGTCGGGGCCGACCGGGATGCCGTGGTGCAGCAGGTCGGTGGCCGGGGTCTCGGCCATGCGGACCTTCGTCGTCATCGCGAGGGCGATGATGCCGCAGAACATGGTGACGGCGAGCAGGCCCATCATCGCGAGCGTGGTCGCCGCGTTCTTCGACTTGGGCTTGCGAAAGGCCGGGACGCCGTTGGAGATGGCCTCGACGCCGGTGAGGGCCGCACAGCCGGAGGAGAAGGCGCGCAGCAGCAGGAAGACGAGCGCGAAGCCGGCGAGGCCCTGGTGCTCGGCCTTGATGTGGTAGTCGGCCGTCGGGGCGCGCATGGTGTCGCCGAGGACCAGGCCCCGGAAGGCGCCCCAGAGGATCATGATGAAGACGCCGCCGACGAAGACGTAGGTCGGGATGGCGAAGAGTTTTCCGGACTCCTTGACGCCGCGCAGGTTCATCAGCGTCAGCAGCACGATGACGGCGGCGGCGCAGAGCACCTTGTGCTCGACCACGAAGGGGATCGCGGAGCCGAGGTTCTCGATGCCGGAGGCGATGGAGACGGCGACGGTCAGGACGTAGTCCACCAGCAGGGCACTGGCCACGGTGAGGCCGGCCTGGGGGCCCAGGTTGGTGGTGGCGACCTCGTAGTCGCCGCCGCCGCTCGGGTAGGCGTGCACGTTCTGCCGGTAGGAGGCGACCACGGTGAACATCAGCACGACGACCGCGACGGCGATCCAGGGGCTGAAGTGGTACGCCGACACGCCCGCGATGGACAGGACCAGCAGGACCTCCCCCGGCGCGTAGGCGACGGAGGACAGCGGGTCGGAGGCGAAGACGGGCAGTGCGATGCGCTTCGGCAGGAAGGTCTCACCCAGCCGGTCACTGCGCAGTGCGCGCCCGATCAGGATCCGTTTGGGCACGTCGGTCAGTTTGGACACGAGAGAGGATCGTAAGCCTTCGAACTGGCACCCGCCCACCCGGCGTGCTGCATCTGCCTCACGAGTGAATTCGGGGGCACGCGGAACTTCGGAATCCGTGGTGTGGGTGCCCGCCGCCCGCGGGTGGCAAACACCGTCTGCCGCCGCAGTCCCGGGGTGTGCCGTCCGTGCCCGTGGTGCTGTTCGGGGCGCCGCCCGTCCCGGCGGGCCTCGGAATCCTGACCGTGCGGGGCGTGCGCAGTATCACTTCGCGGTGGCGCGCACCACGCCGGGGCGGGGGGTGCCGGGTGCGCGCCGCCCGTGTGTAGCTTTGGGCCCCGGTCTGAGACCCTGATGCTTGAGCAGTAACTTTTGGACACCGGAAGGACGGTCGTGCACATCGTCATCATGGGCTGCGGAAGAGTGGGTTCCGCTCTTGCCCAGACCCTGGAGCAACAGGGCCACACGGTCGCCGTGATCGACCAGGACCCCACCGCCTTCCGCCGGCTGGGCCCGGGCTTCGGGGGCCGCCGGGTCACCGGCGTCGGCTTCGACCAGGACACCCTGCGCGAGGCGGGCATCGAGGAGGCCGGCGCCTTCGCCGCCGTCTCCAGCGGTGACAACTCCAACATCATCTCCGCGCGCGTGGCCCGGGAGATGTTCGGCGTGCAGAACGTGGCGGCCCGCATCTACGACCCCCGTCGCGCCGAGGTCTACCAGCGCCTGGGCATCCCCACCGTGGCCACGGTCCGCTGGACCGCCGACCAGATGCTGCGCCGGCTGCTGCCCTCGGGTGCCGAGCCGCTGTGGCGTGACCCCACCGGCGGGGTGCAGCTCGCCGAGGTGCACGCCTCCCCGAAGTGGGTCGGCCACAAGATCAGCAAGCTGCAGGAGGAGACGGGCGTCCGGGTGGCGTTCCTGACCCGGCTGGGCGAGGCGGTCCTGCCCACCTCCCAGACGGTGCTGCAGGAGGGCGACCTCGTGCACGTGATGATGCGGACGGACGACGTGGACAAGGTCGAGGCGGCGTTCGCCGGTGGCCCGGAAGAGGAGGGCGGTCACTGATGAGGGTCGCCATTGCCGGGGCCGGCGCGGTCGGCCGCTCGATCGCGGGCGAGTTGCTGGAGAACGGCCACGAGGTCCTGCTGATCGACAAGGCGCCGACCGCCATCTCGGTCGAGCGCGTCCCGCAGGCGGAGTGGCTGCTCGCCGACGCCTGTGAGATCACCTCCCTGGACGAGGCGGCGCTCCAGCGCTGCAACGTCGTGATCGCCGCGACCGGCGACGACAAGGTCAACCTGGTCGTCTCGCTGCTCGCGAAGACGGAGTACGGCGTCCCGCGCGTCGTCGCCCGGGTGAACAACCCCAAGAACGAGTGGCTGTTCAACGAGGCCTGGGGCGTGGACGTGGCCGTCTCCACCCCGCGCCTGATGTCGGCGCTGGTCGAGGAGGCGGTGAGCGTCGGCGACCTGGTCCGGCTGCTGCGCTTCAGCCACGGCGACGCCAACCTGGTCGAGCTGACCCTGCCCGAGGAGTCGGCCCTGGCCGGCACCCAGGTGGGGGACGTGGAGTGGCCGGAGGACACCTCCCTGGTCACGATCATCCGCGGCACCCGTGTGCTGACCCCCTCCAAGGAGGACTCCCTGGAGCCGGGCGACGAGCTGCTGTTCGTGGCCGCCCAGGCGCGGGAGGAGCAGCTGGAGGAGCTGCTCTCGGTGCGGCGCGAGGGCTGATCCCCAACACGCGGAAGGGCGCCCTTGGCGACAAGGGCGCCCTTCTCGTCGTGGGACGGCTGCCTGCCGGCGACCGGCGCCGCCGTACGACGGCCGCTCGTCGCCGTACGACCGTCGCGCCCGGTACGGCGGCCGCTCAGGCCTCCCGGCGGTGCCGGCCCCCGCTCGCGTCGCCGGTGCCGGTGTCGGCGGTCGTCGCGGTCCCGGCGGCGAGGGCGGCCTTGCGCTCCTCCTCGGCCTTCTCCTCCGCCTCCATCTCCGCGAACACGTCGATGGGCGCGGGCGCCTTCGCCAGGAAGACCCAGGTGAGCCATACCGCGAGCAGGAACGGCGGGATCTTCAGGGCGACCAGGACCCAGCCGAGCTGGGTGGTGTCGGCCCACCAGTACAGCGGGAAGAGGATCGCGCACTTGGCGAGCAGGATCAGGCCCCAGGCCCAGCTCGCCTTGGCGTAGGCCTTCTTGCGGCCCGGGTTGCGCGTGCGCCAGGAAAGGTTCTCCTTGAAGACCGGGCCCAGGATGAGGCCGATCAGGGGCACCCCGGCGAGGGTCGTGACGATGTACGCCACCGCCAGGCCCAGGGTGTAGAGCATGCCGGGGAGGTAGAAGTCCTTGGCGTTGCCGGTGAACATCGCGAAGACGACACCGAAGACCACGCCGAAGACGCCGCTGAAGGCGTGCTTGACGGTGTCGCGCATGGCCAGCCGGACCACGACCAGCAGCAGGGACACCGCCAGCGCGGCGATCGCGGACAGGTGCAGGTTCTTGTTCAGCGTGAAGATCGTGACGAAGAGCAGACCCGGCACGACCGTCTCGACCATGCCGCGGACCCCGCCGAAGGCCTCGAAGAGCGCCGCCTCGGTCACCGCTCGGGCGTCGCCGGGCTGGGGCTGGTCGGTGTCTTCGGTCGGCTTGTCGAGGGACGTCACCGGCTACTCCCGTCCGAGGGGTCGCAGTTCGTATTTGGGGTTGAACAGCACCCGGCGGCCCCGGCTCATGGAGATCCGGCCCGATGCGATCAGCTTGCGCCCCGGTTCTATCCCCACGATGGAGCGCCTGCCGAGCCACACCACGTCCAGCGCGGCGGAGCCGTCGAAGAGTTCGGCCTCCAGGGCCGGGACTCCGGCGCGCGGGCGCAGGGTGACCGTGCGCAAGGTACCAGTTACCGTGACGATCTGCCGGTCGTGGCAGTCGCCGATCTTGATGCAGCCCGCCGTCTCCGCGTCTTCGCGCAGCTCCTCCGACTCCAGGTCCTCCTGCGAAGAGGAGAGCCGGTCGAGCATGCGCCGGAACCGGCCGGCCGGCTTTTCGGAACGAGGAACAGCAGTCATATGTGAAGCGTACCGGGGGCGCCGAGGGGGCCGACAGGGCGCTGGGAGCGCCCGCCGGCTCACTTCTCGAACCGGTATCCCATCCCCGGCTCCGTGATGAAGTGCCGCGGGCGCGACGGGTCGGTCTCCAGCTTGCGCCGCAGCTGGGCCATGTACACGCGCAGGTAGTTGGTCTCGGTGCCGTACGACGGCCCCCACACCTCCTGGAGCAGCTGCTTCTGGCCGACGAGGCGGCCGGTGTTGCGCACCAGCACCTCCAGCAGGTGCCACTCCGTCGGGGTGAGCCGGACGTCCCTGCCGCCGCGGTGGACCTTCTTCGCGGCGAGGTCGACGGTGAAGCCCTCGGTCTCCACGAGCGTCAGGTCGTCCTCGCCCGGCCCGGCCGGTTCGGCCCGGCGCACCGCGGCCCGCAGCCGGGCCAGCAGCTCGTCCATGCCGAACGGCTTGGTCACGTAGTCGTCGGCGCCCGCGTCCAGCGCCTCGACCTTCTCGTCGGAGGAGTGCCGGGCGGACAGCACCAGGATCGGCACCCGGGTCCAGCCGCGCAGGCCGCGGATGACCTCCACGCCGTCCATGTCGGGCAGGCCCAGGTCGAGCACGACCACGTCGGGGTGGCGGGAGGCGGCGAGTTCGAGCGCGGTCCTGCCGTCGGGGGCCGCGTCCACCTCGTACGCGCGTGCCTTGAGGTTGATCACGAGGGCGCGCACGATCTGCGGCTCGTCGTCGACCACGAGCACCCGGGTCATATGGTGTGCCTTTCCGGTTCGGTGCGGGGCTCCCCGGCGGGGAGCGGCTCGGGGCGCGGGCCCGCCGCGCGCAGGCTCAGCACCATGGTGAGCCCGCCGCCCGGCGTGTCCTCCGCGGTGAGGGTGCCGCCCATGGCCTCGGCGAAGCCCCGGGCGACCGCGAGGCCGAGCCCGACGCCGGCCCCGCGCGGAGCGTCTCCGTAGCGCTGGAAGGGCTCGAAGATCCGCTCCTTGGCCTCGTCCGGCACGCCCGGCCCGCGGTCCACCACGCGCACCTCGACCCGGTCGGCGATGGCGCTCGCGGCCACCAGGACGCGCCGTCCGGGTGGACTGTACTTGACGGCGTTCTCCACCAGGTTGGCCACCGACCGCTCCAGCAGCCCGGGGTCGACGGCGACCATCGGCAGCGTCTCGGGCACGTCCAGGCCGACGCTGTCCTCGGGTACGCCGCCCAGGGCCATGGGGACGACCTCGTCCACGTCGATCTCCCGGATCAGCGGGGTGACCGTGCCGGTCTGGAGCCGGGACATGTCCAGGAGGTTGCCCACGAGGTGGTCGAGCCGGTCGGCGCCCTCCTCGATGCCCTCCAGCAGCTCCGCGCGGTCCTCCTCGGACCAGGCCACGTCGTCGGAGCGCAGGGAGGACACGGCGGCCTTGATGCCGGCCAGGGGGGTGCGCAGGTCGTGGCTGACGGCGGCGAGCAGCGCGGTGCGGATGCGGTTGCCCTCGGCGAGCGCGCGGGACCGGTCGGCCTCCTCCTGGAGGCGCCGGCGCTCCAGGACGACGGCGGCCTGGGCGGCGAAGGCGGCCAGGACCCGGCGGTCCGCGGCGGGCAGCACCCGGCCGGTGAGGGCGAGCGCCATGTGGTCGCCGACGGGCATGTCCACGTCGGCGTCCTCGGGGCGCTCCAGCGGCGGCCCGAAGCCGGCCCGGCCCGCGCAGGTCCAGGGCGCCACGTCGCCCTCCCGCTCCAGCAGGGCGGCCGACTCCATGGCGAAGGTCTCGCGGACCCGTTCCAGCAGTTCCTCCAGGCTGGTCTCGCCGCGCAGCACGTTCCCGGCGAGGAAGGAGAGGATCTCCGACTCGGCGCGCAGCCGGGCCGCCTGGTCGGTGCGCCGGGCGGCGAGGTCCACCACCGAGGAGACCGCCATGCCGACCCCGAAGAAGATCGCGATGGCGACGATGTTCTTCGGGTCGGCGACCGTCAGCCGGTGCAGCGGCGGGGTGTAGAAGTAGTTCAGCAGCAGGGAGCCGAAGGCCGCCGAGGCCAGCGCGGGCAGCAGGCCGCCGAGCAGGGCCGCGGCGACGGTGACGGCCAGGAACAGCAGCATGTCGTTGGCGAGGCCGAGGCCGGCGGTGTTCAGGCCCAGCGCGAGGACGACGGGACCGGCCAGGCCGACCGCCCAGCCCCACAGGATCCGGGCCCGTCCGAGCCGGCCGCCGCGGGCCACGGGCAGTCCCCGGCCCTTGGCGGCCTCCTCGTGGGTGACGATGTGCACGTCGAGGTCGGGGCCGGAGTCCCGGGCGACCGTGGCGCCGACGCCGGGCCCGAAGACGTACTGCCAGGCCTTGCGGCGCGAGGAGCCCAGCACGATCTGGGTGGCGTTCACCCCGCGCGCGAAGTCGAGGAGGGCGGCCGGTATGTCGTCGCCGACCACATGGTGGAACGTTCCGCCTAGGTCCTCCACCAGGGTGCGCTGGACGGCCAGCTCCTTCGGGGAGGCCGAGGTCAGCCCGTCGCTGCGGGCTATGTAGACGGCCATGACCTCGCCGCCGGCGCCCTTCTCGGCGAGCCGGGCGGCCCGGCGGATGAGGGTGCGCCCCTCGGGGCCGCCGGTCAGGCCCACCACGATCCGCTCCCGGGAGCCCCATATCGCCGAGACCCGGTGGGCGTTGCGGTACTGGGTCAGGTACTCGTCGGCCCGGTCGGCCACCCACAGCAGCGCCAGCTCGCGCAGGGCGGTGAGGTTGCCGGGCCGGAAGTAGTTGGACAGGGCCGCGTCGACCTTGTCCGGCGCGTAGATGTTGCCGTGCGCCATGCGGCGGCGCAGGGCCTGCGGGGACATGTCGACCAGCTCGATCTGGTCGGCCCGGCGTACGACCTCGTCCGGGACGGTCTCGCGCTGGCGCACCCCGGTGATCGACTCGACGACGTCGCCGAGTGACTCCAGGTGCTGGATGTTGACGGTGGAGACGACGTCGATGCCGGCGGCGAGCAGCTCCGCCACGTCCTGCCAGCGCTTGGCGTTGCGGGAGCCGGGGACGTTGGTGTGGGCCAGCTCGTCCACGAGGGCGACGGCAGGGGCCCGGCGCAGTACGGCGTCGACGTCCATCTCCTCGAAGACGGTGCCCCGGTACTCCAGCCGTCCGCGCGGCACCTGCTCCAGGCCGTGCAGCAGCACCTCGGTGCGCGGCCGGCCGTGGTGCTCCACGAACGCGACCACACAGTCCGTGCCCCGCTCCACCCGGCGGTGCGCCTCGGCCAGCATGGCGTAGGTCTTGCCCACGCCCGGTGCCGCGCCGAGGTAGATCCGAAGCGTGCCGCGTGCCATGCCCATATTGTCTTTCCGTGCCTGAGGTGTACGCAGCGTCGACCTTACGGCCGGCCGCCACCGCGATCAGGGCCGGAGCGATGAGTGGGGACCAACCTTGACGCAACCCTGACGGGACGCGCCCCCGAAGGGCGCGGGGAACCGCGCGCGACCACGACGGCCCCGCGCCCCGCGGCGGACGGGCGTCCCGTCGGCGCCGACACGCGAAAAACGGGCCGCGCCCCTCGAAGGCACGGCCCGTCCGTCCGGCGAAGCCGTCAGCGGACTTCCGTGATCTCCGGACCCCGCTGCAGCTGCCCCATGCCGCCGGAGAAGCGCGAGCCCTCCTCCTGCTGGACGCCCTCGGGCACCATCTGCGCGTCGTTCGGCAGCTTCAGGACGATCGGGTCGCGCGGAGCCATCGGACCCTCGCCGCGGACCACGACCGTGTCGCGGAAGATCTGCTCCAGCAGTCCGGCGGCCTCCGGCTGCACCGCGCCCTGCCCGGAGATCACACCGCGCAGGAACCAGCGCGGGCCGTCCACGCCGACGAACCGGACGACCTGGAAGCCGCCGGTGCCGTCGGGCAGCTGCACCGGCACCCGGGCGCGCAGCTCCCAGCCGAGCGGGCCCTCGACCTCGTCGACGATGCCACCCTGCTGGGTGATGCCGGAGGCGATCTCCTCGCGGACCTCGCCCCAGATGCCCTCGCGCTTGGGCGCGGCGAACGCCTGGAGCTGGACGGCGCTGTCGCGCAGGACGACAGTCGCGGCGACGATGGCGTCACCGGCCACCTCGACCCGCAGCTCCATGCCGTCGACGCCCGGCACGAACAGCCCGCCGAGGTCGACGCGGCCCTCGGCCGGGTCGCGGACCTCGCTGCTGTCCCACGGCCCGTCGGGGCGGGGTCCGGGCTCCAGCCGGAGCCGCTCGCGCCCGCCCTCCTCCTCGTCCGCCTCGGTGTCGACGCTGTCGACGACCTGCTCGGCCTCGCCGGCCGCGTCCTCGGCGGCACCCTTCTTCTTGCGACGTCCGAACACGTCACTGTCCTTCCCGGTCGGATACGACCGAAGCGTATCGATTCCCACCCGTCGGACCGCCTACGGCGGCCTGACCGCTTGTGCCGCTGTCGCCGCCCACCGCGGCATGGCCGCCGGTGGACCCGAAGCCCCCCTCGGCCCGGGCCGAGCCGGGAAGTTCCGCGACCTCCTGGAAGCGGACCCTCTCGACCTGCTGGACGACCAGTTGGGCAATCCGGTCGAAGCGCTCGAACCGCACGCTCTCGCGCGGGTCGAGATTCACCACGATCACCTTGATCTCCCCACGGTACCCGGCGTCAACCGTCCCCGGGGCATTCACGAGGGCGACACCGCAGCGGGCGGCCAGACCGGATCGCGGGTGCACGAACGCCGCGTACCCCTCCGGGAGGGCGATCGACACCCCGGTGGGCAGTACGGCCCGCTCCCCGGGCGCCAGCTCGCACGCCTCGGTGGTGCGCAGATCGGCTCCGGCGTCGCCCGGGTGCTCGTACGCCGGGAGCGGTACGTCAGGGTCCACCCGGCGGATCAGCACGTCGAGGGGGCTACGGCTCACGGGTTCACCTCGAAGGCGCGGGTGCGCCGGATCTGGTCCGGGTCGTTCATGGCGGCCTGGATCTCCTCCCGGCGGCCGTGGGCGACGAAGTGGTCCACCTTGACCTCCACGAAGAGGGCGTCGGCGCGGACCGCCACCGGTCCGTCCGGGCCGCCGACGCGCCCGGTGGCGGTGCAGTAGATCTTGCGTCCGGCGACGGCGGTGACCTCGGCCGCCAGGAACAGCGTGGCACCCACGGGCACCGGCCGCACGAACTCCGTCTCCAGCCGTCCGGTCACGGCGATGGTGCGCAGCAGCCAGTTCAGCGAGCCGAGGGTCTCGTCCAGGGCCGCGGTGAGCACTCCGCCGTGCGCGAGGCCCGGGGCGCCCTGGTGCGCGGGCCGCACGGTGAACTCGGCGGTCAGCGAGACGCCCTCGCCGGCCCGCGCCGCCAGGTGCAGCCCGTGCGGCTGACCGGGTCCACAGCCGAAGCAGTGTTCGTAGTGGGCGCCGAGGAGTTCCCCGGGCGCGGGCGCGTCGGGGTGCCGTATGGGCTTGCCCGCGTCGGCGGGAGGCTGAAGAGCTGCGGAACTACCACTCACAGGCGCAGACCTTACCCGCGCATCGGCCGACTGCGGATCCCATGCCAAGCTAGGTTTCATGCAGCTCTCCGCCACCCCCTACGAAGAACGTCTCACGGCTCCCCGCTCGTGGTGGGTGATCAGCCTCCTGGTGGGCGTCTCGTTCGCCCTGATCCTGCTGCCGTTCGGCACCCTGCCCCTGCTCGGCGGCCTGGTCGGCGGTACGGCCGCGGCGGCGGTGGTGGCCAGCGCCTACGGCGCCCCGCGCATCCGGGTCGTGGGGGACTCACTGATCGCGGGCGAGGCGAAGATCCCGGTGTCGGCGCTGGGCACGGCGGAGATCCTGGACGCCGAGCAGGCCCGCGCCTGGCGGACGTACAAGGCCGACACCCGCGCCTTCCTGCTGCTGCGCGCCTACATCCCGACGGCGCTGCGCGTGGAGGTCACGGACCCCGAGGACCCGACGCCGTACCTGTACCTGTCGACGCGGGAGCCCGAGAGGCTGGCGGCGGCGATCGACGCGGCCCGCGAGGCCGCCGTCTGAGGCACGCCCCGGCGCCTACGGGTTCTCGGAGGTCCCCGGCGCCTCGGGAAGCTCCGGCAGTTCCAGCGGATCCGCCGGCCTCTCCAGCGGCGGCAGCTCCGGCAGCTCCTCCCAGGGCACCTGCGTCTTGCGCAGATCGGCCCGGATACGGGCGGCGAGCTTTCTGGTCTCCCGGCGGTTCATGACCGCCCCGACCGCGGCTCCGACCAGGAACGGCATCAGGTTCGGCAGGTCGCGGACCATCCGCTTCATGATCCGCTGGCGCAGTTCGCGTTTCATGCGGCCGCCGAGGGCCGTGTCGTACGTCGACGGCTTCATCACGTCGATCCCGCGCTCCCCCGACCAGGAGGACAGATACGCGGCGGTACGCGTCTTGAGGCCGCCGGGCGGGCGTACGCCGTAGACCTCGTGCAGTTCGGCGATGAGCTTCAGCTCGATCGCGGCGACCCCGGTGATCTCCGCGGCCAGCTCCGTCGGCATGGCCGGGGGCACCGGCAGCATCGCCGCCGCCCCGACTCCGGCGCCGACCGTGGAGGTGCCGGCCGCCGCGCCCGCCACCAGCTTGTCGGCCAGTTCCTCGGGTCCCAGGCCGGGGAACTGGCGGCGCAGGGCCGCGAGGTCGCGTACGGGGATCCGCGGGGCGATCTCGATGATGCGGTCCGCGAGGTACGTCAGGCCCGCACGGGCCCGGCTGCCGCCCCTGCGGGCGCCTTCCCGGGCCAGGTCCCGGGCCTTCTCGCGGATCACCGCCACCCGGCGCCGGGCGACGGGTGCGGGGTGCTGGGACGGCGCCGGGAGGCCGTCCCGGTCCGCCGCCGGTCCGAGTGGGGCTCCCGTTCCGGGGGAGCCCCGCTCGTCGTCACGCGCGCCGTGCGGGCCGTCGAGCGGCCCTTGGTCCGCTTTCCCCAAGGGGAAGCGGCGCTTCCGGGGAGGGGTCGAGCCAGACACGGCCGACCCCGCCTCAGTCGCAGTCGCGGCAGATCGGCTGGCCGTTCTTCTCCCGGGCCAGCTGGCTGCGGTGGTGCACCAGGAAGCAGCTCATGCAGGTGAACTCGTCCTGCTGCTTGGGCAGGACCCGGACGGCCAGTTCCTCGTTGGAAAGGTCCGCGCCGGGCAGTTCGAGGCCCTCTGCGGCCTCGAACTCGTCGACGTCCACGGCGGAGGTGGACTTGTCGTTCCTCCGGGCCTTCAGCTCTTCAAGGCTGTCCGAGTCGACGTCGTCGTCGGTCTTGCGTGGAGTGTCGTAATCGGTTGCCATATCGCTCTCCCCCTCTGGGTGTCTGCGGTGTCTCCAGCGCACGTAACGCGTGAGAGGCCGGACTTGTGCCCGACCTGAAGCGGAGATTTTGCCTCACATCAAGGTCTGTTACTCAATCGACACCCAATCCGACCCCTCAGGAGTGATCGGCTTGGATGGCGGTGAGGACCGTACACGGTCCGAACGCCGCACCTCAAAGGCGCCTCCCCGTGTACTTCCCGTGATCAAGTGCCCTGAAAACCAGGACATTCCCGTCTTTCCACCCTCTGTCATGATCACTCTGCGTACATGGCCGGAAATCCGCCCATGTGATCGATCACACAGGAAGACGTCCGTTCGGCCGCCGGAAAATTCCGCGTAGAGCGAACAGCGGCCGCGTGTGTCCTCCCGTGTCACATGGGCAGAGTGACACGCATCTCCAGTCCGCCCCCCTCCCGGGGACGGGCGTGGATGTGGCCGCCGTGCGCCCGGGCCACGGACCGGACGATGGACAGGCCGAGGCCCACGCCCTTGTCGCTGCCCGTGCGCTCGGTGCGCAGCCGGCGGAAGGGCTCGAAGAGGTTGTCGATCTCGTACGCCGGCACCACCGGTCCGGTGTTGGAGACCGTCAGTACCGCCTGCCCGTGCTCGACCTCGGTATTCACCTCCACCCATCCTCCCTCCGGCACGTTATAGCGCACCGCGTTCTGCACCAGGTTCAGCGCGATCCGTTCCAGCAGCACGCCGTTGCCCCGCACCACCGCCGGTTTGCGCTCCCCCCGGACGCGCACGCCCTTGGCCTCCGCCTCCGCGTGCACCTGGTCGATGGCCTGCGTGGCGACCTCGGCCAGGTCGACCGGTTTGCGCTCGACGATCTGGTTGTCGCTGCGGGCCAGCAGCAGCAGTCCCTCGACCAGCTGTTCGCTGCGTTCGTTGGTGGCCAGCAGGGTCTTGCCGAGCTGCTGGAGCTCCACCGGGGCGTTCGGGTCCGACAGGTGCACCTCGAGGAGCGTGCGGTTGATCGCGAGCGGGGTGCGCAGTTCGTGCGAGGCGTTGCCGACGAAGCGCTGCTGGGCGGTGAAGGCCCGCTGGAGCCGCTCCAGCATGTCGTCGAAGGTGTCCGCCAGCTCCTTCAGCTCGTCGTCGGGGCCGTCCAGCTCGATCCGGCGGGACAGGTCCGAGCCGGCCACCTGGCGGGCGGTGCGGGTGATCCGGCCGAGCGGGGACAGCACGCGGCCGGCCATCGCGTACCCGAACGCGAAGGCGATCACGGCGAGGCCCAGCAGGGCCAGCAGGGAGCGGCTGAGCAGATTGTCCAGGGCCCCCTGGCGCTGCTGGTCGACGCAGTGGGCGATCGCCTCGTTGAAGTCCGACAGCGGCAGGCTGGTGGTGTTGATCGCGGTGATCGCGGGGCAGTTGTCGCTGGCGACCCGGATCGACGTACCGCTCACGATCTTGAACAGCGGCTGGTTGCCGGTGCTGATCGCCTGCGCGGCCAGCAGGTAGATGATCGACAGCAGCAGGATGCCGGCGATCAGGAACATGCCGCCGTACAGCAGCGTCAGCCGTATGCGGATGGTCGGTCGCAGCCACGGGAAGGGGGGCTGCGGCCTCCTGGGGTCCCAGGTGGGCTTCGGCGGCGCCTGGGGAGGCGCGGGTGTCGCGGCCACCGGGATCAGATCCGGTAGCCGGAGCCGGGGACGGTGACGATGACCGGCGGCTCGCCGAGCTTGCGGCGCAGGGTCATCACCGTCACCCGCACCACGTTCGTGAACGGGTCGGTGTTCTCGTCCCACGCCTTCTCCAGCAGCTGCTCCGCCGACACGACGGCGCCCTCGCTGCGCATGAGCACCTCCAGCACCGCGAACTCCTTGGGAGCCAGCTGGACCTCCTTGCCGTCGCGGAAGACCTCGCGGCGGTTGGGGTCGAGCTTGATGCCGGCGCGCTCCAGGACCGGCGGCAGGGGCACGCTGGTACGACGGCCGAGGGCCCGCACCCGCGCGATCAGCTCGCTGAACGCGAACGGCTTGGGCAGATAGTCGTCGGCGCCGATCTCCAGGCCCTCGACCCGGTCGCTGACGTCGCCGGAGGCGGTGAGCATCAGCACGCGCGTGGGCATGCCCAGCTCGACGATCCTGCGGCAGACGTCGTCGCCGTGCACGAGCGGGAGGTCGCGGTCGAGGACGACCACGTCGTAGTCGTTGACGCCGATGCGCTCCAGGGCGGCCGCACCGTCGTACACGACGTCGACGGCCATGGCCTCCCGGCGCAGTCCGGTGGCCACCGCATCGGCGAGCAGTTGCTCGTCCTCGACGACGAGTACGCGCACGTCGCTTGTCCTTCCTGTGTCCGCCCGCGGGGCGCGCCGCGGGCGCGTGCGGGCAGGGGTCTGCGTTGGGGTGTGGCCCCCATCCTGCCCTTTTCGGCCATAAGTCGGCTGTAAGGCGGCCCCGGGGCCGAAGGGACTGGAGTTCCGGGGCGGGAATCCAAGAATTTCTCCTCCGGTCAGGTTTCCCCGGAGGGGAGCTTGGGGAGGACGGCTTTACACCCCGCGATCACGCTCTGCATGTGCCGCAGCACCATGCGGCACTCCGCCTTCCGCTTCCGCAGAGCGGGCGTGGGTGTCCGGCACCGTCGCCGCCCGGCCGGGCAGCGCTGGGCACCCGCGAGAGACGTGATCGCCCCTTCCATACGGCACACCCCCGTGCCACCGACCCACGACCCAGGACGAGGGGGCGCAGCATGGACGCTTTCACCTCAGGACTTCTGCAGCGCATAAGGGCGACCGAGTCCGACCTTTCGCGGGCTCGTGACGAGGGCGACGACTTCCTCGTCGAAGTGGAGCAGGCGGAACTCGACGACCTGCGACGCCTCGCCGCCGAACACGGTGTGGAGGTCGGCGCGTCACGCGTCTGATCGGCCCGAGCGCGACGAGGGACCCCGGCGAATCCAGCGCCGGGGTCCCTTCGCGTGCGGCCGGTGTCCCGGTCAGTCGTGCCAGGCCCCGAAGTCCTCCAGCAGCCGCTGGAGCGGCTCGAAGACGCCCGGCGTGCCCGCGACCGCCAGCTCCCGCGAGGGCCGCTCACCGGGCCGTCCACCGGTCAGCGCGCCCGCCTCCCGGGCGATGAGGTCCCCGGCCGCGTAGTCCCACGGGTGCAGGCCCCGCTCGTAGTACCCGTCCAGCCGGCCGCAGGCCACGTCGCACAGGTCGACGGCCGCCGAGCCGCCGCGCCGGATGTCCCGCAGCAGCGGGATCAGCCGGGCGGCCACCTCGGCCTGGTGGGTGCGGACCTCGGCGACGTAGTTGAAACCGGTGGAGACCAGGGCCTGGTCCAGTGGGGGCGCGGGCCGGCAGGCGAGCTCCCGTTCGCCCTCCCACGCGCCCGTGGCCCACGCGCCGCCGCCCCGCACGGCGTGGTACGTCTCGCCGCGCATCGGTGCCGCGACGACCCCGACGACGGTCCGGCCGTCCTGCTCGGCGGCGATGGACACCGCCCAGGTCGGCAGCCCGTACAGGTAGTTGACCGTGCCGTCCAGCGGGTCGATCACCCAGCGGACGCCGCTCGTGCCCTCGGCCGAGGCGCCCTCCTCGCCGAGGAAGCCGTCGTCGGGGCGCCGGCCGGAGATCAGGTCGGTGATCAGCTTCTCGGCCGCGATGTCCATCTCGGTGACGACGTCGATGGGGCTGGACTTCGTCCGGGCCACGGCCAGGTCGCTCGGGCGGCCGTCGCGCAGCAGTTCGCCGGCCCGGCGGGCGGCCTCCCGGGCGAGTGCGAGCAGGTCCCGGTGCAGGGGGTCGGTCACGGCTCTCCTCATGCGTAGGGGCTGTCGGCGCCCGCGGCGGCGGGGCGGGGGGCGCGGGCCGGGCAGCAGCCGACCGGGCACAGGTCGTGGCTCGGGCCGAGGGCGCCCAGGGCGCAGGGGGCGACCTCCTGGCCGCGCTCGGCGGCGGCCCGCTCCAGGATCAGCTCGCGGACGGCGGCGGCGAACCGCGGGTCGGCGCCGACGGTGGCCGAGCGGCGCACGGGCAGGCCCAGTTCCCCGGCCTTGGCCTTCGCCTCGGTGTCGAGGTCGTAGAGGACCTCCATGTGGTCGGAGACGAAGCCGATGGGGGCCATGACCACGGCGGGGACGCCGGCCGCGTGCCGCTCCTCCAGGTGGTCGCAGATGTCGGGCTCCAGCCACGGGATGTGCGGGGCGCCGGAACGGGACTGGTAGACGAGCTGCCAGGGGTGGTCGACGCCGGTGCGCTCGCGGACGGCGTCGGCGATCAGCCGGGCCACGTCCAGGTGCTGGGCGACGTAGGCGCCGCCGTCGCCGTGGGCCTCCACGGGGCCGGAGGTGTCGGCGGCGGAGGTGGGGATGGAGTGGGTGGTGAAGGCGATGTGGGCACCCGCGCGGACGTCCTCGGGCAGGTCGGCGAGGGCGCGCAGCACGCCGTCGATCATGGGCTCGACGAAACCGGGGTGGTTGAAGTAGTGCCGCAGCTTGTCGACGGCCGGCGGCTCCAGGCCCTCGGCCCGCAGGGCGGCCAGCGCGTCGGCCAGGTTCTCCCGGTACTGGCGGCAGCCCGAGTAGGAGGCGTAGGCGCTGGTGGCGAGGACCAGGACGCGGCGGCGGCCGTCGGCCGTCATCTCCCTCAGGGTGTCGGTCAGATACGGCGCCCAGTTGCGGTTGCCCCAGTAGACGGGCAGGTCCAGGCCGTGCGCGGCGAAGTCCTCGCGCAGGGCCCCGAGCAGGGCGCGGTTCTGGTCGTTGATGGGGCTGACCCCGCCGAAGAGGAAGTAGTGCTGCCCCACTTCCTTGAGGCGTTCCTTGGGGATGCCGCGCCCGCGCGTGACGTTCTCCAGGAACGGGACCACGTCGTCCGGGCCTTCGGGACCGCCGAAGGAGAGCAGGAGCAGGGCGTCGTACGGGGTGGGATCGAGCGCGTCTGGCATGGGTCGATCCTGCCACCCGGCACCGACAGCCGGGCAACAGCGGGGTGACGAGTCGGACCGGCACCGTTTCGGGCGGTTTGTCCCCGCACTCGAATCGGCGCTTTCCGGGCTGTCGCCCCCAGGTCGATTAGGGTGCCCTTATTTGTAAGCTGTATCGGCGATATTCGCGCCTTACCGAGCCGCTTCGGAGACCCCGTGCCCAGCCCTTACAGAGCCTTGTTCGCCGCGCCCGGCACCAAGGCCTTCTCCGCCGCCGGATTCCTCGGCCGGATGCCGCTGTCGATGATGGGCATCGGCGTGGTCACGATGGTCTCCCAGGTCACCGGGCGGTACGGCCTCGCGGGCGCCCTGTCGGCCACCCTGGCGCTGTCCGCCGCCGCCGTCGGGCCGCGCGTCTCCCGGCTGGTGGACCGGCACGGTCAGCGCCGGGTGCTGCGCCCCGCGACCCTGGTGGCCCTGACCTCGGCGGCCGTGCTGCTGTGCGCGGTCCGCTTCCGGTGGCCGGACTGGGTGCTCTTCGTCTGCGCCGCCGGGACCGGCTCGGTGCCGAGCCTCGGCGCGATGATCCGGGCCCGCTGGGCCGCGCTGTACCGGGGCACGCCCCGGCTGCACACCGCCTACTCGTTCGAGTCGGTGGTGGACGAGGTGTGCTTCATCTTCGGGCCGATCATCTCCATCGGCCTGTCCACGGCCTGGTTCCCGGAGGCGGGCCCGCTGCTGGCGGCCTGCTTCCTCGCGGCCGGCGTCTTCTGGCTGACCGCCCAGCAGGCCACCGAACCGGCGCCGCACCCGCGCGAGGCGCACGACGGCGGCAGCGCCCTGCGCTCGGTGGGGCTGCGGGTGCTGGTGGCCACCTTCGTGGCGACCGGATCGATCTTCGGCGCCGTGGACGTGGTGACCGTCGCCTTCGCCGACGAACGCGGCCACAAGGGCGCCGCGAGCGTGGTCCTCGCGCTGTACGCGGCCGGTTCCTGTGTGGCGGGCGCGGTCTTCGGGCTGCTGCGCTTCGGCGGGGCGCCGGAACGCCGCTGGCTGCTGGGCGTGGCGGCGATGGCCGTGAGTATGATCCCCCTCCTACTGGTCGGAAACCTGCCGCTTCTGGCCGTGGCGCTGTTCGTTGCGGGGCTGTCCATCGCGCCGACGATGATCACGACGATGTCCCTCATCGAAGAGCACGTACCTCGCGCGCGGCTCACCGAGGGCATGACCTGGGTGAGCACCGGCCTGGCGGTCGGTGTCGCGCTCGGCTCCTCCGCGGCCGGCTGGGCGATCGACGCGGCCGGGGCACGGGCCGGGTACGGGGTTCCGGCCGTGTCCGGGGCCGTCGCGGTCGTGGTCGGTTTCCTCGGGTTCCGCCGGCTGCGCAGGCCGCCGGCGGCGGGGCGGGGAGGCACCGTTGAGCAGCACGGCGAGCGGGACGTACGGAACCTGGCGTAACTGGGGCGGCAACGTCTCCGCACGGCCCGCCCGGCAGGTGGCGCCGGCGTCGGTGGAGGAACTGGCCGCGGCGGTGCGCCGGGCACGGGAGGACGGCCTGAAGGTGAAGGCGGTCGGCACCGGGCACTCCTTCACCTCGATCGCCGCCACCGACGGCGTCCTGATACGCCCTCACCTGCTGACCGGCATCCGCGGGATCGACCGGCGGTCCATGACGGTCACGGTGGAGGCGGGCACCCCGCTCAAGAGACTCAACGCCGCCCTGGCGCGCGAGGGTCTGTCGCTCACCAATATGGGCGACATCATGGAGCAGACCGTCTCCGGGGCCACCAGCACCGGCACCCACGGCACGGGCCGCACCTCCGGCTCCCTCGCCGCGCAGATCAGGGGACTCGAACTCGTCACGGCCGACGGTTCCGTCCTCACCTGCTCCGAGCAGGAGAACCCCGACGTCTTCGCCGCCGCCCGGCTGGGCCTCGGCGCCCTGGGCGTCGTCAGCGCGATCACGTTCGCCGTCGAACCCCTCTTCCTCCTGACCGCGCGGGAGGAACCGATGCCCCTGGAACGGGTCCTGTCCGAGTTCGACCAGCTGTGGGCGGAGAACGAGCACTTCGAGTTCTACTGGTTCCCGCACACCGGGAGCACCAACACCAAGCGCAACAACCGCAGCGCCGGTCCCGAGCGCCCCGTGGGGCGGCTGGCCGGCTGGTTCGAGGACGAGTTCCTCTCCAACGGCGTGTTCCAGGCGGCCCAGTGGGTCGGCCGCGCCGCGCCGGCCACCGTCCCCGGCATCGCGCGGATCTCCAGCAGGGCCCTGTCCGCGCGGACGTACACCGACATCCCCTACAAGGTGTTCACCTCGCCGCGCCGGGTGCGCTTCGTGGAGATGGAGTACGCCGTCCCGCGCGCCGCCCTGGTGGAGACCCTGCGCGAGCTGCGGGCCGTGATCGACCGCTCCGGGCTGCGGATCAGCTTCCCGGTGGAGGTGCGCACCGCCCCGGCCGACGACATCACCCTGTCCACCGCCTCCGGCCGGGACAGCGCCTACATCGCCGTGCACATGTTCCGGGGCACGCCCTACCAGGCGTACTTCACCGCCGCCGAGCGGATCTTCACCGCGCACGAGGGGCGCCCGCACTGGGGCAAGGTGCACACGCGGGACGCGGAGTACCTCTCCCGGGCGTATCCGCGCTTCGGCGAGTTCACGGCGCTGCGGGACCGGCTCGACCCGGATCGGCTGTTCCGGAACGACTATCTGCGGAGGGTGCTGGGGGCGTGACGGGCGTCGTGGCGGACGTGCCGGGCGCGCTGGGCGTGGGGCTCGGGGTGGCGGGAGCGGACGGGGCGGTCGGGGTGGCCGGGGTGCTGCCCGGAGTGCCGTCCGAGCCGGTGCCCGGCCCGGCGCCCGCCGAACCACCGGGCGTCGGGGAGGACGTGCCGGGGGCCGTCGCGCCGCCGCCGGCCGGTGTGTGCCGCGGGGACGGCGTGTCCGACGGGGACGGGGTGTCGCCGGGCCGCGAGCCGGAGGAGTGCCGGCCGGTGACGGCGTCGCTCACGGTCGTGCCCTTGCCGCCGCTGAAGCTGTCGCCGGAGACCAGTTCGTACACCGTGATGCCCGCCATCGTGACCCCGAAGACCAGGGCCGCGGCGACCAGCGGGCGGCGCCGGCTCCGCACCCGCGCGCGGTAGACGGTGCCCTCGGTGAACTCGCCCGGCGCCTGTGCCGGTGACGCCCGCTCCCGCGGCCGGGCCGCCACCACCGTCTTCTCCCTCAGCTGCTCCCCGGTCCGCTTGAAGAAGTGCTGGAACACGGAGCCGCCGCAGGTGGCGAGGACGCTGACGACCCCGGCGCCGAGGATCGTGCCGTACACCCCGAAGTACGAAGCCAGTTTGGCCGCCACGACCGCCGCCAGGGCGCTGCCCGCGACCTGGGGGACGTTCAGATCGATCCGCTTCCGCCCCGTATCGGGTGTCTCACGCATACCCGGACCTTGCCTGCCTTTCCCGTACTTGATCGACATTGACCGACCGACTGCACGAGAAGGGGACGTACGGACGAAACCATTAGTTCCGTTTCTGGCGATTGCGTGAACTTCACCACGTTCATGATCGACAAAACCGGTTGCGAACGGCCAAGTCGCACCCCTTGCGAGAAGTTGGCCAGCGCGCCAATCCACGCACGTGGCCCGAATGGAGTACTGTTGCCAGCCCTGGGTCAGGTCTCCCACCAGGGTGTCCGTGACCACGCGGGATCACCGGGAGGGAACTAGTTGCACAGGGTGACGGAGTTGGTCACTTAGCGTGGCGAACAGGTAACCGTGCCATAACGGCGATCCCGGGCCCGCGCCCGACACGCCGGGCAACTCGGCAAGGTTGTGGCAGGCTGCACCCGGGCAGGCCACACTCGACTAGCGGAAGCAGCGACGCACGTGACGTCGGCAGGCACCACCCGGGAGGTCCCCATGCCCGAACTGCGTGTCGTGGCCGTCTCGAATGACGGCACACGGCTGGTGCTGAAGGCTGCCGACTCCACGGAGTACACACTTCCGATCGACGAACGGCTGCGCGCCGCCGTGCGCGGCGACCGGCCGCGTCTCGGCCAGATCGAGATCGAGGTCGAGAGCCATCTGCGCCCGCGCGACATCCAGGCGCGGATACGGGCCGGAGCCACCGCGGAAGAGGTCGCGCAGCTCGCCGGCATCCCCGTCGACCGGGTGCGGCGCTTCGAGGGGCCCGTGCTCGCCGAGCGCGCCTTCATGGCCGAGCGCGCCCGCAAGACCCCGGTCCGCCGGCCCGGCGAGAACTCCGGCCCGCTGCTCGGCGAGGCCGTGCAGGAGCGGCTGCTGCTGCGCGGCGCCGACAAGGACACCGTGCAGTGGGACTCCTGGCGCCGCGACGACGGCACCTGGGAGGTACTCCTCGTCTACCGCGTCGCGGGCGAACCGCACTCGGCGAGCTGGACGTACGACCCGCCCCGCAGGCTCGTCCAGGCCGTCGACGACGAGGCGCGCTCGCTGATCGGCGAGTCCGACGACCTCGCCGCCCCGGAGCCGAGCTTCCCGTTCGTCCCGCGGATCGCCCGGCTGCCCCGCGAACGCTCGATGGACCGTGCGCTCGAACGGGTGGACCGGGAGCGGCCCGGGCTGCCCGCTCAGCCGTCGGAACCGGCCGAGGAGGGCGCGGGCGAACGCGACTCGCTGACCAGTCTGCTGGAGGCCGTGCCGAGCTTCCGGGGCGATCTCGTCGTCCCGGAGCGCCCGTCGGAGTCCGCCGAGGAGCCCGGCGACGAGCCCGCCGCCGAGGAGCCGCCGGCGCCCGCCGCCTCGGCGGGTTCCGCCTACGCGGACGTCCTCATGCCGCGCTCCGTCGGCAGCCACCGCGACCGGCTCGTCGGCGCGACCGACCGCCAGGCCGAGGCCGACGGCGTCCGCCCCGGCCGCCGTGCCGCCGTGCCGAGCTGGGACGAGATCGTGTTCGGCACCCGCCGCAAGAAGCAGGAGTAGGCGGACGAGAAGGGGGGCACGCGCGCGTGCCCCCCCTTTTTTCCGGCCAGGACGGTTATCGCGGGTCCGCGCCGACCGCGACCGGACGCGACGGGTCCGCGGACCACTGCGACCAGGAACCGACGTACAGGGCCGCCGGGATGCCCGCCACGGCCAGCGCGAGCACCTCGTGGGCGGCGGAGACGCCCGAGCCGCAGTACACGCCCACCTCGGTGTCCTCGCGGACCCCGAGGGCCTTGAACCGGTCCCTCAGCTCCGCCGCGGGCAGGAAACGGCCGTCGGGGCCCACGTTCTCCGTCGTCGGCGCCGACACGGCGCCCGGGATGTGCCCGCCGACCCGGTCGATCGGCTCCACCTCGCCCCGGTACCGCTCCCCCGCGCGGGCGTCCAGCAGCACACCCGTGCGGGCCAGTGCCGCGGCCCCGTCCGCGTCCAGCAGCCCCCCGGCCGCCGGCACCGGGACGAAGTCGCCCTCGGCCGGGACCGGCACCTCGGTCGACAACTCACCCCGCCAGGACGGCAACCCGCCGTCGAGGACCCGCACGTCCGGGTGACCCGTCCAGCGCAGCAGCCACCACGCGCGCGCCGCCGCCCAGCCCTGCCCGTCGTCGTACACGACGACCGGCCGGGCCGCCGACACGCCCGCGCGGCGCATCGCGGCGCCGAACTCCGCGAGGTCGGGCAGCGGGTGCCGGCCCCCCGCGCCCGGCGTGCCGGCCAGATCCCGGTCCAGGTCGACGAAGACCGCGCCGGGGAGGTGTCCGGCCGCGTACTCGGCCCGGGCGTCGAAGGCCGGCGCCCCGGCCGCCCGGGCCAGGCCGAGCTGCCAGCGGACGTCCAGAAGTAGGGGCGGGTTGTCGCCGGCCAGCGCGGGCGCCAGGTCGGATGCGGTGATGATGACTGTCATGGCGTCCATCCATACGCCAGGGGTGGCCGCGGCGTCCAGGTCCGGCTACTCTGCTCGGCCGGACAGGCTCGATCACGGGGCGTGCGGGATCGGGCACGTGGTGTACAAACGGCGGACACCCCTCGGCCATCGTCGAGAAGCGGTGAAAGACGGCAGATCGGGCATCCTCTCGTGGGTACGGCGAGCGGCGCGGTACGACCCCGCGGCACCCGGAGGATGCGGGAGCGGCACGGGCGTACGCGCCGACGGCGTGGACGCCCCTTCCGGACGGCGGAAGCGACACGGCCACCGCGAGGGGCCGGGGAGAGAGTGATCGATGACCGAGGCACGGGAGCCGGCCGGTCCGCATGCGCGGCGTCTGCCCGGCACACCCTGCTGGGTGAGCCTGATGGTGCACGGGCTGGAGGCCACCGAGGAGTTCTACGGCGAGCTGTTCGGCTGGGAGTTCCGGCCGGGTCCGCGGCAGCTCGGCCCGTATGTGCGGGCGCTGCTCGACGGGCGGGAGGTGGCGGGCGTGGGCCGGCTGCCGACGGGCCGCCGGCTGCCGGTCGCCTGGACGCCCTACCTCGCCTCGGACGACGTGAACCGCACGGCCGACACGGTGCGGCTGTGCGGCGGCACGGTGGCCGTCGGCCCGCTGGACGCCGCCGAGGCCGGGCGGATGGCGATCGTCTCCGATCCCTCCGGGGCGGTGTTCGGGATCTGGCAGGGCGCCGCGCATTCCGGAACGGCGGTCACCGGCGTGCCCGGCACCCCGGTGTGGAACGAACTGCTCACCTTCGAGACGGAAAGCGTCGCGAAGTTCTACAAGAGCGTCTTCCGCTACGAGGAGGAGCCGGTGGCCTCACCCGGCGTCGACGCGCTGACCCTGCTGCTGGACGGCCGTCCGGTGGCCGGGCTGCGCGGGGTGGGCCAGGGACTGCCCCCGGGCCGCGGGCCGCACTGGCGGACCTGGTTCCGGGTCGACGACCTCGACGCGGCGCTGCGGCAGGTCGCCGGGCTGGGCGGACGGGTGCTGGCAGCGGCGCACGACGGCCCGCACGGGCGGGTGGCGACGGTGGCGGACCCGGAGGGCGCGGAGTTCTCCGTGGTCCAGGATCCGCGCTGAGGTCTCAGGGGGCCGGGACGGGCAGCACGTCCGGGGACAGGGCCGCCGCCCGGGCCGTGGCGGCGGTCATCCGGCGCCGGTGGTGACGGCGGCACAGCACCTCGTAGCCGACCTCGCCCGCAGTCTGGTTGACGTCGCCGACGACCACCTGGGCGCCCTCGACCACCATCTCGCCGCCGATCGTGCGGGCGTTGTGCGTGGCCCGGGCGCCGCACCAGCACAGCGCCTCCACCTGGAGCACCTCGATCCGGTCGGCCAGCTCCACCAGCCGCTGCGAGCCGGGGAACAGCTTGGAGCGGAAGTCGGTGGTGATGCCGAAGGCGAAGACGTCCAGACCGAGATCGTCCACCACGCGCGCGAGCTGGTCGATCTGCTCGGGCGCGAGGAACTGCGCCTCGTCCGCGATCACGTAGTCGGCCCGGCCGCCCTGGGAGAGGTGGTCCACGAGGTACGCGTACAGGTCCTGGCCGTCCTCGACCTCCACCGCGTCGGTGACCAGGCCCAGCCGGGAGGACAGCTTGCCCTCGCCCGCGCGGTCGTCACGGGTGAAGATCATGCCCGCCAGACCGCGCGCGGACCGGTTGTGCTCGATCTGCAGAGCCAGCGTCGACTTCCCGCAGTCCATCGTTCCGGAGAAGAACACCAGCTCGGGCATGAGGAGTTGAGCACCTTTCGGCGAAGGGGGGCAGGGGGTCAGGAGCGTACTTCGAGCAGCGGGACGAGCTGTTCCGCCGGGGTCATCGAGCCGTGGTTGCCGACCAGCGCCGACTCCTTGGGCTCCCGCTCGGAGGCGATGATCAGCACGTCGTCGTGCGCGGCGGCGACCACGTCCCCGATCCGCGGGTACACGCGCTCGTCGCATTCGCCGGGCCGCCCGAACCAGCCCGCCGCGATCGCCTCGTCCCGCGACGCCACCCAGAACTGCTCCCCGAGCACCTCGCGCCACACGGTGAGCACGTCGTTCCCGGCGCCCGGGACCGCGTACACGTGCCGGGCCCGGCCCTCGCCGCCGAGCAGCGCGACGCCGGCCCGCAGCTCCCAGTCCTCGTCGAAGTCGATGCGGTGCCGCTCGTCGAACGGCACGTCGACCATGCCGTGGTCGGCGGTGACGTAGAGGGCGCTGCGCGGGGGCAGTTGCTCGGCCAGCCGCTGGGCGAGCCGGTCGACGTACATCAGCTGGCCGCGCCAGGTGTCGGAGGCGATGCCGTAGCGGTGTCCCGAGCCGTCCAGCTCGGCGTAGTACGTGTACACCAGCGAGCGGTCGCCCGCGGCCAGCTGCTCGGCCGCGAGGTCCATGCGCTCCTCGCCGGTGAGCCGCCCGTGGAAGGTACCGCCGCTGAGCGCGACCTTGGTGAGCGGGGTGTGCTCGAAGGCGGGCGAGGTCACCTGGGCGGTGTGCACGCCGGCGTCGTGGGCCAGCCGGAAGACGGTGGGGTACGGCTGCCAGGCGGCCGGGTCGGTGTACGGCTGCCAGCGGAGCTGGTTCATCAGCTCGCCGGTGGCCGGGTTGCGCACCGCGTATCCGGGCAGGCCGTGCGCGCCGGGCGGCAGGCCGGTGCCGACGGAGGCGAGGGAGGCCGCGGTGGTCGCCGGGTAGCCGGCGGTGAGCGGGCGGCCGGTGCCGCCGCGGGAGCTGCCGAGCAGGGAGGTCAGGAAGGGCGCCTCGTCCGGGTGGGCGGCGAGCTGCTCCCAGCCGAGGCCGTCGACCAGGAAGACGCAGACCCGGTCGGCCGGGGTCAGCTCCCCGATCGAGGCGGTCAGGCCGGGGACGCCCAGGCCGGCGGCGAGGGTGGGCAGCAGGTCGGCCAGGGAGCCGCTGCCGTACTCGGGCAGCGGCGCGGTGGCCAGGGCGAGGGGCTCCGGGTGGTCCCAGGCGGAGAGCGAGGACATCAGCGGGTGAGGTCCGCGGTCGCCTCCGAGATGGCCTGCGCGAAGGCGAGCGCCTGGCGCACCGTCTCCGGGCCGTCCCCGGCCTCGCTGACGCGCAGGCTCAGGTCGTCCGCCGTGGAGCTGCCCGTGTAGCCGTGGTCGGCGTCGCAGTTGGGGTCGCCGCAGGCGGCGGGCTCCAGGTCGATGCGGTTGACCGCGCCCCAGCCGATGGTCAGCACGACCTCGCGGGGCAGCGTGCCCGGCGTGTACTGCTCCGGGTTCGCGACCACCCGGCTGACCACGACGGACGAGATCCGGTCGAGCTTCACGGACTCGGTGGAGGTGGTGGCGTAGGGCGTCGGGGAGGTGCTGTCGGCGGCCTGCTCGTCGGTGTGGCTGACGATGAAGCGGTTGCCGGTGAGGACCAGCACGGTGACGTGCCGGCGGACCTCGTTCTGGTCGAACGTCGTCTCCTGGTGGACCAGGTACGACCGGACGGGCTCGCCGCCCACCGCGGCCTCCACCGCCTCGGCCACGAGGGCCGGGTAGTAGCCGCTGCGCTCGATCGCCGCGCGCAGCCCCTGGGTCGTCGTACTGGTCTTGGCCATGGCGTCCATCCTAATCCGTGGGCAAGGGCACTCCGGGCCAGTCGGACGGACCGGGGGCGGGACGGCGCACCGGTCCGGGGGCGGGCCGGGGCGCACCTGCGGAGCCCCGGGGACGGGTCCCGGCGGGGCCGCCCGCCGGTACGGGCGCGAGCCGGGACGCGCCTGCGGAGCCCCGGGGACGGATCCCGGGCGGGTCTCCGGCTGAGCGCGGGGGCGCTCGGGCGGGGGACGGGGCCGCGAGCCGGTGCTCGGGTGCGGGAAACCCGGGGAACGGGCCCTGGGCGGGACTCCGGATGGACGGCGGCGGTCGGGCAGGGGGGCGGGGCCGGGGCCGGCTGCGTCCGTCTCGCGGGCGGTGCCGACGGCGGGGGTCCCGCCCGGCGCCTGCCGTGACAACGCCTCCCCGGCGGTGTGCTCGCGGAAGACACGGGGGTCCGGACGGCGGCGGTCGGGCAGAGGGCGGGGCCGGGGCCGGCTGCGTCCGTCTCACGGGCGGTGCAGACGGCCGGGGTCCCGCCCGGCGCCTGCCGTGCCCCTGCCTCCTCGACGGTGTGCTCGCGGAAGACACAGGGGTCCGGGGGGCGGCGGGCACGTGGCGCAGGCCGGGCCGGGGAAGACCGCCTCCGGGCCGGAGCGGCGGGGAGGTCGCGGCCGGCGGCGAGTCCGAGCCGGCCGGCGCCCCCGCCGGTCACCTCCCGGCCCCGCCGCGGGCAGCGGGCGGCCCGCGCTCCCGACGGGGTCCTGCGCCTCGTCAGTAGGCCGGCATCGTGCGCGGGCCGAGGTCGTCGCGGGCGGGCGGGGGCGCGAGCCGTACCGTGGCGCCGAGGACGCTCGCCCCGTGCGGGGCGACGACGACGGGCTCCAGGGTGACCGCGACCACCTCCGGGTGGTCGTCGACCAGCCGGGACACCCGCAGCAGCAGCTCCTCCAGCGCCGGGGTGTCCACGGGCGTGGAGCCGCGCCAGCCGAACAGCAGCGGCGCGGTGCGGATGGACCGCACCAGCGAGGTCGCCTCCCGGTCGGTGACGGGGATCAGCCGGTGGGCCATGTCCCCGAGCAGTTGGGAGGCGGCGCCGGCCAGGCCGAAGGACAGCACGGCGCCGGCCGCCGGGTCGATCACCGCGCGGACGACGGTGTCCACGCCCCGGGGCGCCATCGCCTGCACCACCGGCCGCAGTTCCTCCGGCCGGCCGAACAGCTCGGTCAACTCGGTGTACGCCCGCAGCAGTTGCTCCTCGTCCGCGAGATCGAGGCGGACGCCGCCCAGGTCGGCGCGGTGCCTGAGGTGCGGGGCGGTCGCCTTGAGGGCCACCGGGTAGCCGAGCGCCCGGGCGGCCTGCACGGCGGCGTCCGGGCCGGGCGCGGGCAGGGCGCGGCGCACGGGGACGCCGTACCGGCCGAGCAGCTCGCAGGTGTGCTCGGCGGACAGGGTGAGCCCCTCGCCGCGCGCGAGCAGCTCGCCGATCAGCCGGGCGGCGCCCTTCTCGTCGATGTCGTCGAACTCCGGCACCTTCCCGGGGTCGGCCGCCTCCCGCCGCCACTGCCCGTACTTCACGGCCTCGGCGAGCGCCCGCACCGCGCGTTCGGCGGCGGGGTAGGCGGGGATGAGCCGGGTGCCGTCCTCGGGGCGTGCCCGGGGTTCCCCGCCGGGTGCGGGCGGGGTGGCGGGCCGTATGCGCGCCGCTTCCGGGCCGGCCGGGCCGGGCGCCCTGTCCGCGGCCCCGGGCGCGGTGCTCGTCGCGGCCGACAGTGCCTGCGCCAGTCCGCCCAGCTCGACGTGGACCACCAGCACCGGCTTCCCCGGCACCGCCGCCGCGGCCGACCGCAGCGCCTTTGCCAGCTCCGCGTCCCCCGGCGAGCCTTCCCCGATCGCGGGGATCGCCGTGACGACGACGGCGTCGTTCGTGTCGTCGGCCAGCGCGGCGGCCAGTGCCCGGTGGAAGTCCTCCGCCGTCGCCCCGGTGGTCAGGTCCACCGGCCGGTCCGGCCGCAGCCCCTCCGCCACACACCGGTCGTACGTCAGCACGCCCAGCGACTCGGAGTTGCCGAGGATGGCCACGCGCGGCCCGGCGGGCAGCGGCTGCCGGGCGAGCAGCAGTCCCGCGTCGACCAGCTCGGTGATCGTGTCGACCCGGATCACCCCGGCCTGCCGCAGCAGCGCGGACACGGTCGCGTGCGGCAGCCGGGTGGCGCGCACGGCGTGCCCCTGCGGGGCGGCGCCGGTGCCCTGCACGACGACCAGGGGCTTCGCCGCGGCCGTCCGCCGGGCGAGCCGGGTGAACTTGCGGGGGTTGCCGATGGACTCCAGGTACATGAGGACGACGTCGGTGTCCGGGTCGTCGTACCAGTACTGGAGGACGTCGTTGCCGGAGACGTCGGCGCGGTTGCCGGCGGAGACGAAGGTGGAGACGCCCGTGACCCCGGTCACCCCTCCCCCGCGCCGGTGCAGCCGGGACAGCAGGGCGATGCCGATGGCGCCGGACTGGGCGAAGAGCCCGATGCGGCCGGGGCGGGGCGGTTCGGGCGCGAGCGAGGCGTTCAGGCGGACGCCGTCGGCGGTGTTGATGACGCCGAAGGCGTTGGGGCCGATGAGCCGCATGCCGTAGGCCCGTGCGGCCCGGACGAGCGCGCGCTGCCGTTCGCGTCCCTCGGGCCCGCTCTCGGCGTACCCGGCGGAGAGCACGACCAGCCCCTGGACGCCGTGTTCGCCGCACTCGGCGACCACGGCGGGCACGTGCTCGGCCGGTACGGCGACGACGGCGAGGTCCACGTGCCCGTCGATGTCGCGCACCGAGCGGTGCGCGGGCACCCCGTCGATCTCCTTGAGGTCTTCGGGGAAGGCCTTGTTCACGGCGTGCAGCGGGCCCGGGTAGCCGGCCGCACGGATGTTGCCGAGGACGCCGCGGCCCACCCCGCCGGGGGCGCGGCCGACGCCGACGACCGCGACCGAGCCGGGTGCGAGGAGCCGCCGTACCGAGCGGGCCTCGGCGCGCTGTTCCCGGGCCTGCTGCACGGCCACGGAGCGGTCGGTGGGTTCGAGGTCCAGTTCCAGGCGTACGACGCCGTCCTCGAAGCTGCGCTTCTGGGTGTAACCGGCGTCCGTGAACACCTTGATCATCTTGGTGTTGGCGGGCAGCACCTCGGCGGCGAAGCGGCGGATGCCCCTCTCGCGCGCGACGGCCGCGATGTGCTCCAGGAGGGCGGAGGCGACCCCGCGGCCCTGGTGGGCGTCCTGGACCAGGAAGGCGACCTCGGCCTCCTCGGCGGGCGCGGTGGCGGGCAGGCCGTCCGCGCCTGTGCGGTCGTAGCGCACGGTGGCGATGAACTCGCCGCCGATGGTGGCCGCGAGTCCCACCCTGTCCACGAAGTCGTGGTGCGTGAAGCGGTGGACGTCCTTGGCGGACAGGCGGGGGTACGGCGCGAAGAAGCGGTAGTACTTCGACTCGTCCGAGACCTGCTCGTAGAAACTGACCAGGCGGTCGGCGTCATCGACGGTGATGGGCCTGACGCGCGCGGTGCCGCCGTCGCGCAGCACCACGTCCGCCTCCCAGTGCGCGGGGTACTGGTGCCGCTCCTGCCGGTCCGCCGAGGTCTGCATGGGCCCCAGCGTAAGGCTCGCGTACGACGACGGCGCGAGGCAGTCTATGGGGGGCGAACGCCGGACCGAGGCCGCGGTCCGGTGTCGCTCCGGGGCGGGTCCTCGAGGTCTGCTCCGGGCACGCTCCACGGTATGGGAAACTGGTCTAGACAACCCTGAGCACTGAAGGGCAGCAACACATGGCTGAGCGCCGCGTCAACGTCGGCTGGGCCGAGGGTCTCCACGCCCGCCCCGCCTCCCTCTTCGTCCGAGCCGCCACGGCCACAGGCGTCCCGGTGACGATCGCCAAGGCCGGGGGCGACCCCGTCAACGCGGCTTCGATGCTGGCCGTCCTGGGCCTGGGTGCCCAGGGTGGCGAGGAGATCGTCCTCGCCTCCGACGCCGAGGGCGCCGACGCCGCCCTCGACCGTCTGGCCAAGCTGGTCTCCGAGGGCCTGGAGGAACTGCCCGAGACCGTCTGAGCGCAGACCGGGAAGCCGCGTCGCCCCTGCCGGGCGGCGCGGCTTTCGCGTATGCGCGGCCCCGCGCGCCCCGAGGCTTCCCGCCGGCCGAATTCGTTGTCGCCGGTTGAAGGGCGCGAGCCGATAATTCCCGGCATCGCGAAAGGGCAGCGGAAAACGCCCCGCCGCCGAATAACACCTTGTTTGTATACGGCGGCTGTTAATGCCGCGCACCCTACATGTTTACGGCATGTTGCGAAGTCCTCACACGTTCCCCGGGGCCGGAGAAGCGGAGCCGGTGCGCGCCGGTCGCGCGTTCGGCGTGCAGGGCGGTCAGCACCCGCGCGCGTTCACCGTCGCCGCGCGCCACCGCGTCCACGATCGCCCCGTGCTCGGCCCAGGACTCCACCGGGCTCACCGGCGCCTCCACCGCGTACATCCACGCGACCTTGTGGCGCAGCTGGGTCAGCACCGAGGTGAGCGAGGGGCTGCCGCAGGCCTGGGCCAGCGTCTCGTGGAACCAGCCGCCCAGCGAGCGCAGATCCTCGCTGTTGCCCTTTCTGGCCCGCTCCTGGCCCAGCCGGACCAGGCCGCGCAACACCTTCAGATGGGCCTCCGTGCGCCGCTGGGCGGCGCGCGCGGCGCCCAGCGGCTCCAGCAGCGTCCGCATCTCCAGCACGTCGGCGGCCTCCTGCTCGGTCGGCTCGGCCACGCACGCGCCCGCGTGCCGGCGCGTCACCACGAAGCCCTCGGCCTCCAGCGTGCGCAGCGCCTCGCGCACGGGGACGCGCGAGACGCCGTAGCGGCGGGCCAGGACTTCCTCGGTCAGCCGGCTGCCGCGCTCGTAGACACCGGCGACGATGTCGTCCCGGACAGCGGTGCACACCGAGTGCGCCGGAATACGCATGACCGACCTCCGCCTTAATCCCCGTTAAACGCCGATGATGGACGTGTGTTCCGTGACTCTATTCCAGTCGGCCGGAATTTCCGATGGCGGGCCGTAATCCATGGATATTTTTTGGACAACGGGTCCCGCGGAGAACATGGAAAACGGCGAAAGCCCCGGCTCGGGGAGCCGGGGCCGTCGGGGAAGGCGCGAGTGCGTCAGATGCGCACGCCGTGCGAGCGGAGGTAGGCGACGGGGTCGATGTCGGAGCCGTAGTCCGGGCTCGTGCGCGCCTCGAAGTGGAGGTGCGGGCCGGTGACGTTGCCCGTGGAGCCGGAGAGCCCGATCTGCTGGCCCGGCACGACCTTCTGGCCCACCGTGACGCCGATGGACGACAGGTGCCCGTACTGCGTGTACATGCCGTCGGCCATCCGGATCACGATCTCGTTGCCGTACGCGCCGCCCCAGCCGGTGGAGACGACCGTGCCGGAACCCACCGCGTGCACGGTGGTGCCGGCGGCCGCGTGGAAGTCGATGCCGGTGTGCGAACCGGAGGACCACAGCGAGCTGGACGCCTGGTAGGCCGTGGAGACGTAGGAGTGCTCGATGGGGGCCACGAAGGCGTTCAGCCGGCGGCGCTCGGCCTCGCGCGCGGCGCGGGCCCTGGCCTCGCGCAGCTCCTCGGCGCGCTCGGCGGCGGCCTTCGCGGCGGCCTCCTCGGCCGCCTTGCGGTCCGCGGCCTGCTGCTGGGCGGTGGCCTGCGCGTCGATCTGGGCGGCGACGTCGTCCGTGGCGGCGAGGACCGGGGTGAGGCCGGTCTGGTCCACGGGGTTGCCGGCGGCGAGGGCCGGGGAGGCGGCGAGGGTGCCGATGACACCGGTGGTGGTCAGGGCCGCGACGCCGGCCGCCTGCGCTGTGGTTCGCTTGACCCGTCCGGGCTTGCGGTGCTTCCCGGTGGCGCACATGAACGCCATGAAGTGGCTGGTCCTTTCCTTCCCTCTCGCCTACCGGGTTAGCTGACGGGTTCGGAGCAGGAAGGTCTCCTACGGGCTCCCTCGCGGTCGCCCGATTCACCCCAGGGACGATGGGTCCCCGGCTCCCCTGGCTCGCGCCGTACGGGGACTCGGCGATGGCTGTCCGGTGCCGCGGGTGCGGCGCACTGCCTGACGAACAGCCCGGACGACGCTACGGCGGCCCGCTTCCGATCCTCAAACGGATCCGGCTTTTTGTAGCGCATCCCACAGGTCAGACAGGCAACCTCCGCCCCAAAACGGGCACCTGAGGGACCGAGTGGAACAGCGTGGGGCCTGACGGCTCGTAAACCGTCAGGCCCCACGCGCGCGTGCGCCGGATGGGTCGGCCTCGCCGCTACTCGGCCGACACCACGCTCACCGGGCCGATGCCGAGCGCCTCGACCGGTGCCTTGATCCGGGCGGCGTCACCGACGAGGACGGTCACCAGGCGGTCCACCGGGAAGGCGTTCACGACGGCCGCGGTGGCCTCCACCGTGCCCGTGGCGGCCAGCCGCCGGTACAGCGTCGCCTGGAAGTCGTCGGGCAGGTGCTGCTCGACCTGGTCGGCCAGCGTGCTCGCGACGGCCGCGGCGGTCTCGTACTTCAGCGGCGCCACGCCGACGAGGTTCTGCACGGCGACGTCCCGCTCGGCGTCGGTCAGGCCCTCCGCCGCGACCGTGCGCAGCACCTTCCACAGGTCGTCCAGCGCCGGGCCGGTGTTCGGCGTGTCCACGGAGCCGCTGATGGCGAGCATCGCCGCGCCCGTGCCGTCCGGCGCGGACCTGAGGACCTGCCCGAAGGAGCGCACGCCGTAGGTGTAGCCCTTCTCCTCGCGCAGGACGCGGTCCAGGCGGGAGGTGAGGGTGCCGCCGAGGCAGTACGTGCCGAGCACCTGGGCGGGCCACACCCGGTCGTGCCGGTCGGGACCGATCCGGCCGATGAGCAGCTGCGTCTGCACGGCGCCGGGCCGGTCCACGATGACCACGCGGCCGGTGTCGTCGGCGGTCACCGGCGGCACCGGCCGGGGCTCGCCGGGGGTGCCGGTCCAGGCGCCGAGGGTGTCGGCGAGCAGCGCGTCCAGGTCGGTGCCGGTCAGGTCGCCGACGACGACCAGGGTGGCGGTGGCGGGCCGCACGTGGCGGTCGTAGAAGGCGCGCACGGCCGCGGCGTCGATCTTCTCGACGGTCTCCTCGGTGCCCTGGCGCGGCCGGGACATGCGCGAGGTCGCCGGGAACAGCTCCTTGGAGAGTTCCTTGGCGGCCCGGCGGGAGGGGTTGGCCAGCTCGTGCGGGATCTCGTCCAGGCGGTTGCGGACCAGGCGCTCGACCTCGCCCGGGGCGAAGGCGGGGGCGCGCAGCGCGTCGGCGAGCAGGCCGAGGCCCTTGGCCAGGCGGGAGGCGGGGACCTCCAGGCCGAGCCGGACGCCGGGGTGGTCGGCGTGTGCGTCCAGGGTGGCGCCCGCACGCTCCAGTTCGGCGGCGAACTCCTCGGCGGAGTGCTTGTCGGTGCCCTCGGAGAAGGCCCGCGCCATGATCGTGGCGACGCCGTCCAGGCCGGCCGGCTCGGCGTCCAGCGGCGCGTCCAGCAGCACCTCGACGGCGACGACCTGCTGGCCGGGGCGGTGGCAGCGCAGCACGGTCAGGCCGTTGTCGAGCGCGGTGCGCTCGGGGGCGGGGAACGCCCAGGGCCTGGCCTCGCCGGGCTGCGGCCGGGGGTGGAACTCCATGGTGGCGAGCTCGGTCACTTGGCCGTCTCCTCGTTCTCGGTCTCGTCGCGGCCCGCCTCTACGGTCGCTTCCTGCTCCGGGTCCTCGGGGACGTCGGCGTCCGGGGCGGCCTCCGGGGATTTGGGTTCGTAGACGAGGACCGCGCGGTTGTCGGGCCGCAGGCGGGCCGCCGCGACCTCCCGGACCTCCTCCGGGGTGACCTCCAGGACGCGCTTGACGGCGGTCAGGGCGAGCTGCGGGTCGCCGAACAGGACGGCGAACCGGCACAGTTCGTCGGCGCGGCCGGCGACCGTGCCGAGCCGGTCCAGCCACTCGCGCTCCAGCTGCGCCTGGGCGCGCTCCATCTCCTCGCTGGTGGGGCCCTCCTCGGCGAACCGGGCCAGCTCCTCGTCGATGGCGGCCTCGATCACCGGCACCTCGACGTCACCGGAGGTCTTCACGTCCAGCCAGCCCATGGAGGGCGCGCCGGCCAGGCGCAGCAGGCCGAAGCCGGCGGCCACGGCCGTACGGTCGCGGCGCACCAGGCGGTTGTACAGCCGGGAGGACTCGCCGCCGCCGAGGATGGTCAGGGCGAGGTCGGCCGCGTCGCACGCGCGCGTGCCGTCGTGCGGGAGCCGGTAGGCGGCCATCAGCGCGCGCGCCGGGACCTCCTCCACGAGGACCTCGCGCTTCTGCTCGCCGATGACGTCCGGCAGGGTGCCGTCGCGGGGCGCGGGCTTGGCGTCGTGGGAGGCGATGGAGCCGAAGTACTTCTCGATCCAGGCGAGGGTCTGCTCGGGGTCGATGTCGCCGACCACGGAGAGCACCGCGTTGTTCGGCGCGTAGTAGGTGCGGAAGAACCGGCGGGCGTCCTCCAGGGTGGCCGCGTCCAGGTCCGCCATCGAGCCGATCGGCGTGTGGTGGTACGGGTGGCCCTCCGGGTACGAGAGGGCGGTCAGCTTCTCGAAGGCGGTGCCGTAGGGGACGTTGTCGTAGCGCTGGCGGCGCTCGTTCTTGACGACGTCCCGCTGGTTCTCCATGGACTCCTCGTCCAGGGCCGCCAGCAGCGAGCCCATGCGGTCCGCCTCCAGCCACAGGGCCAGCTCCAGCTGGTGGGCGGGCATGGTCTCGAAGTAGTTGGTGCGCTCGAAGCTGGTGGTGCCGTTCAGCGAGCCGCCGGCGCCCTGCACCAGCTCGAAGTGTCCGTTGCCCTCGACCTGTGCGGAGCCCTGGAACATCAGGTGCTCGAAGAGGTGAGCCAGGCCGGTACGGCCCTTGACTTCGTGGCGGGAGCCGACGTCGTACCAGAGGCAGACCGCCGCCACCGGGGTCAGGTGGTCCTCGGAGAGCACCACGCGAAGACCGTTGGCCAGGCGGTGCTCGGTCGCTGTCAGGCCCCCGGAGCCTGCCTCGGCTGTGGTCGTGTGACCCATGGGCATGTACGTCCCTTCGCGAGCGGAGGCGGTTGATCGAACCGCGGTTTTGCTGCCGTTCCCGCCACTGTATGCAAAGCGTGCGGGGCCTTCGCGAAGTTCCCGCGCGCGTACGCCGACAGCGGATCGCGTACCCTGCGTCGGACCCCCTCCCGGACGGTTCTCCGGTGCCAGGGGCGGGCCGCTCCCCGGTGCCGCCCGGACCGGGTCGCGGCACGGGTTGTCAGTGCCTCGGTCCACAATGGTCCGCGTCAGATCCGTCAAACGCTTCAGCAAGAGCGCCCCGTAGGCGAGCGACCAGATCAGAAGGAGCCAGGCAGCGATGGCCCGCCGCAGCACGAAGACCCCGCCGCCCGACGATTCGTTCGAGGAGAGAATCCTCGACATCGACGTCGTGGACGAGATGCGTGGCTCCTACCTCGAGTACGCGTACTCGGTCATCTACTCGCGCGCCCTGCCGGACGCCCGTGACGGCCTGAAACCGGTGCACCGCCGGATCGTCTACCAGATGAACGAGATGGGCCTGCGCCCCGAACGCGGCTATGTGAAGTGCGCGCGCGTCGTCGGCGAGGTCATGGGCAAGCTGCACCCGCACGGCGACGCGTCGATCTACGACGCCCTGGTGCGCATGGCGCAGCCCTTCTCCATGCGCGTGCCGCTCGTCGACGGCCACGGCAACTTCGGTTCGCTGGGCAACGACGACCCGCCGGCCGCCATGCGGTACACCGAGTGCCGGATGGCCGAGGCGACGGGCCTGATGACGGAGTCGATCGACGAGGACACGGTCGACTTCGCACCGAACTACGACGGCCAGGAGCAGGAGCCGGTGGCCCTGCCCGCCGCCTTCCCGAACCTGCTGGTCAACGGCGCCTCGGGCATCGCGGTCGGCATGGCGACGAACATGCCGCCGCACAACCTGCGCGAGGTCGTCGCCGCCGCCCGCCATCTGATCCGGCACCCGAACGCCGACCTGGACGCGCTGATGAAGCACGTCCCCGGCCCCGACCTGCCCACCGGGGGCCGGATCGTCGGCCTGGACGGCATCCGGGACGCCTACGCGACCGGCCGTGGCACCTTCAAGATCCGCGCGACGGTCTCGATCGAGGACGTGACCGCCCGCCGCAAGGGCCTGGTGGTCACGGAGCTGCCGTTCACGGTCGGCCCCGAGAAGGTCATCGCGAAGATCAAGGACCTGGTCAACGCGAAGAAGGTCCAGGGCATCGCCGACGTCAAGGACCTCACCGACCGCGAGCACGGCCTGCGCCTGGTCGTCGAGATCAAGAACGGCTTCGTGCCGGAGGCGATCCTGGAGCAGCTCTACAAGCTGACGCCGATGGAGGAGTCCTTCGGCATCAACAACGTCGCCCTGGTCGACGGCCAGCCGCTCACCCTGGGGCTGAAGGAGCTGCTGGAGGTCTATCTGGACCACCGTTTCGACGTGGTCCGGCGGCGCAGCGAGTTCCGCCGCGGCAAGAAGCGCGACCGGCTGCACCTGGTCGAGGGCCTGCTGACCGCGCTCGTCGACATCGACGAGGTCATCCGGATCATCCGCTCCAGCGACAACTCCGCGCAGGCCAAGGAGCGCCTGATCGAGCGCTTCTCGCTGAGCGAGGTGCAGACGCAGTACATCCTCGACACGCCGCTGCGCCGGCTCACCAGGTACGACCGGATCGAGCTGGAGGCGGAGAAGGACAGGCTCACCGCGGAGATCGAGGAGCTGACGCGGATCCTGGAGTCCGACGCGGAGCTGCGCAAGCTGGTCTCGGCGGAACTGGCGGCCGTGGCGAAGAAGTTCGGCACCGACCGGCGCACGGTCCTGCTGGAGTCCGCGGCCACCCCGGTCGCCGTGCCGCTGCAGGTGGCCGACGACCCGTGCCGGGTGCTGCTGTCCTCCACGGGGCTGCTGGCCCGTACGGCGACCGACGCGCCGCTTCCGCGGGCGGCGGGCGGCAAGCGGGTCAAGCACGACGTGATCGTCTCGGCGGTGCGGACGACCGCGCGCGGGGTGATCGGGGCGGTGACCTCGGCGGGCCGGCTGCTGCGGATCAACGTGGTCGACCTGCCGCAGCTGCCCGAGCCGGTGTCCGCGCCGAACCTCTCCGGCGGGGCGCCGCTGGCGGAGTTCGTGTCCCTGGAGGACGACGAGACGGTGGTCTGCCTGACCACGCTGGACGAGTCGTCGCCGGGTCTGGCGCTCGGCACCGAGCAGGGTGTCGTCAAGCGGGTGGTGCCCGACTACCCGTCCAACAAGGACGAGCTGGAGGTCATCACGCTCAAGGAGGGCGACCGGATCGTCGGCGCGGTGGAGCTGCGCACCGGCGAGGAGGACCTGGTCTTCATCACGGACGACGCGCAGTTGCTGCGCTTCCAGGCCTCCATCGTCCGTCCGCAGGGCCGCCCGGCGGGCGGCATGGCGGGCATCAAGCTCACCGAGGGCGCGAAGGTGCTCTCGTTCACGGCGGTCGACCCGGCCGCCGACGCGGTGGTGTTCACGGTGGCGGGCTCGCGCGGCACGCTGGACGACTCGGTGCAGACGACGGCCAAGCTGACCCCGTTCGACCAGTACCCGCGCAAGGGCCGGGCCACGGGCGGGGTGCGCTGCCAGCGGTTCCTGAAGGGTGAGGACTGCCTCTCGGTGGCCTGGGCGGGCCCGGCCCCGGCCCGGGCTGCGCAGAAGAACGGCACCCCGGCCGAGCTGCCGGAGCCGGACCCGCGCCGCGACGGCTCGGGCACGTCGCTGCCGAAGACGGTGGCGGTGGTGGCGGGACCGGTGCTCTAGGCGGTCGGCGCGGGGGTCCGGCGGAACGGTCCGGGCGGGAGGCTCCACGGGGCGGCCCGGGCGGGCGCCCGGCGGGTGCGGTCCGCGCGGGATCCGGCGGGGCGGTCCGGGCGGGGCTAGAGGGGCGGCTCCGCGAGGTCGGCTTCCGTCTCGTCCTCGTCCGGCCCCTGTACGTAGCGCAGGACGCCCCACATGCCGTGCTCGTCGGCGTGCGGGGCGTCGTTCGCGCAGGCCTCCAGTTCCTTGCGGAGGGCGGCCGCGTCGATGCCGGAGCCGATCAGCACGAGCTGGGTGAGCCGGTCGTCGCCGCTCGCCCAGGGCTCCGGGTAGAAGCGCAGGAACCGACCGACGGCGTGCACGGAGTAGCGGTTGACCGTGTCGTACGGCCCGAAGTCGACGTACCCCTTGATCCGGTACAGCCCCTCGGGCCGGCTGTCCAGGAACCGCATGAGCCGCCGGGGCTCCAGGGGGACGGCGGAGGTGTGGGACAGGCTGTCGTAGCCGGTGTGCAGGTGTCCGGCCCCGTCCGCATCGCCGTGGTCGTGCAGGTCGTCGAAGGACAGCTGGCCGACGCGCTCCTCGGTGGGCCGGCAGTCGAAGAGGAACTCGGGGTCGATCCGGCCGTAGGTGGCGGGCACGACGGCCGCGCGGTCGGTGAGCGAGCGGACGAGTCCGAGGACCCGGTCGGCGTCGTCGGCGCGGTCGAGCTTGTTGACGACGACCAGGTCGGCGAGGGCGAGGTGCCGGTCGATCTCCGGGTGCTTAGCGCGCGTGTCGTCGAACTCGGCGGCGTCGACCACCTCGACCAGGCCGCCGTAGACGATGCCGGGGTGCTCGCTGGCGAGGACCATGCGCACGAGTTCCCGGGGTTCGGCCAGTCCGCTGGCCTCGATGACGATGACGTCGATGCCTGCGGCGGGCGCGGCGAGCCGGTCCAGGTACAGGTCGAGTTCCCCGGCGTCGACGGCGCAGCACAGGCAGCCGTTGCCGAGCGAGACGGTGGAGTCGCCGAGGGCGCCGGCGACGGCCATGGCGTCGATCTCGATGGCGCCGAAGTCGTTGACGACGGCCCCGATGCGGCTGCCTCCGCTGCGGTGCAGCAGGTGGTTGAGGAGCGTGGTCTTCCCGGAGCCCAGAAAACCGGCGAGCACGACGACCGGGATCTGCCGCGGACCTCCGCCGCTTCCGCTTCCCATGCTGTTCCCCAACGGGCGACCTCTCAGACGTACCAGCGCGCACCGGCTCGCGCCCGGGGCGCGGACGGACATGGACGGTCCAGGATACGAGTGGGGGGAGACGCCCTGTGGGTGCCGGCCGGCTCGCTCGTCACCCGGCCGTGGGCACCGCCGCGCCCGGCTCCGGGCCCACGTACCGCGCCACCGGCCGGATGATCTTGGGATCGGCGGCCTGCTCCAGGATGTTGGCGCTCCAGCCCACCACCCGCGCCGCCGCGAAGGTGGGGGTGAACATCTCCCGGGGCAGGCCGCACAGTTCCATGACCACGCCGGCGTAGAACTCGACGTTCGTGTGGAGTTCGCGGCCCGGCTTCAGCTCGGCGAGGATCGCCTCCACCCGGCGCTCGACCTCGGTCGCGAAGCGCACCCGCGGGCCGCCGAAGCCCAGCGCGATCTCGCGCAGCATCCGCGAGCGGGGGTCCTCGGTGCGGTAGACGGCGTGCCCGAAGCCCATGATCCGGTCGCCGGCGAGGACCCGCTCGCGGATCCAGGGGTCGATCCGGTCGGGGGTGCCGATCGCGTCCAGTGTGTCCAGGGCGCGGCTGGGCGCGCCTCCGTGCAGCGGTCCGGACAGGGCGCCGACGGCTCCGGTCAGGCAGGCCGCGACGTCGGCGCCGGTGGAGGCGATGACGCGCGCCGTGAAGGTTGACGCGTTGAATCCGTGGTCAATGGTTGAGATCAGGTATTGCTCGACGGCACGGGCCCGGCGCGGATCCGGTTCCGAACCGGTCAGCATGTACAGGTAGTTGGCCGCGTACGGGAGGTCTTCGCGCGGCTCCACCGGGTCGAGGCCCCGGCCGAGCCGGTACAGCGCGGTGAGCAGGGTGGGTACGGCCGCGCAGGCGGCCACGGTCTCGGCGCGCCGGCGGTCGGCGTCGGTGTCGTAGACCGGCCGGAAGCCGTGCGCGGCGCCGAGCAGGGACAGGGCCGTGCGCAGTCCGGCCAGCGGCCCGGAGGGCCCTGCGGCCTCCGCGAGGGCGGGCAGGGCCTGCCGGACGTCGTCGGGCAGGCGTCGCAGCGCGGCGGTCTCGGCGGCGAACTCCGGTCCGCGCCGCGCGTCGGGGAGCGTGCCGTGGACCAGGAGGTGCCAGACGTCCTCGAAGCCGCGGGTGCGGGCCAGGTCGACGGCCGAGTACTGGCGGTAGTGGTAGAAGCCCTCCCTGCCGCGGACGTCGCCGACCTCGGTCTCGGCGACGACGACGCCCGCGAGGCCGCGCGGGGCGTCGATGAGCGGGGTGGCAGCACTGTTGACGGTCATGGTCTTCCTCCCTGGACTTGATCCGACTGTCCATCCTTGACTAATTTTCTGTCAATATTGATTCCATCAATGCATGCCGATCAAGATGTGCAGCGGCCGCTACGGTGGCCCTCATGCGCGATCACGACACCGCTCCCCACCGCCTCGGGCGCCGGCTGACCACCAAGGAGACCGCCGAACTGCTCGGAGTGAAGCCCGAGACGGTCTACGCGTACGTGAGCCGCGGCCTGCTCAGCAGCAGGCGTGAGCCCGGCGGCCGGGCCAGCACCTTCGAGGCCGGCGAGGTCGAGGCGCTCGCCCGCCGCAACCGGCGCGAGGCCGCCGGCAGCCCGGGCACCGGCGGCGACCTGTCCGTCCGCACCCGCATCACGCTGATCGAGCGGGACCGGTACTACTTCCGCGGCGTCGACGCCGTCGAGCTGGCCACCCGCCAACCGTACGAAGAGGTCGCGGAGTGGCTGTGGACCGGCCGGCCCGCCCCGGGAGCGGCGTTCACCGCGCCCCCGGCCACCGTCGAGGTCGCCCGGCGCGCGGTGGACGCCCTGTCTGAGCACGCCTCCCCGATCGACCGGCTGCGGGTGGCGGCGATCGCCGCGGCGGCCGAGGACCCACTGCGCTTCGACCTGTCCGAGGAGGCCGTGCTGCACACGGCGCGCACCCTCATTCCCACCCTCGTCGCCGCGCTGCCGCCGGCCCGGTACGACCGCGGGGACGACGGCCCGCTGGCCCACCGCCTGTGGGGCCGGCTGACCGGCCGCCCGGCCGACGATGCCTCCCTGCGCGTCCTGGACACCGCGCTGGCCCTGCTGGCCGACCACGACCTGGCCGCGTCCACGCTCGCGGTCCGGGTCGCCGCCTCGGCCCGGGCGCACGCGTACGCGGCCGTCTCCGCCGGGCTCGGCGTGCTGGAGGGTCCGCTGCACGGCGCGGCCAGCGGCCTGGCCCACCGGATGCTGCTGGACGTGCTCGACCAGGGCACGGCCGTCCCGGTGATCGCCGAGGAGCTGCGCGCGGGGCGCCGCGTCCCCGGCCTCGGCCACCGGCTGTACACCGGCGAGGACCCCCGCGCGCGGGCGCTGTTCGCCCTGCTGGAGCAGGTCCCGCGCGCGGAGCCCGCGCTGCTCGCGGCCCGGGACGTGGTCGCCACCGCCGCCCGGCACACCCCGCTGCACGCCAACGTCGACCTGGCCCTCGCGGTGTTCACCGCCTCCAGCGGCATGCCCGCCGCCGCCGGCGAGACGATCTTCGCCGTCGCCCGGACCGCGGGCTGGATCGCCCATGCCCTGGAGGAATACGGCGAGCGGCCGCTGCGCATGCGCCCGAGCGGCCACTACGTCGGTCCGCGCCCGCCCCGGGCCCTCCCGGAGTAGGACACGGCGGGGCCGGAAGTCGCCACGAGGCGAGTCAGGTTAGGCTCACCTGTGTGAGTAGGTGTGCGACCGTCTCCCACAGCCTGGACGAGCCGGTGACCGGTACGGCCGCCACGGCGACCACGTGGCTGCTGCTGGAACAGCCCGGACCGTGGGGCGCCAAGGCCCTCACGTCCAGCCATCTCGACCCCGCGCTGGGCCGGGCGCTGGAGGCCGCCGCCGACGGAACCGGCGTGCGTGTCGCGCTCATCCGCCGCCCCGGGCGCCACGCCGACCCCGGCCCGCCCCCGGTGCGGCAGGTGTACGCCGCGCACACCGTTCCCGGGCGTCTGTGGCTGCACGGTGCCACCACCCGCGATCCGCGGCGCCTGCTCGACCTGGACTTCGCCGCCCTCGGGGCGGGCGACCACCGGTCCTTCGGCGCAGCGCTCGGCGGCCGGCCCCATCGGGGCGACCCGCTGGCGCTGGTGTGCACCAACGGCAAGCGCGACCGCTGCTGCGCCCTCCTGGGCCGCCCCCTGGCCACCGAGCTGGTCGCGTCGGGGGTGCGCGGCATCTGGGAAGTCACCCATCTGGGTGGACATCGGTTCGCGCCCACGGTGCTCGTCCTGCCGTACGGCTATGCCTACGGCCGTGCCGGGGCCCACACCGTCGAGGAGGCCCTGCGCGGCGCCCGGGAGGGGCGCGTGCTGGTCGAGGGGTGCCGGGGGTGCTCCGCGTGGGAGCGGCCCGGCCAGGCGGCGGAGCTGGCCGTGCGGACGGCGGCGGGCGAGTACCGGGCGGGTGTGCTGAGCGTCGTACGGACCGCCGGCGCGGCGCCGCGCTGGGAGGTCACCGTCGCCCACGCCGACGGCCGCCGGTGGCGGGTCGCCGTGGCGCAAGGCGCGGCGCTGCCGCCCCGCCCGGAGAGCTGTGGCGCGGCGGTGCTCGGCACGCCCGCGCGGATGGACGTGGTCGAGGTGCGCGAGCTGAGGCCGACGGCTCTGGCGAGCTGACCCGGCGGCGAGGCGCCGCGAACGTTGATCAATGGTGGATCCGGAGATCCGTGCCACACCCGCTGGGGGCTCCCGGCCGTCCCACGTACCGTCATGGGTATGCGCTCCACCGTCCCCGTACGCCGTCTGCGCCTCGGCCTGCCCCGGCGGATGTTCTCGCAGGTGCTGCTGATGCAGGTGGCGATCGCCGCGGGGGTCGCGGTGCTCGCGACCGGGCTCTTCCTGGCGCCGCTGAGCGAACAGCTGGACGAGGAGGCGATGCGCCGCGCCCTGGCCATCGCCGAGACCACCGCGCAGGACCCGCAGATCGCCGAGGGTGTCCGTACCACCGCGCCGGACAGCGACGGCCCGGTGCAGCGGGAGGCGGAGCGGATCCGCCAGGCCACACACGCCGAGTACATCGTGGTGCTGGGCCGGGACTGGGTGCGCTGGTCGCACCCCACCCCCGCGGAGGTCGGCCGGCGTGTCTCCACCGACCCCTCCGACGCCCTGGCCGGCGAGGAGGTCATGGAGATCGACAAGGGCACCCTGGGCCGCTCCGCGCGCGGCAAGGTGCCGCTGTACGACGCCCGCCACCGCGTCGTCGGCGCGGTCTCGGTCGGCATCGCCTACGACAGCGTGCGGGCGCGGCTGATCAACGCGATCCCGGGGTTGTTCGCGTACGCCGGCGGAGCGCTCGCGGTGGGCGCGCTGGCCGCCTGGCTGATCTCCCGGCGGGTCCAGCGGCAGACCCGGGACCTGGCCTTCTCCGACATCTCGGCCCTGCTCGCCGAGCGCGAGGCGATGCTGCACGGCATCCGGGAGGCGGTGGTGGCACTGGACCGCGGCGGGCGCATCCGCCTGCTCAACGACGAGGCACGGCGGCTGCTGGGGATCGGGGACGAGTCCCTCGGCCGGACCCCGGACGAGGCACTCGGCGCGGGCCGTACGACGGATGTACTGGCGGGCCGGGTGACCGGCACCGACCTGCTCACCGTGCGCGGCCAGCGCGTCCTGGTCGCCAACCGCATGCCCACCGGTGACGGCGGTGCCGTCGCCACCCTGCGCGACCGCACCGAGCTGGAACAGCTGGGCCGCGAACTGGACTCCACACGCGGGCTGATCGACGCGCTGCGCGCCCAGGACCACGAGCACGCCAACCGCATGCACACCCTGCTGGGGCTGCTGGAGCTGGAGATGTACGACGACGCCGCCGAGTTCGTCGGCGAGGTGGTCGGGGACCACCGGGCCACCGCCGAGCAGGTCGCGGAGCGGATCCGGGACCCGTTGCTGGCCGCGCTGCTGGTGGGCAAGGCGACGGTGGCGGCCGAGCGCGGGGTCGCCCTGTGGGTGTCGGAGCGCACCCGGCTCCCGGACCGGCTGGTCGATCCGCGCGGGCTGGTCACGGTGGTGGGCAACCTCGTGGACAACGCCCTCGACGCGGTCGCGGGCGCCCCGCACGCGCGCGTGGAGGCAGAGTTGCGCACGGCGGGCCGTACGGTCGTCCTGAGCGTGCGCGACACGGGGCCCGGGGTGCCGGAGGACCAACGGGAGCTGATCTTCACGGAGGGCTGGTCCACCAAGGAACCGCCCGCGCACGGCAAGCGGGGCATCGGACTGTCCCTCGTCCGGCGGCTCGCCGAACGGCAGGGCGGCAGCGCGACCGTGGGCCCGGCGGCCGGCGGGGGCGCCGAGTTCACCGTGGTGCTGCCGGAGGCACTGACCGAGCCGGAACCGGTGCCCGCGGGTCCCGGGGAATCCGCCGGGGGCGTCGCCGTCGCCGAGGAGGAGGCGCGGTGATCGAGGTCCTGGTCGTGGACGACGACACCCGCGTGGCCCGTGTCAACGCCGCCTACGTGGAGAAGGTGCCCGGTTTCCACGTGGCCGGCGAGGCGCACAGCGCGGCCGAGGCGCTGCGCCGGGTGGAGAGCCTGCCGCGGCTCGATCTGGTGCTGATGGATCACTACCTGCCCGACGGCACCGGTCTCGCGGTCGTCGGGGAGATGCGCCGGCGCGGCCACCAGGCCGACGTGATCATGGTGACGGCGGCGCGGGACGTGTCGACCGTGCAGGCGGCCATGCGGCAGGGCGCGTTGCAGTACCTGGTGAAACCGTTCGCCTTCGCGGGTCTGCGCGCCAAGCTGGAGGCGTACGCCGAGCTGCGACGCACGCTGGACGGCGGCGGTGAGGCCGAGCAGGCGCAGGTGGACCGTATCTTCGGCGCACTGTCCGCCCCGTCGGAGCCCGAGTTGCCCAAGGGCCACTCCCCCACGACCGCCGAGCTGGTGCGCCAGGCACTGCTGAGCGCCGAGCACCCGCTGTCCGCCCAGGAGATCGCCGAGCGGACGGGGGTGAGCCGGCAGACCGCCCAGCGGTACCTGAAACTGCTGGAGCGCACCGGCCGGGCGCGACTGACCCTCAAGTACGGCGACGCGGGCCGCCCGGAACACCGCTACGTGTGGGCGACCCGGGGCTGAGCGTGATGCGGGCCGCGATCACTTGACCACGTTGACGAACTCTCTTCTCTTCACCCCATCGGCTGAGTCACCGAGCGGGCGGCTTCGCCAGCCCCTTGCTGTAGGCGTACCGCACTGCCTGCGCCCGGTCCTTGAGGCCCGCCTTGGCGAAGAGGTTGTTGATGTGGGTCTTCACGGTCGCTGTCGACACATGCAGCCTGCGGGCGATCTCCTGATTGCCGAGCCCTTCGGCGATCAGCACCAGGACCTCGGTCTCCCGTGTGGTGAGCCCGTCGGGCGGCTGACCGAGGGGCGGTGCGGGTTCGGGTTCCGGTCGCGACAACCGCTCCAGCAGCCGTCTTTGGACGCTCGGCGACAGCCCCGCCTCCCCCGACAGCACATCGTGTACGGCACGCACGATCTCGTCACCGCCCGCGTCCTTGGTGAGGTATCCCCGGGCGCCGGCCCGCAGCGCCGGGAACAGCGACTCGTCGTCCGAGAAGGTCGTGAGCACCACGACCTGGGTTCCGGGGTACTTCGCCCGGATCCTCCGGGTGGCCTCCACACCGTCGCAGCGCGGCATCCTGAGGTCCATCAGGACGACGTCCGGCGCGAGTTCGCCGACCAGCCTGACCGCCTCCTCGCCGTCGCCCGCCGCCCCCACGACCTCCACACCGGGCAGCAGTCCGAGCAGCATCACGATGCCCTCGCGGACCACGGTCTGGTCGTCGGCCACAACCACTCGCGCGATCTTGTTCGGCCCCTCCTTCCCGGTCATACGGGCACCTTCAGTGTCACCACGAACCCTTCTTCGTCCGGCCCCGCGTCCAGCGAACCGCCCAGCAGTTCGGCGCGCTCGCGCATGCCCAGCAGACCGTACCCGCCGCCGGCTCCGTCAAGTTCGCCCGGCCGTCCGCCCGAGTCCCGCACGTTCAGCGTGACTTCGTGCTCGTCGTAGTCGAGCCGCACATCCACTCTGGCGCCATGGGCGTGCTTGCGGACGTTCGTCAGCGCCTCCTGCGCCACCCGCCGCACGGCCTGGGACGCCTCGGCCGGCAGAGGTCTGCGTTCACCTGTGACGGTGACCTCGGCACCGTCGGCCGTGCTGACGAGTTCGGTCAGGAAGTCCTCCAGCGGGGTCAGCTCACCCCGCAGCGCGGACAGCGCCTGCCGGGTCTCGGCGAGTCCGTCGCGGGCCATCCCGCGGGCGGCCACCACGCGCTCCAGGATCCGGTCCCGGTCCGCCCCGTTCTCGATCAGCAGCCGGGCCGCCTCCAGGTGCACGAGCTGCGCCGAGAGGCTGTGGGCCAGTACGTCGTGGATCTCCCGTGCGATGCGGGCCCGCTCGGCGAGCGCGGCCGACTCGGCCTCGGCCGCGCGGGCGGCGCGCTCCTGGGTGAGCAGCCGCTGCGCATTGCCGCGGGCTTCCGCGTCCAGCCGCAGGACGTACCCGGCGAGGGCCAGGCCGGCCACGGTGGCGGCCGTGGTCAGCCAGACGTCGTTGGTGAACGCGGAGTAGGAGGCCAGCGCCACCGACGCGACGGGCACCGCGGCGCCGAGCGGCAGCCGTTCCAGCGCGCCGACCCCGCAGCCGCACCAGATCACGAGGGCCGGCCCTCCGAATCCCGTCGCCTCGGCGGCGACCGCGATGCCGAGGAGCACGCCCATGAGCGCGAGGGACGGCACCAGCCGGTGCTCATAGGTCGTGCGGAAGAAGGCCCAGGAGACGACCGCGGCGAGGGCGACTCCCACGGCTGCCGCGAGCGCTCCCCAGACGCCGACGTGGCGCTGGCTGAAGGCGGCCCACAGCAGTATCGACAGCACGAGCAGGCGGACGGTCCAGGCGAGCAGGCGCCGGGGCCGGCTGAGGCCCAATGGGCCGAGCGCTTCGCGCGACGGCCAGCGTGTCCAGGCGTTCTCCGTCACACGCGCTCCTTCCAGGCCGACGGGTTGTCGCCACCGTACGCCGGGGTGAGACGGCTCTCGGGGCCGAAGGACTGGGCCCGCCACATCAGGGTCCCGCCGCGGACCAGCAGGGTGCCGGCGAGGCCGAGCATCAGCGCGGCACTCTCCTGGTGCAGGCCGAGGGCGGTGCCGAGGGCGAAGACGCCGGCTCGCAGGGCTATACCCACGATCCATACGGCGATGCCGGCCGTGGTGCCCTTGGCCCACACGGTGCCGTCCGGCGTCGTCCAGAGCCGGGTGGTCATGCCCCAGCCGATGCCGGTGGCCAGGCCGATGACCAGTTCGATCGCGAGCAGGGCGGCGGATTCCGCACCGTGGTGGGCGTCGAGTATGCCGGGTTCGCGCAGCGCGACGAGGGTGAGGATCAGCGGCAGCAGCCACCAGCGCCGGTCCGTGTCGATCGCGCGGGCGCGGGACTGCCGCACGATCACCACGGCGACGACGGCCACGATCGCCAGCGCGTTGACGAACCCGGGCATCAGCGCCTCCGTGAGCGAGAAGGTGGTGCGGGAGCGAGCGCTCCCGACACCATCCAAGCTACGGAGAATCGCAGGTCGGAGGATCGGAGCAGGGGTGGATCACGGGTGGAACATCGACGCGGTCCGCCTCCACCCACGGGTGGAGAAACAGTTCGGGGGCGGGGGCGGGGGCGGGGGCGGAGGGGTGGGAGCCGGTCGGCGAGGCAACCAGGCAAGGGCGGACGGGCCCCCCTGCGGCGTAGTGCGCTGGGTGACGGGAGCAGGCGCGTCTGTCCGCCGGGCAGCTCCGCTGTGCCGCGGGGTGACCCGCCGGCACGGTCCTCTCCGGGTTCTCGGACCAGACCGTTTCGTCCCTGCCGATCATGGTGGCAGACAGCTCGGCACGCGGGGAGCGACGGCCGGTGCCGGGTGGCTCGTGGACCGGCGGCCGATGGCGGGCGGCGCCGGTACCGACACGCAAGGACGCCCGGCCCGCATCGGCGGCCGGGGCCGACACCGGCTGAGGGGGCCGACCAGCCGGCCGAGTCGAGCCGCACCGGGGGTGCGGCTGACCATCCACCCGGTACCGCGGGGCCGGCCGACGAGCACGGCCCCCGTTCGCGGGCGCCCGGCCCCGAGCCGATGTCCCTGCCGGTCGACCGCTCCTCCCGGTAGGACCCCGCCGGGAGCTGCCGGCCGCTTCCAGCCCGGGCGGCTTCAGCACCACCCGGCCCCGGCGCCCGGGCCCACACCCCTAGCCGCTCCTGCGCAGCCACCCGCCGGCCCCGGCCTCCCGGCACGCTTCCGACCCTTCGGCCGAGGTCCAGTGGCAGCGGCTACGCGTCGATGCGGGACCGGTCCAGCGTCGCCGCCGAGCTGGAGATGAACTCCTTGCGGGGAGCCACGTCATTGCCCATCAGCAGGTCGAAGACCTGCTCGGCGGCCTCCAGGTCGGAGAGGTTGATGCGGCGCAGGGTGCGGTGGCGCGGGTCCATCGTGGTCTCGGCCAGCTGGTCGGCGTCCATCTCGCCGAGGCCCTTGTAGCGCTGGATCGAGTCCTTGTACCGGATGCCCTTGCTCTGGAACTCCATGAGCTTGTCGCGCAGCTCGCGGTCGGAGTAGGTGTAGACGTACTTCTCCTGGCCCTTCTTCGGCTGGACCAGCTCGATGCGGTGGAGCGGGGGCACGGCGGCGAAGACCCGGCCCGCCTCCACCATGGGCCGCATGTAGCGCTGGAACAGCGTCAGCAGCAGGCAGCGGATGTGCGAGCCGTCCACGTCGGCGTCGGTCATCATGATGATCTTGCCGTACCGGGCCTGGTCGATGTCGAAGGTGCGGCCCGAGCCGGCTCCTATGACCTGGATGATCGCCCCGCACTCGGCGTTCTTGAGCATGTCGGTCACCGACGACCGCTGCACGTTCAGGATCTTGCCGCGGATGGGCAGCAGGGCCTGGAACTCGGAGTTCCGCGCCAGCTTGGCCGTACCGAGCGCGGAGTCGCCCTCGACGATGAACAGCTCGCTGCGGTCGACGTCGTCGCTGCGGCAGTCGGCGAGCTTGGCCGGCAGGGACGAGGACTCCAGGGCGGTCTTGCGGCGCTGGGCGTCCTTGTGCTGGCGGGCCGCGACCCGGGTCCGGGCGGCGGCGACCACCTTCTCCATGACGACCCGGGCCTGGGCGGCGGCGTCGCGCTTGGTGGCCGTCAGGAACGCCTTCAGCTCGTTGCCGACCACGTTGTTCACGATGCGGCGGGCCGCCGAGGTCCCGAGAACCTCCTTGGTCTGCCCCTCGAACTGCGGCTCGGCCAGGCGGACCGTGACGACGGCGGTCAGACCCTCCAGGGCGTCGTCCTTGACGACATTGTCCTCGGCCACGCGCAGCAGCTTCTTGGCGCGCAGCACGTCGTTCATGGTCTGCGTGAGCGCCTGCTCGAAACCGGCGACGTGGGTGCCGCCCTTCGGGGTGGCGATGATGTTGACGAACGACCTGACCGTCGTGTCGTAGCCGGTTCCCCAGCGCAGCGCGATGTCGACACCCAGCTCGCGGGTGACCTCGGTCGGGGTCATCTGGCCGTGTTCGTCCAGGACCGGGACGGTCTCCTTGAAGGTGCCCTTGCCCGAGAAGCGGAGGACGTCGCAGATCGCCCTGTCGTTCGCCAGGTACTCGCAGAACTCGCTGATGCCGCCGTCGAAGCGGAAGGACTCCTCGCCCTTGCTTCCGCCCTCGCCGAGGCCGAACTCGTCTCGGACGACGATGGTCAGGCCAGGCACCAGGAACGCGGTCTGCCGGGCACGCTGGTGCAGGTTCTCCAGGGAGAGCTTGGCGTCCTTGAGGAAGATCTGCCGGTCGGCCCAGTAACGCACACGCGTGCCGGTGCGCGTCTTGGGGATCTTCTTGGTCTTGCGCAGACCGCTCTTGGCCTCGAACTTCGCCTCGGCGCCGTCGGCGGCGAATGCCCCGGGCACGCCCCGCCGGAAGCTGATCGCGTGCGTGTGGCCGCCGCGGTCCACTTCGACGTCGAGACGGGCGGAGAGCGCGTTGACCACGGAGGCGCCGACGCCGTGCAGGCCGCCGGAGGCCGCGTAGGAGCCGCCGCCGAACTTGCCGCCGGCGTGCAGCTTGGTCATGACGACCTCGACGCCGGACAGGCCGGTCCGCGGCTCCACGTCCACGGGGATGCCCCGGCCGTTGTCCCGCACCTCCACCGAGCCGTCGTCGTGGAGGATCACCTCGATGCGGTCGCAGACGCCCGCGAGGGCCTCGTCCACCGAGTTGTCGATGATCTCCCACAGGCAGTGCATCAGACCGCGGCTGTCGGTCGAGCCGATGTACATACCGGGGCGCTTGCGCACGGCCTCGAGGCCCTCGAGGACGAGCAGGTGCCGCGCGGTGTAGTTGGAACCGTCGCGGTCTGCTCCTGCCAGCAGCGCTGTGGACGGCACGGACGTCTCGGCGGTCACGCGGTTCGCTCCTCGCTGAATTTCAGATGGCCCCCTTCTGGGTAAGGGGGCGGCTTCGGTCGCCGCTCAGAGGGTACCGAGCCCTGGTAGAGCCGGTGTAACGCCACCCTCGGCGGCCCTTCACACTAGTCCAGCCTCGCATGCCTGTTCGATCCCTCGATGGAGTGAAGCACATATCACGTTCCCTTTGGGGCATGAACCATTTAGGCTCCGGGCACGTCCTCATGAACAACCGGCAACCCAGCCGGGAGGACGAGACAGCAAGAGCGCGAACCCGTACGCACACAAGACACGCAATACGGCACATTCGCCGCCAACCGGCAGCAGACAGCCGTCCCCGGAAAAAATTTTTCGCGGAAAGGCCACGAGCGGGAACGTTTTCGGGCTGGTTGGATGTTGACCCTGGTACGACAGCTCGTCGAGCTAGAGAAGAGGCGACGTGACTACTGTTCTGACCCCCGCGAGCCCGCTGACGGCCGCCGATCGCTGCGACCGCTGCGGCGCCCAGGCATACCTGCGCGTCGTCCTGCTCAGCGGCGGAGAACTGCTCTTCTGCGCCCACCACGGTCGCAAGTTCGAGCCGGAACTCAAGAAGATCGCCGCTGAGATACAGGACGAGACCGAGCGACTGACGTCCGTTCCGGGTACCGCTACCGAAGAAGAGCGCTGAATCTCGCACACACGACGAGCCAGCCCCGGCACAGGCCGGTGATCGGGCGGCCGCTCCCCACCAGGAGTGGCCGCCCGTGCTCATGCCCGCCCACGCCGCTCAGGAGCGACCGTGGGACCGGTTCCCGACCCCTGCGCCCGGCTGCAGAGCCCGTTTCCTGGCCCCCACGGCCGGCTCCAGAGCCCGTACGACCTCGGAGACGCGCGTGTAGACGCCGGGGTGTTCCGGCTGCCCGCAGCCGCTCCCCCACGACACCAGGCCGATCAGCCGCCCCTCGGCCACGAGAGGGCCACCGCTGTCGCCCTGGCAGCCGTCGGGCCCTCCGGCGAGCTCGCCGGCGCACAGCATCGTGGTGGCCTGGTAGGCGCCCTCGGGGCCGCCCGGGTAGGCCTTGGCGCACACGTCGTCGGGCAGTACGCGTACGCGTGCGGCACGCAGTCGCCGCGCATAGGCTCCCTCACCGGTCGTGTCGCCCCATCCGGACACCAGCGCCTCCGCGCCGGGCCGATAGGCCGCGTCCCCCGCGCGGGCCATGGCGATGACCGCGCTCCCCGGCAGCGGCCTGGCCAGCACGGCGATCGCGTAGTCCCCGGAGTTGGTCGTGCGGTCGAACCGGGGATTGAGCCGGATCTCCCGTACGGCGATCTCCTCGCCCTCCGATGACAGCAGGTCGGTGCGGCCGGCGATGACCTTCAGGTCGCGCACCCGGTTCGGCGGCACCCCGAGGGCTTCTTCGCTCAGGCAGTGGGCCGCCGTGAGCACCGTGGTCCGTCCGATGGCCACGGCGCCGCAGAACTGCCCCGCCCGGGTTCCGCCGAACAGGTCACGGCTGGCCAGTGCGACCGTCCACGGCGCCTGGGAGACGTCGATCGGGAAGCCCCCGACGACCACGCTGCCTGCGGCCGGGTGGGCCGGGCCCACCAGGGGTACGGCGGCCATGGCGGCCGCCAGCGCCAGTGGCCGGATCAGTGCCCGGGCAAGGGAACGGCGCATGCGGGCTCCTCACTCCAAGGTCTTCCTGGGGCACCCAGAGTGATCCACCGCGCCGGATCGCGCAGCACGAAGGCCCGGCTCCCGCGACGGGAGCCGGGCCTTCGGCGTCGTACGGCCGTGACCTAGTCGAGGTAGTCGCGCAGCACCTGGGAGCGCGACGGGTGGCGCAGCTTCGACATGGTCTTGGACTCGATCTGGCGGATGCGCTCACGCGTCACGCCGTAGACCTTGCCGATCTCGTCGAGGGTCTTCGGCTGGCCGTCGGTGAGACCGAAGCGCATGGAGACGACGCCGGCCTCGCGCTCGGACAGGGTGTCCAGCACGGAGTGCAGCTGCTCCTGCAGGAGTGTGAAGCTGACCGCGTCGGCGGGCACGACGGCCTCGGAGTCCTCGATGAGGTCACCGAACTCGCTGTCGCCGTCCTCGCCCAGCGGGGTGTGCAGGGAGATCGGCTCACGACCGTACTTCTGGACCTCGATGACCTTCTCCGGGGTCATGTCGAGTTCCTTGGCCAGCTCCTCCGGGGTGGGCTCGCGGCCCAGGTCCTGGAGCATCTGGCGCTGCACGCGCGCGAGCTTGTTGATGACCTCGACCATGTGCACCGGGATACGGATGGTGCGGGCCTGGTCGGCCATGGCGCGGGTGATCGCCTGACGGATCCACCAGGTGGCGTACGTGGAGAACTTGTAGCCCTTGGTGTAGTCGAACTTCTCGACCGCGCGGATCAGACCGAGGTTGCCTTCCTGGATGAGGTCCAGGAAGAGCATGCCGCGGCCGGTGTAGCGCTTGGCCAGGGAGACCACCAGACGGAGGTTGGCCTCCAGGAGGTGGTTCTTGGCGCGGCGGCCGTCCTCGGCGATGATCTCCAGCTCGCGCTTGAGCTTCGGGGCGAGCTTGTCGGAGTTGGCGAGCTTGTCCTCGGCGAAGAGACCGGCCTCGATGCGCTTGGCCAGCTCGACTTCCTGCTCGGCGTTGAGGAGGGGGACCTTGCCGATCTGCTTCAGGTAGTCCTTGACCGGGTCGGCGGTGGCGCCGGCCGCGGCGACCTGCTGCGCGGGCGCGTCGTCCTCGTCCTCGTCGGACAGGACGAAGCCGGCGCTCTCGGTGCCCTCGGGCTCGTCGGCGACCTTGGTGTCCTCGAGAACCTCGTCCTCGAGAAGCTCGACGTCGTCCTTCTTGGCGGTGGTCTTCTTGGCGGCCGTCTTCTTCGCGACGGTCTTCTTGGCGGTCGCCTTCTTGGCGGCCGTCGTCTTCTTCGCGGCGACCTTCCTGGTGGCGGCTTCCTCGGCGGAATCAGCTGCGGGCGCGGCGGTGGGCGCCGCGGGGGCGGCCGTGGTGGCGGTGGCCTTCCGGGTGGTCACCGTCTTCGCCGCGACCGTCCTGGTGGCGGTGCGCTTGGCCGGGCTCTTCGCTGCGACGCTCTTGCGGGTGCGCTTGGGCTCTGCGGCACTGACCATCAGCGTCACACCCTCTTCCTCAAGAATCTGGTTGAGGCTGCGCAATACGTTCTTCCACTGAGTGGCCGGGATCTGGTCAGCTTCGAAGGCCCGACGCACATCGTCGCCGGCGATCTGCCCCTCAGCCTTTCCCCGCTCAATGAGCGCCATGACAGAGACGGACTCGGCGATCTCCGGCGGGAGCGTACGGGATGTGCTGGCCGACACGAACAACCTCTCGGAACGTTGGAAAACGGCTTCCGGCACCGTCCACTGCGGACAGGAGCCGACCACCGGCCTGGGGATGGGCCGACGGCGCGGGCGGGGGCCGGGGAGATGCACAGCGCCATGCATGGCGTCCGTATTCCCTCCGCGGCTGTCACCTCTTAGGTCATCGCGCTGTCCCCGCGAGCGTTACGCCCATTCTGCGTGGCCCGAGTCACACCCCGTAAGTAGTCAAAAGCGGTCAGATACGCGCAGATGAGATCATCGGTGGCCTTTGCCCCGGTCGCCCCTCAGACCGGGGGCCTGTCGCACGGCCGGACGCCGCCGGACAGAAGGTCCGGCGAGGTCCGGCGGCGGCCGGTACCCGGGCCCGGCGCCGCCGCGAGCACCGCCAGGACGCCGCACACTGGCGACCGCACCACGTCCCTCGCGGGTCAGTGCTCGCGCGGGGCGGGCACAACGCGCTCCACCTCGGGGTGGACCGTGAGCAGCTGGCGCATCGCCGTCTCCGCCGCCGTGCCGTCACCGGTGCCGAGGGCGTCGACGATCCGCGCGTGCTGGGCGAGCGACGCCTCACTGGGGCGGTCACATGCGGTGACCGGGCCGCCGGAGACGTGGAGTGCCGCCGAGACGATGCCGGAGAGGTGCTCCAGCATGCGGTTGCCGGCGATCTGGATCAGCATCGCGTGGAACTCGGTGTCCGCGCGCGCGTAGGTGAGCGCGTCGCCCTGCGCCATGGCGTGGCTCATGATCTCGACCATGTCGCACAGGCGCTGCTGCACCTCCTCACGCCCGTGGCCGGCGGCGAGGCGGGCGGCCAGCGGCTCGATCGTCCAGCGCAGCTCGCTGAGCTCCCGGCGCTGGTCGTCGCGCTGCGGCCCGAAGGCCCGCCACTCGATGATGTCCGGGTCGAGGAGGTTCCAGTCGCTGACGGGACGCACGCGCGTGCCGACGTTCGGGCGGGCGCTGACCAGGCCCTTGGCCTCGAGGACGCGGAGGGACTCGCGGACGACGGTGCGGGAGACCTCGAAGCGCTGGCCGATCTCCTCCGGCACCAGCGGGCGGTCCGCGCCCAGGTCGCCGGAGACGATCATCTGTCCCAGCTGCTGGACGAGTTGGCCGTGCAGTCCGCGTCCGCGGCTGGCCGCGGCCCGCCGGCCGACACGGCCGAGTTCGGGTTCCCCGGCGTCCCAGGCGGACGTGCCGACGCGGTCGGCCGCCGGGCCTTCGGCGTAGGGGTAGCGGTCGAGTTCGCCCGGGCCGACCAGACCTGAGTCTGCGGAGCGGGCGGCGGTCATCATGGTGTGCGCAAGGGTACTCACGGATCCTTTGTCGGCGTCGCCTCCAACTCCCTTGAGGTCTTTGGTGAAAAGCACACGAAAGGGTGATCGCTCACCCCGTCGCAATTGACGCCTTATCGGAAATAAATGTGCTTTCTGCGAGGAGTTGTGAGCAGAGCAGGGTCGGAAGTGCGCGAAGCACGGTCAGCGAAGCCGGGTCCGCAGCGCCGTGAGCAGATACGCGCAGAGGAGCGCCGCGAGCGACAACGCCAGTGCTCCGGCGAAGGGTTGGGCGAGGATCCGCGCGGCGGCGAGCAGGTACCGGTCGCCTCCGAAGGGCCACTGCAGCAGGAAGAGCTCCCGCATCCGCACGGGAAAGTCCGCCGCCAGGCGCACGGCCGGGCCCTGGAACGCCTTGTGGACAAGGGGTACGAGGAGGACGGGCACGGCCAGCACGGCGGCCAGCCCGGCCGTGGTGGACCGGAACACGCCGGCCGCCAGCACACCGGCCCAGGCGCAGCCCACGATCAGCCCGAACCAACTGGCGGTCAGCGGGAGCCAGTCCGGGGGAGCTTCCGTCAGCTCCCGCCCGTAGACGAGGTAGAGCACTTCGGCGTCGCAGCCCAGGGTGAGGAAGGCGAGCAGCCACGCGGTGGCTCCGCTGACGAGCAGTTTCGCGGTGAGCAGCCCCAGTCGGCGGGGGACGGTGCCGCGGTCCGCCGCCAGGGCGGGGTGACGGAACTCGTCTCCGAAGGCCAGCGCGCCGAGCAGCCCCGCTCCCAGCGCCGCGGGGGGCAGCGGCAGCCCACGCGGCCAGGCCGCGAACAGGCGTGCCTGCGGGGTGTGGCCGGTGCGGGCCAGGAGTACGGCGGTGAGCGCGGACACGACGAGTACGGCGCCGCAGGTGAGGAAGCCGGTGCCGACGCCGGCGGCGCGCCGGATCTCGTAACGGAGCGGGCGGAGGGGGCTCGGGGCGGGGCGGACGGAGATGGGGGGCGGGAGGGGGGAGGAGGTGAGGGGCGCGCGGTCGTCGGGGCGGCCCGCCGGGCCGGCCGCCTGCCGGGCGCCGGGGCTCCTCGCCCCCGGCAGACGGAGACGGGCCCCGAGGATGGCCGTCGCGGGGATGGACGTGCCGTCGGTCCGCGGCTTGGAGGGGGACGCGTCCGCGCCACGCCCGGTCTCCTGAGTGGTCGTCGCGTCGGCGGGCCGGCCGCCGTCGCGCTTGCCCGCGGACTCGGTGCGGCGGTGCCACGGTCGTGCGGTACTTCCCGGCGCCTCGGCGGACGGGCCGTTCGCGCCGGGCGCGGTGCCGGGGTGCGCCGGGCCGTCGGCCGGGGAGGCGGCGGTGGCCGGGGCCGCGTCGCGGGGCGGAGTGCTGGAGACGGCCGCGGAGTGGTCCCATTCGGTGTGCCGTGCGGCGGACCCGGAACGCCCGCCGCCGGTGTCCCGCGCCCACTGCGGGGCCGAACGGCCGGGGGCCGTCCGCCCTTCGGCCATCGGGGACAGGCCGGCCATCACCCGCTTCGTCTCCGATGCCGGCGGTTCGGACGGGGCGTGTTCCCGCGTCCCGGCCTGGCGGCGGGATGCCGTCGCGTCTCCCGGCGAGGGTTCCTGGACCGGGGCGTGCGGCCCGGACACGCCGCGGTCGAAAGCCGTTGAGCGGGGGGCAGCCGGGTCCTGTTCCGGGCGGGGCCGCCGGTCGTGATACGCCGAGTCCGGTCCGGCCGGCCGGCCGTCGGGGTGTCCGCCCTCGCCTCTGACGGCGCCGGCTCCGGGGCCCATGTCGCCGACCTCGTCGGCCAGTTGGTGGACGAGGATGCCGTGGCGGAAGGCGATCTCACCGATGTCGGCGGTCGTGCTGCCGTACACCGACAGGCGGTTGCCGCCCTCGCGTACGACTTCGACGGAGCGGCGGGCGGTGCGGGCGTCCTTGGCGAGCAGGGCCGCGAGGCGGGCCGCGTGGGGGCTGCGGACGGCCACTCGCCGACGCAGCCTGGTACGGGCGAAGGCCCTTGCCTCCTGGTCGGCGACGAGCCTGCCGCCGTCGAGCGTGACGACGCGGTCGGCGGTCCGTGCGGCCTCCTTGGGCACGGCCGTGGTGAACAGCACCGTGCCGCCCTGGTCGGCGTGGGCCCGCAACATGCCGTGCAGCCACTGGGCCTCCCGGGCGGGGAGGCCGTCGGCGGGCTCGTCCAGGACGAGCGTGTGCGGGTCGGGCAGCAGGGCGCAGGCGAGACCGAGTCGGCGGTCCATGCCGCGCGACAGCGTGCCGAGGCGTTCCTCGCGGAAGCTGACGAGGCCGACCACTTCGAGCACCTCGTCGGCCCGTCGTGCGGGAACTCCCGCCGCCGCGCACAGCATGCGCAGATGGCCGCGGACCGAGCGTGCCGGATGACCGGGCACGTCGCCGAGGAGTACGCCGACTTCACGCGACGGGTGGGCGATCCGGTGCAGGGGCCGGCCTCTGAAGCAGGTGATACCGCGCCCCTGTTGGAGCTCAAGCATCAGTTTGAGCGTCGTGGTCTTCCCCGCGCCGGCGCGTCCGAGGAGCGCGGTGACTTGCCCGGCACGCGCTTCGAAGGAGACGTCGTCGACGGCGGGCGGATGCGCCTTGCGGGAATTGCTGGTCAGTCCGAAGGCCTGGATCACCTGCAGCAAGATAGCGCGACATGTCTGGTTTTTCGGGTATAAGGCGATTTACGGGAAGGTGCCGCGCGACCTGACCCCCGCTTTGTCCGCCGTTCGAAGGAGCCCGCGGTCGACGCGAACACCCCACGGCTGACGGCTGACGGCTGACGGCTGACGGCTGACGGCTGACGGCTGACGGCTGACGGCTGACGGCTGACGGCTGACGGCTGACGGCTGACGGCTCAGGAGATCACCGTGCCGCTTTCCCGTGGGTCAGACCTCGGGGCGCAGCATCGGCGGGTTGAGCAGCGTGGCGCCGCCGGCCCGGAAGAGCTGCGCCGGCCGGCCGCCCTGGCGCGTGGTCGTCCCTCCGGTGGGGACGAGGAAGCCGGGGGTCCCGGTCACCTTGCGGTGGAAGTTGCGCGGGTCCAGGGCCACGCCCCACACCGCCTCGTACACCCGTCGCAGCTCGCCGACGGTGAACTCGGGCGGGCAGAAAGCGGTGGCCAGCGACGAGTACTCGATCTTGGAGCGGGCGCGTTCCACCCCGTCCGCGAGGATCCGGGCGTGATCGAAGGCGAGGGGTGCCACGGGCTCGCCGTCGCGGCCGTAACCGCCTTGTTCGAGCAGTTCCTCGACCGGGGCCCAGCGGGCGTTGCTGGCGTCGCCGCCGGCCCGTGGTGCGGGCAGGTCGGGTGCGAGCGCGAGATGCGCCACGCTGACGACGCGCATGCGCGGATCCCGCTCCGGGTCGCCGTAGGTGGCGAGCTGCTCCAGGTGGGCCCCGTTGTCCTGCGCCGGGGCCGCGGGGTCGTGGGCGCAGAGCCCGGTCTCCTCGGCCAGCTCGCGCGCCGCCGCCTGGGACAGATCCTCGTCGGCCCGCACGAAGCCTCCGGGCAGTGCCCAGCGCCCCTGGAAGGGAGGCTCCCCCCTGCGTACCGCCAGCGCGCACAGGGCATGGCGGCGCACGGTCAGCACGACCAGGTCCACGGTGACGGCGAAGGGCGGAAACGCTGACGGGTCGTAGGGCATGCCGCGATCATAGTCGTCTTCCTGACGATAAACACTCCCCGCGATGGCCGCACCGGTGCCGTTCCGCTTCCTTGCGGTGCGGGCGCGGGACCGGGTCGCCCTTCGCCGGCCGGGTGGTCCTGCGCGCGGTCGTCCTCCTCCCCTGCGAGGTCACGCGCCCGGTTGTGAAGGGAGCGCCGATGGCACCCGACCCGCTGAGGCCGTGTTGCCGCCCCTGCTTGACGCCGCGCGCGGGTTCACGCCAGCCCGTGTTCGTCACCGGGACGCCGATCGACTGGTCGAGGTGTTCGCGCGGACCTTGCCGGGCGCCCAGGGCGAGCCGGTGGACGGAGCGGGCCGGTGCCGAGGAGGTGGACGGCGGTGGTGGTCAGGCGGGGCACGGCGCGCACCGGCCGGCGGTCATGCGTCGCCCTCGGGCCGTGGGCGTACGCCGTTCGAGGGGGCGCCGCCGGTCGCGGTGTCTTCGGGGCGGGTGGCGCGCGTGCGCCCGATGCTCGCTCCGCGGGTGCCGGGCCGGGTCGGTCCGGCCGGGGCCGACCGGGGGCGGGAGTCGGCCGGCCTGCGCCGGTCGGCCTTGGTCCGGGCTGCGTGACGGTCGTCGTCACGGGCCGCGCTGCGCGACCGGCGCCTGCGCTGCCCGCCCGGCCGGGAACCGCAGCCGTGGCCGTCCGCCGGGGTCCCGGGTGCCGGAGCCGGGTCCTGAGCGGGCTCGGCGGGCGCCTGCCGGGATTCCGGAGCCTGGAGGGGCTCGGCGAGTGCCTGCCGCGGTGCCGGGTCCGTCCGGCCGGTGGCCGGCTCCGGTGGGTCCGACGGGTTCTGGGCGCGCAGGCAGCGGCGGACCGCTTCCGGGTCGAGTCCTTCGTTGCACGCCTGGTGCAGCAGGCGTGCGAAGAGGTAGTCGGGGTCCGCGCCCAGCGCCATGGCCAGTGCCTCGCGCGCCTCCAGTTCGTCGCCCGTGGACCATGCCACCCAGCCCGCGAGGGTCAGCGGCGCGGCGGCGTGCTCGCTGTAGGGGCCGACGCAGCGGCGGGCCAGGGCGCGCCAGAGCCGCAGTGCGGGGCCTGCCACGTCTCCTTCCATCCAGGCGGCGGCCCTGTCGCGGGTCATGCGGTCCTGGAGCCCGAGGATCAGGGCCGCCGCCTCGTCGGCGTCGAGGAGGCCGTCGTCGCGGACGTCCGCCGGGTGGGTGCCGGACACCGGGGTCGTCGCGGCCAGGCGGTGGATGACCCGCTCGGCGAGGAGGAGGGTCTCCTCCGCCACGCCCCGGCGGGTCGTCTCGTCCAGGATGCGGGGCACCAGGCTCATGCCCGCCGCGTCGAGGGCGATCTCCTGGTCCAGCGCCGCGGTGGACTCCCAGGGCTGCAGCCGGGCGCGCAGTTCCTTCAGCGTGCCGCGCACCTGGAGGCCGGCGTAGGTGGCCGCCGCGGCGAGTACGGAGGTGCCGGGCAGGCCCATCGGCGAGCCTTCCTCGGGGCAGCAGCCCGTGACCGGGCAGCAGTACGACCAGAAGCGTCCGTCCGAGACGCACAGGGCCTCGACGACCGGCACGTCGAGGCTGCCGCACTCGGTGCGCATCAGCTGGGCGAGCCTCGTGAGCCGTTGTTTGACCTCCCGGCCGGTCTCTCCGGGGCCCGGTTCCTGGCAGACGTAGGCCACCATGCCCTCGGGCCGGGCGCCGCGCCGCTCACTGCCGGTCACCAGTCCGCGGGCCAGCTGCCGGGCGGCGGCCTCCCAGTCCTCCTCGCTCGCGGGGATGCCGAGCCGGGCCCGGCCGCCGAACCTGCCGCGGCCTTGCCGGTCGTGCAGGGCGACGAGCACCATGCTGTCCTCGGGGCGGTAGCCGAGCAGGTAGGGCAGGGCGTCGGCCAGTTCGGCGGGGGTGCGCAGGGTGACCTGCGCGGTGTGGTCGACGGGTCCGGCGGACGGGTCGTGCCCGGAGATGTCGTCGTTTCCGAAGGGTCCGGCGGTTTCGCTGTGATTCGTCATGCGCCGACGATCTCGCGGATCCTCGGATTCCGCTTGACCCTGTGGATAACTCGGATCAGGGACACGACAACGCCGTCCTGGTTGTCCACAGCCCCGGCCCGGGCCCGCCCGGTTGTCGGTCCCGTCCTGTTGTATGGAACGCATGGAACACACGAGCAACGCGGATCTCCGAGCAGAGGCCGATGCCGTTCTCGCCCGGCTCGTCGGGGATGCCACGGGCGCCGCCCGGCTGCGCGAGGACCAGTGGCGCGCGATCGAGGCGCTGGTCGCCGACCGGCGCCGGGCCCTGGTCGTCCAGCGCACGGGCTGGGGCAAGTCCGCGGTGTACTTCGTCGCGACCTCGCTGCTGCGGGCAAGAGGCAGCGGTCCCACGGTGATCGTCTCGCCGTTGCTCGCGCTCATGCGCAACCAGGTGGACGCGGCGGGCCGGGCCGGCATCCACGCCCGGACGATCAACTCGGCCAACACCGAGGAGTGGGACGCCGTCCAGGCGGAGATCGCGGCGGGCGGGGTCGACGTGCTGCTCGTCTCGCCGGAGCGGCTGAACAACCCCGACTTCCGCGACCAGGTGCTGCCCAAGCTGTCCGCCGCCACCGGTCTGCTGGTCGTGGACGAGGCCCACTGCATCTCCGACTGGGGCCACGACTTCCGCCCCGACTACCGCCGGCTGCGCACCATGCTCGGCGAGCTGCCCTCCGGCGTGCCCGTGCTGGCGACCACCGCCACGGCCAACGCCCGGGTGACCGCGGACGTCGCGGAGCAGCTCGGCACGGGCGGCGCGTCCGACGCGCTGGTGCTGCGCGGGCCGCTGGACCGGGAGAGCCTGAGCCTCAACGTGCTGCGGCTGCCGGACGCCGCGCACCGGATGGCCTGGCTCGCCGACCACCTCGACGACCTGCCGGGTTCCGGCATCGTCTACACGCTCACTGTGGCCGCCGCCGAGGAGGTCACCGCCTTCCTGCGGCAGCGCGGGCACACCGTCGCCTCGTACACGGGCAAGACGGAGAACGCCGAGCGGCAGCAGGCGGAGGACGACCTGCTCGCCAACCGCGTCAAGGCTCTGGTGGCCACCTCCGCGCTCGGCATGGGTTTCGACAAGCCGGACCTCGGTTTCGTCGTCCATCTCGGCTCGCCCTCCTCCCCCATCGCCTACTACCAGCAGGTCGGCAGGGCCGGGCGCGGCGTCGCCCACGCCGAGGTGCTGCTGCTGCCGGGCAAGGAGGACGAGGCCATCTGGGAGTACTTCGCCTCGCTGGCCTTCCCCTCCGAGGACCTGGTCCGGCGCACCCTCGACGTCCTCTCGCGGGCGGACGGGCCGCTGTCGCTGCCCGCCCTGGAACCGCTGGTCGAGCTGCGCCGTTCCCGTCTGGAGACGATGCTGAAGGTCCTCGACGTGGACGGTGCGGTGCGGCGGGTCAAGGGCGGCTGGACGGCCACCGGGCAGCCGTGGTCGTACGACGCCGAGCGCTATGCGTGGGTGGCCCGGCAGCGCGCGGCCGAGCAGCAGGCGATGCGCGAGTACGCGACGACCACCGAGTGCCGGATGGAGTTCCTCCAGCGCCAGTTGGACGACGAGGGCGCCAAGCCGTGCGGCCGCTGTGACAACTGCGCGGGGCCGCGCTTCACCTCGGGCCTGTCCCCGGCGGCCCTGGAGGCGGCGCGGAGCGACCTCGGCCGGGCCGGGGTGGAGGTGGAGCCCCGGCGGATGTGGCCGACCGGGCTCCCGGCCATCGGTATCGCCCTCAAGGGGCGCATCCCCGCGGGCGAACAGGCCCTGCCCGGACGGGCCCTCGGGCGCCTGTCGGACATCGGCTGGGGCAACCGGCTGCGTCCGCTGCTCGCGCCGCAGACGCCGGACGCGCCGGTGCCGGACGACGTGGCGCGAGCCGTGGTCGACGTGCTGGCCGACTGGGCGCGTGGGCCCGGCGGCTGGGCCTCCGGCGCGTCCGACGCCCCGGCCCGGCCGGTGGGCGTGGTCACCATGGCCTCGCGCGGCCGGCCCCGGCTGATCCACTCCCTGGGCACGCACATCTCCGAGGTCGGTAGGCTGCCCCTGCTCGGCTCGGTGGAGTACGCAGGGGACGCGCCCCGCATGCCGCGCAGCAACAGCGCACAGCGGCTGAAGGCCCTCGACGGGGCGTTGACGGTGCCGCCCGCCCTGGCGGCTGCGCTCGCCGCGGGCGAGGGTCCGGTGCTGCTGGTCGACGACTTCATGGAGACGGGCTGGACCCTGGCGGTCGCGGCCCGTCTGCTGCGCAGGTCCGGAGCGCGTGGCGTGCTGCCACTGGTCCTCGCCGTCCAGGGGTGAGCACCGGATCAGCGCTGGTCCGGGCCGCCGCGTGCCGTTCGCGGCGGCCCGCCGGCGCGGGGGCGGACGGCGCAGGCGTCGACGGTCCGGCCTTTGGGTAGGGATATAAGCCACGCACTACCAGATAACCCTCGGCGGCACCAATTGCTCGTTGCCGCAACCCAGTTCGACAGGAAGAATTGAAGTCCGCCACCTGCACGACTCACCCGTGATCCGGTTGGGCTCCGCTGCGGTGCGCGCTCCCCCGCATCCACCTCGCCCGCAGCACGGGCGCGTAGCCGAAGGGAGGAACGTGACCTTCGGATTCGCATCGTCCTCGGCGGCCTCGTTGTCGACGCCCCCGTCCGCCGCTTCCGCCAGCCGTCTGCTCGAACCTGCGGAGTGGGCCGCCGCCGGAATCCCTCTGCTGCGCAACCCCCGTGAGGTCGTCAGCGGCCTGCACACCCGCCACCACCCGAAGCCGCTGACGGCGGTCGTGGCCGTGCTCGACCCGGACGAGCGGCTGCGGGCGAGCGCCTCGTTCACGCGCCGGACCGCCCCGGCCGACGGCTGGATGTTCCGCAACGCGCTGCTGGCCCAACTGCGCAGGGTGATCCCGCACGACCTGCGTCGCCGCACCCCCGTGCGCACGGCCGTCCTGCTCTACTGCCGTGAGGGCGACGCGCGTTGGACCGAGGAGGACGGTGCCTGGATGTGGGGGCTGCGCGACGCCTGCACCCTGCACGGGTTGCGCTGCGGCGCGTACATCACGCTGACCCACGACGGCTGGCAGGTGCTCGGCGAGGGACGCGGCGGGCGCCGGCCCAACGCGCACTCGGCGCCGGAACCGTTCGCCGCGTCGCAGTCCCCGCCGCTCGCGCCGCGTACCGGCGGTCCGGTCTCCGACGTCCTGCGCCGGGCGGCGGCCCGCTGACCGGCGCGGTGCGGGCGGTACGACGAAGCGTGCCGCCGACCGGCCGGATGCCCGTGCGGCCGTCCGGCCGGTGCGCGACGACCGGGCCGCGCAGCGTGCGCGGGAAGTCTCAGCAAGGGGCACCCTGTGGGTACACCTGTCCCGGCTCCGGCCCCTGCGGGTCCTGTGCCTGTCGGAGGGCGCACCGGTCGCCACGGCCCCCGGTCGTCCGCCGGGATCACGCCGCGGAGGCACCCGGCGACCGTTGCCGGTCGCACCGGCGGGGCGCGCGTCCGGTCCGGCAGGCACCGCCGTGACGGCCCGGATCACTGCCCGGCACGACCGCTGCCGGCGCTTGCCGGGCCGCCCGCGGAAGGGCAGCCCCTACCGTCACGGCCCGTTGTCCGGGCACGCCGAAAGCCGCGCCGTGCGGATCCCGCCCGAGCGGCCCCTTCGGCACCTCGGTGTCCCGAGGTGCCGGACGCGCCTCAGACGCCCGCGCCCAGCACCGAGTTGATCTGCTGCGGGTCGCCGCAGACGATCAGCAGTGCACCGGCACGGGCGTGGGCCAGCGGGAGGGCGGTGGCGGCCACGGAGGCGGGGCCTCCGTTGACGGCCACGACGACCACCGGGCGGGAGGCGGCACGGGAGGCGACGGCGGCGTCCGCGTAGAAGACGTCGTCACCTGCGTCGTGCTGCGCCCAGTAGGACGTTTCACCGAAGGACAGTTCGTGTTCGGCCCACGGGTGCTGGGCACCCGTGGTGATCACGAGCACGTCGCCGGGGGCGCGGCCCGAGTCCAGGAGCAGGTCCACCGCCTCCTCGGCGGCGTCGAGCGCACCCTCGGCCGAAGCCGGGATCAACTGGATCTGCGGGCTCGCCGCGGCGGCGGGAGCGGCCGGGCCGGAGGGGCCGGGCTGGGCCGGAACCACGTCTCGCGGTGTGCGCTGCGCCGGCGGCGTGGGCCGCAGAGGGCCGGGACGACCGGGGCGGGACGGAGCCGCGGGGCGGGGGCCGGGTACGGGGCGGGGGGTCGGCGCGGTGCGGCCACTGGCCGGAGTGGCGCGGGGACCCTGGGCACTCTCGTGAATCTGAGGCTCCTCGGGAATGAGAGGCATGAGCTGATTTTTATCAAACGTTGGTGCGGTGCGGATGACCGGGTGGCACATCAGTGCGAGCGGAACCGTCAGAAATCGAAGCCGAGCTGACCCTCAATTTCCGGAACGCTTCCGTCCGCCCAGTTGCGGACCTTCTTGAGGTGCCGCCACTGAGGCAACGCATCAAGATACGCCCATGACAAACGGTGGTGCGGGGTGGGCCCCCGCTCCGCCAGCGCGGCCTTGTGCACGGGCGACGGATACCCGGCGTTGTCCGCAAATCCGAAGTCTGCATGGTCGACACCCAGTTCGGCCATCATTTTGTCGCGCTGAACCTTGGCGATCACCGACGCCGCCGCGACGGCCACACACGACTGATCGCCCTTGATCACCGTGCGGACCTGCCAGGGAGCGCCGAGGTAGTCGTGCTTCCCGTCGAGGATCACGGCGTCGGGGCGGACCGGCAGGGCGTCCAGGGCGCGCACCGCGGCCAGCCGCAGCGCTGCCGTCATCCCCAGGTGGTCGATCTCCTCGGGGGAAGCATGCCCCAGCGCGTAGGCCGTCACCCATGCCCGCAGGGTCTCGGCGAGTTCGGTGCGCCGTTTGACCGTGAGCAGCTTGGAGTCGGTCAGGCCCTCGGGCGGGCGGCGCAGTCCGGTGATCGCCGCGCAGACCGTGACGGGACCGGCCCACGCGCCGCGCCCCACCTCGTCGACACCGGCAATGACCTTCGCTCCGGTCGTGGCGCGCAGGGAGCGCTCGACGGTGTGAGTAGGCGGTTCGTACGGCATGGCGCCCTTAGCGTACGCTCCCGGGATCGTCGCGCGACACCCCGGTCTCCCCGTGGGCGCGAGGGGTCCCGGCGCGGGCCGTCAGGCTCCGTAGGGCCGCAGCAGCGGGAGCATCAGCAGGTCGACCATCTCTTCGAGATCTTGATCGTCCCATTCGCTCGCGCACACCTTCGACCGGTACATCATCATGGCCGGGATGGCGTCGAAGACATAGCCGTTGGCCGCGTCATCCCGGACCTCTCCCCGCTCTATTCCGCGGACGATGACCTGGCGCACCAGCTCCACGGTCGGCTCGACCACGCTCCCGAGGATCACCCCTTCGAAGCGCTCCGCCTGCACCTGATCGCATTCGTGAATGACCGAACGCAGTGCGGCGCCGGGCCGTGAGTACATGATCTGCCGCACCTGCCGGCACAGGGTGAGGAGGTCCTCGCGCACGCTGCCCAGGTCCGGGGCCTTCTCCACCCGGGGCAGCCCGGACACCAGGGCGTCCGCGACCAGGTCCTCCTTGGAGGGCCAGCGGCGGTAGACCGCCGCCTTGCCGGTGTGGGCGCCGGCCGCGACGCCCTCCATGGTCAGGCCCTTCCAGCCGACCGTACTGAGCTGTTCCAGGGCGGCGTCCAGGATCGCCCGCTCCAGCACCGCACCGCGCCGGCGTGGGGAGGCCGTCCCGGCGGACGCGGCCGTACAGCGCGAGGTAACCATCTGTGTTTCTCCAGCTTGCGAGGTGAGCGGGACTTCCGGGGCAGTGGCGCCGCGCCGCGGCAAGGGGGACGCGGGGCGCGACGCGCGGCTGAGTGAACGCTTGCGTTCACTGTCGGAGACTCACTACCGTGGGCGCGACAGTGAACGCGAGCGTTCACTAATGCCTGTATGGGGGACCCATAGTGACAACCTCTCAGCTTCTCGCAGACGACCAGAAATCGGGCGCGGCCCGCCGGGCGGGGCACCCCGGCATCGCCCTCACCGTCATCGCGGCCTGTCAGCTCATGGTGGTACTCGACGCGACGATTGTGAATATCGCCCTCCCGCACATTCAAGAAGCGCTCAGCTTCAGCACGACCGACCTGACGTGGGTGGTCAGCGCCTACACGCTCACCTTCGGCGGCCTGCTGCTGCTCGGCGCGCGGGCCGGTGACATCCTCGGCCGCCGCCGGGTGTTCATGGCGGGCATCCTGCTCTTCACCTTCGCCTCGCTCCTGGGCGGCCTGGCCCAGGAACCCTGGCAGCTGCTGGCCGCGCGGGCCCTGCAGGGAGTGGGCGGCGCGATAGCGTCCCCCACGGCGCTGGCGCTGATAACGACCACCTTCCCCGAAGGCCCGGAACGCAACCGGGCCTTCGGTGTGTTCGCCGCCGTGTCCGCCGGCGGCGGTGCCATCGGCCTGCTCGCGGGCGGCATGCTCACCGACTGGCTCGACTGGCGATGGGTGCTGTTCGTCAACGTGCCCATCGGTGTGCTGATCGCGTTCCTCGCGCCGCTGTACATCAACGAGTCCGTGCGCCATCCGGGACGCTTCGACCTCGCCGGCGCCCTCACCTCCACGATCGGCATGGCGTCGCTGGTGTACGGGTTCATCCGCGCCGCGGAGGACGGCTGGCGGGACGGACTCACGATCGGGTCCTTCGCCGCGGCCGTGGTGCTGCTGCTCGCCTTCGTCTTCATCGAGCTGCGGGCGAAGGAGCCGATCACCCCGCTCCGGATGTTCGCGGACCGGAACCGCTGGGGCACCTATGTGATCATGCTGTGCCTGGCCGCGGCGATGTTCGGCATGTTCTTCTACATCGTGCTCTTCGTGCAGAACGTGCTCGGCTACAGCGCCATCAAGGCCGGTTTCGCCTTCCTCCCCGTGACGGCCGCGATCGCGGTGGGCGCGGGCCTGTCGCAGCGCTTCCTGCCGGTGTTCGGTCCCAAGCCGTTCATGATGGCCGGCGCGGCGCTGGTGACGGCCGGGCTGGCCTGGCAGACCTTCATCAAGCCCGACAGCACCTACACGGGCGGAGTGCTGGGCCCGATGCTGGTGTTCGGCTTCGGTATGGGCCTGACCTTCGTGACGGCCACCGTCACCGCCGTGGCCGGTGTCGCCCAGCATGAGGCGGGCGCGGCCTCGGGTCTGCTCAACGCCATGCAGCAGGTCGGCGGTTCGCTCGGCCTGTCCATCCTGACGACCGTCTTCGGGTCGGCCAGCACCGACGAGGCGAAGAAGCAGCTGCCGAAGTTCCTCGCCGACGGCTCGCCGGAGCAGAAGGCGCAGTTCGCCACGACGCACCAGCTGCCCGCGCCGTGGGGGCACGACGTGCTCGCCCACGGCATCTCCACCGCCTTCGTCCCGGCCGCCGCGATGGCGGCACTCGCCTTCGTCACCGCCGCACTGGTGCTGAGGGTCCGCAAGAGCGACCTGGACTCCCTCGCCGGCACGGCGGGCCCGCACCTGGGCTGATCCGGGCCACATCGCGCGAAGCCGCGGCCGGCCGGGCCCCTGCCGGACAGCGGACGGCGCCCACGGGGACCCGGCCGGCCGCGTCACGGTCGCCAACGCCCGCAAGAGAAGGAGGCGCGGAGCCGGGCCCGGTCCGGCTCCGCACTGCGGCAACGGCAACGGCGGACCGGACACCATCTCGCACCCCTCCGTCCCCGTCATCGCACCTGCGGCCCGCCCGTACGCGAACACGGCAGGCGACGGACACCGGGACAACGAGCGACGGTGACGCACGGTTCCCATCACCGCACGGAGAGTCCTCGCCGGCGCGACCAAGGCCGGGCCCGGGCGCCGGCAGGGGCGGTCAGACGCCGGTGGGGCCGGTGGGCACCCAGTCCGGCAGTGCCTCCGTGTGACCGGCCCACTCGGCGGGCGGGCTCCCCGCCCGGGCGGCGGCCAGCACACCGCCCACGATCGCGCAGGTGGTGTCCACGTCCCCGCCGACCTGGGCCGTGGTCCAGAACGCCGTCGGATAGTCGCCAAGGGAGCGAGCGGCGGACCAGAGGGCGAAGGGGACCGTGTCGTGGGCGGTCGTACGGCGTCCGCAGCCCAGGACGGCCGCGACGGTGCCCGCGTCGCCGTAGTCGAGCATGTCCCGGGCGCGGCGCAGGCCCTGGCCGACCGCGCTCTTCGGTACGAGGGCGATGACGCCGTCGAGGAGGGCCTCCGGGGCGGGCGGACCGTCCGGGGAACCGGCGAACGCCGCCGCGGCGGCCACGGCCATGGCCCCGACCACGGCCTCCCGGTGCTGATGCGTGGTGTAGGCCGAGATCTCCGCCTGGTGGGTCGCCTGCTCCGGATCGTCCGCGTACCACGCCCCGAGAGGCGCGATCCGCATCGCCGCGCCGTTGCCCCAGGAGCCCTGGCCGTTGAACAGCCCGGCGGCCAGCCGGCGCCAGTCCTCGCCCTCCCGGACCAGGCGCAGCAGCCGGTTGACCGCGGGGCCGTACCCGCGGTCGAAGTCGTGGTGCTCGGCGAAGGAGCGGGCGAGCGCGTCCTGGTCGACGCGGTGATGGGCGGCCAGGACGGCGACCACGGAGCAGGCCATCTCGGTGTCGTCCGTCCACTGCCAGCGGCCCGGCGGCAGCTCGCGGCGCTTGAGCAGGGGAAGGTTCGCGGGGACGAAGAACTGGGAGCCCAGCGCGTCCCCCACGGCCAGTCCGCGCAGGCTCGCCAGAGCGCGCTCCAGGCGTCCGGGGGAAGAGGAGTCAGCGGTCATCGCCCTGCCAGCCTATCCGGTGACCCAGTGCGGCACCGGCTCGCGCCAGCGTTCGAAGGGCCGGTCGAGTGTGTACTTGCCGTCCTCTCCCAGAACGAGCATCCGCATCTCGGCGTTCCCGGGATTGGACAGCGACTCGAATTCCGCGACCGTCCAGTGGAACCAGCGCATGCAGAACAGCCGCATGGCGAGCCCGTGGGTCACCAGGAGCACGTTCGGGGGGTGGTCGGGGGCCTCGAAGCTGCGGTAGAGGCTTTCCAGGAACCCGCCGACCCGGTCGTACACGTCGGCGCCGGACTCGCCCTGCGGGAAGCGGAAGAAGAAGTGCCCGTACGCGTCCCGGTACGCCTTCTGCAGGCGCACGTCGTCGCGGTCCTGCCAGTTCCCCCAGTCCTGCTCGCGCAGCCGGGGCTCCTCCCGGACGCGTATCAGCTCGGGGTCGAGCCGGAAGGCGCGGAGGGTCTCGTGGGTACGCCGGTACGGGGAGACGTACACGCTCACCCGCTCCCTGCCGAACAGCTCGCGGAGCCGCTCCCCGGTCTCCTCGGCCTGCCGCCGTCCGCGCTCGGTCAGCGCGAGGGCGTGGTCGGGCTCGCGCTCGTACACGGAGTCGTCGACGTTGCCCGTGGACTCGCCGTGCCGGACAAGGACGATGCGCCGTGGTCGTGCCATGCCGAAACCCTAGATCGAACGGCGGCCGGTCGAGCACTCCTACCGGCTCCATACGGCGTAGGTCACACGAATCCCGCGCGCCGGGCCGCTCCAAAGGCGCCGTACGGCCCTCTTGGCGTGCGTTCGCCCGTCAAACCCTCGCGCGCCCCGGACCACCCCGCGCGCTCCGGATCGCCTTCGCACGCCTCGTACCCTTCTTCGCGCTCCCCTCAGACCGTCCAGGACGGCTCCAGGTCCACGATGTCACCGGAGAGCGCCGCGATGTCCGCCTCGGTCTGGGCGCGCAGGGCGAGGCGTTCCACGCGCTCGGTGCGGTATTTGCCGTGCTCGGCCGCCGAGCGCCACATCGACAGGATCAGGAACTCCTGCTCGGGCGCCTCGGCGAACATGCCGCGGATCATGCCGGGCGAGCCGGCCATCGCCGGGTTCCAGACCTTCTCCTGCATGAGCGTGAAGTGCTCCACGCGCTCCTCGCGGACCGTGCACAGGGCCACGCGGATCAGATCGGCGTCGGTGAAGCGCGGCTCGAATCCGGTCTTCACGTCGAAGCGGTACTCGAACAGCTTGACCTGGGCGTCCTTGAAGGTGCCGGACTGGGCCGCGGCCAGGCGGTCGTGCGAGCGGGCCATGAAGGAGTCGTAGAAGGCCCGGCTCTCCCAGAAGGCGAAGAGGTGCGCCACCCCCGGCCGCTGCCGGCTCCAGCCCCCGCCCTGCCCCCGGAAACCCGGCTCCCCCGGAAGCCCCGCCCATTTCCGCTGCCCCCGCTCGAAACCCCGGCGGTCCGTCACGGTGCAGCGAATCCACTTGACCAGCACCGCGCCATCGTACGGCCAGCGGACGTGGCGCCGGTCACGCCTTGGGGAGATCGTGCGCGCGTACGCGGCCGCGTACGTGGCACGATAAACAAGAAACCCCGGCCGCACCGGAGTTGGGGTCGAGCCACAGGGGGAGAGGGAAGCCTGATGACCGGCTTCAACAAGGGAATCCGCAAGGTCGAGGTCGCGCTCAAGTGGGACCCCAGTCCGGCGGGTCACTCGCCGACCGATCTCGACATCATCGCCGCGACCTTCATCGCGGACGACGCGTACGGGGATCCGGCCTATCTGGTGCACTTCGACAGCCGCTCGCCGGACGGCACGATCACCCTCAACCGTGACAGCACGGACGGCAAGGGGTTCGGCTGGGACGAGGTCATGACGCTCGAACTGGACCGGCTCGACGGCCGCTACGCGCGCGTGGTGGTGGGCGCCGTCATCCAGCAGCGGTACGGGCACAAGGCGTTCGCCGACGTCCTGCGTCCCGCCCTCCGCATCCGCGAGGGCTACACCGTGCTCGCCGAGGACGACTTCGGCTCGGTGTCCGGGGCGACGGCCGCCGCGATCGCCGAGTTCGTCCGGGACGGCGCCGGTGAGTGGACCTTCCGGCCCGGCCTGCGCGGCTTCGACGGGGACCCGGCGACCTTCACCCAGGTGATGGGCCGGGCGCACCGTCCCTGACGTTCTCCCCGCGCACGCGTAAGGGGCGCCGGCCCATGGCCGGCGCCCCTTACCTCACGGACGGCGTGTCATCAGCTGCAACCGCTGGTCGAGCCGCAGCCCTCGCAGATGTAGCAGGAACCGGCCCGCTGCATCTTCGTACCGCAGGAGAAGCACAGCGGGGCGTCGGCCTGGATGCCCAGCTGCATCTCCACCAGCTCGGCGCTGGTGTGGGCCTGCTTCGGGGCGGGCTTGGCCGCCTCGGTCTCGGCCTTCGGCGTGGCGACCGCCTTCAGCTCCTGGGCACGCGGCGCCGACTGGGCCAGGCCCTCGACGTCGACCTCGTCGTCGGCCGGCTCGTAGGAGCCGGTCTCCAGGTGGCGCTGGCGCTCCTCGGCGGAGTGGATGCCGAGCGCGGAGCGGGTCTCGAAGGGCAGGAAGTCCAGCGCCAGGCGGCGGAAGATGTAGTCGACGATCGACTGCGCCATCCGCACGTCGGGGTCGTCCGTCATGCCGGCCGGCTCGAAGCGCATGTTGGTGAACTTCGAGACGTACGTCTCCAGGGGGACGCCGTACTGGAGGCCGACGGAGACGGCGATGGAGAAGGCGTCCATCATGCCCGCGAGGGTGGAGCCCTGCTTGGACATCTTCAGGAAGACCTCGCCGAGACCGTCGTCGGGGTAGGAGTTGGCGGTCATGTAGCCCTCGGCGCCACCGACCGTGAAGGAGGTGGTGATGCCCGGGCGGCCCTTGGGGAGGCGCTTGCGGACCGGACGGTACTCGACGACCTTCTCGACCTTGGTCTCGACGGCCGCGGGCTCCTCGGCCTTCTTCTCGTCCGCCGAGTCCTTCGTCTTGGCGGAGAGCGGCTGGCCCACCTTGCAGTTGTCGCGGTAGATCGCGAGCGCCTTGACGCCCAGCTTCCAGGCCTCGAAGTAGATCTCCTCGACCTCCTCGACGGTCGCCGTCTCCGGCATGTTGACCGTCTTGGAGATGGCACCGGAGATCCACGGCTGGATCGCGGCCATCATGCGGACGTGGCCCATCGGGGAGATGGCGCGCTCGCCCATGGCGCAGTCGAACACCTCGTAGTGCTCCTGCTTGAGACCGGGGGCGTCGATCACATTGCCGTTCTCGGCGATGTGGGCGACGATCGCCTCGATCTGCTCCTCCTGGTAGCCCAGGCGGCGCAGGGCCTGCGGGACGGTGCCGTTGACGATCTGCATCGAGCCGCCGCCGACCAGCTTCTTGAACTTCACCAGCGCGAGGTCGGGCTCGACACCGGTGGTGTCGCAGGACATCGCGAGACCGATGGTGCCGGTCGGCGCGAGGACGGACGCCTGGGCGTTACGGAAACCGTTCTTCTCGCCGAGGCGCAGCACGTCCTGCCAGGCCTCCGTGGCGGCGGCCCAGACCGGGGTGTCCAGGTCGTCCATGCGGACGGCCGTGCCGTTGGCGTCGGCGTGCTGCTTCATGACGCGCTTGTGGGCGTCGGCGTTGCGGGCGTAGCCGTCGTAGGTGCCGACGACCTCGGCCAGCTCGGAGGAGCGGCGGTAGGCCGTACCCGTCATCAGGGAGGTGATGGCGCCGGCCAGGGCGCGACCGCCGTCGGAGTCGTAGGCGTGGCCGGTGGCCATCAGCAGGGCGCCGAGGTTGGCGTAGCCGATGCCGAGCTGGCGGAAGGCGCGGGTGTTCTCGCCGATCTTCTGGGTCGGGAAGTCCGCGAAGCAGATCGAGATGTCCATCGCGGTGATGACCAGCTCGACGACCTTCTGGAAGCGCTCGGTCTCGAAGGACTGGTTGCCCTTGCCGTCGTCCTTCAGGAACTTCATCAGGTTCAGCGAGGCCAGGTTGCAGGACGTGTTGTCCAGGTGCATGTACTCGCTGCACGGGTTCGACGCGGTGATCCGGCCGGACTCGGGGCAGGTGTGCCAGTTGTTGATCGTGTCGTCGTACTGGATGCCCGGGTCGGCACAGGCCCAGGCGGCCTCGGCGATCTTGCGGAAGAGCGCCTTGGCGTCGACCTCCTCGATGACCTCACCGGTCATGCGGGCGCGCAGGCCGAACTTGCCGCCGTCCTCGACCGCCTTCATGAACTCGTCGTTCACACGGACCGAGTTGTTGGCGTTCTGGTACTGGACGGACGTGATGTCGTCGCCGCCCAGGTCCATGTCGTAACCCGCGTCGCGCAGGACGCGGATCTTCTCCTCTTCCTTGACCTTGGTCTCGATGAAGTCCTCGATGTCGGGGTGGTCGACGTCGAGCACCACCATCTTGGCGGCGCGGCGGGTGGCACCGCCGGACTTGATGGTGCCGGCGGAGGCGTCGGCGCCACGCATGAAGGAGACGGGGCCGGAGGCGTTGCCGCCGGAGGAGAGCAGCTCCTTGGAGGAGCGGATGCGGGAGAGGTTCAGGCCGGCGCCGGAGCCGCCCTTGAAGATCATGCCCTCTTCCTTGTACCAGTCGAGGATCGACTCCATGGAGTCGTCGACGGACAGGATGAAGCAGGCCGAGACCTGCTGGGGCTGCTTCGTGCCGACGTTGAACCAGACGGGGCTGTTGAAGCTGAAGATCTGGTGCAGGAGGGCGTAGGCCAGCTCGTGCTCGAAGATCTCGGCGTCGGCGGGAGAGGAGAAGTACTTGTAGTCCTCACCGGCCTTCCGGTACGTCTTCACGATGCGGTCGATCAGCTGCTTGAGGCTGGTCTCGCGCTGCGGGGTGCCGACGGCGCCCCGGAAGTACTTGCTGGTGACGATGTTGACCGCGTTCACCGACCAGAAGTCGGGGAATTCGACGCCACGCTGCTCGAAGTTGACCGAGCCGTCGCGCCAGTTGGTCATGACGACGTCACGGCGCTCCCACGACACCTCGTCGTACGGGTGCACGCCGGGGGTGGTGTGGATGCGCTCGATGCGCAGTCCCTTGCTGCCCTTGGTGCCCTTGGCGCGGGAACCTCGTGCCGGACCGCTCGCCGTCTCTGTCATGCCGCCTCCCTACGGGCGAAAACGCCCTGAAATGCCCCCGTTGTTCCCGTGGGCACATGTTTCTGTCTGGCGTCGCGGGCAGCCGCAGCCGCCACCCGCAACAGGTCTTCGTTCGCCGCCGCACGACCGGAACCCGGTTCTCCGTCCGGATTCCGGTCCGTCGGTCAGTCGGCGGCGTGCGCGGGCTCGGGAACCTGCTTGGTCCCGGCCGGCCCGCGATGGTCTTCCTGGCTCCCCGCGCCGGCGTCTTCCTCGTCCGCGGCGGGGCGTGTCGCCTCCCTCAGCTCCGCGATCGCGGCCTCGAAGTCCTCGAGCGAGTCGAACGCCCGGTAGACGGAGGCGAACCGCAGATAGGCGACGAGGTCCAGCTCCTGCAACGGGCCGAGTATGGCCAGCCCCACGTCGTGGGTGGTCAGCTCGGCGCTTCCGGTCGCCCGCACCGCCTCCTCGACCCGCTGCCCGAGCTGGGCGAGCGCGTCCTCGGTGACCGGCCGTCCCTGGCACGCCTTGCGCACGCCGTTGATGACCTTGGTGCGGCTGAACGGTTCGGTGACTCCGGACCGCTTCACCACCATGAGCGAGCACGTCTCCACGGTCGTGAAACGACGGGAGCAGTCGGGGCACTGGCGGCGCCTGCGGATGGACGTGCCGTCGTCGGTCGTACGACTGTCGACCACGCGGCTGTCGGGGTGCCTGCAGAAGGGGCAGTGCATGTTTCTCCAACCCTCCTCACAGCAGACTCGTCAGCCTCGCCCGACCCACAGGCCTCGCGAAGCAGCCCTAAGCATAGGCGATCGAAGAGCCGCCTCCGACCGGGGGGACCACAACTTGTGGGCCGCTGTAGCCATCCAACCACTACATGTGGGGATCGACTCATTCACCAAGGCAGACACGCGTGTCGCGCTGGACAGGTACCCGGAGTACCGGCGGCCACCCGCCGGAACACGGGGGCGCACCGCCGCCCCACGGCACCGTTCACGGGGATACGGTGGGCGCGACAGGCAGGGCGCGCGGCACTTCCGCACAGAAGGGACCCCGGATACCGGACTGTGGCATTCCGGATGGCAGACTGAGGGCGCCGCCCGCGCGGCGTGCGACTCCAGCGGTGAAGAGTACAACAATGGGCGCTTTTGTCCGTCGAATGTCGCGCTAGCTATACACCTGGAGACCCGGTCACGTCAGGCGAAAGGCACTTTTTCACTCGAACGTGTGTTTGGCGCAACCTTTCGAAAGCAACTACCGTTGTGCAGCAGGGAGACCATCGAGAGGGGCCGCCGTGACCACCACCGCAGACAGTGCCACCATCACCGCCCAGGACCGCTCCCAGGGCCGAGTCGAGCCGGTACACGCGATGAACGAAGCCACGAATCCCGAGGGGAACAAGCGCTCCCTGCCGGGCCGACCTCCCGGCATCCGGGCGGACAGCTCGGGGCTCACCGACCGGCAGCGCCGGGTGATCGAGGTCATCAGGGACTCGGTGCAGCGGCGCGGTTACCCGCCGTCGATGCGGGAGATCGGCCAGGCCGTCGGGCTCTCCAGCACGTCCTCCGTCGCCCACCAGCTGATGGCACTGGAGCGCAAGGGCTTCCTGCGCCGCGACCCCCACCGCCCGCGTGCCTACGAGGTCCGCGGATCGGACCAGGCCGTGACCGTGCAGCCCACGGACACCGCCGGCAAGCCCGCCGCGTCGTACGTCCCGCTGGTCGGCCGCATCGCCGCCGGTGGCCCCATCCTCGCGGAGGAGTCCGTCGAGGACGTCTTCCCCCTGCCCCGCCAGCTCGTCGGCGACGGCGAACTCTTCGTCCTGAAGGTCGTCGGCGATTCCATGATCGAGGCCGCGATCTGCGACGGCGACTGGGTCACCGTGCGCCGCCAGCCGGTCGCCGAGAACGGCGACATCGTGGCCGCGATGCTCGACGGCGAGGCCACTGTCAAGCGCTTCAAGCGCGAGGACGGCCACGTATGGCTCCTCCCCCACAACGCGGCCTACGAGCCGATCCCCGGCGACGACGCGACCATCCTGGGCAAGGTCGTCGCCGTGCTGCGGCGCGTGTGACGGCCGCGGCGAACGAGCCCCTTCGGCTCGCTCCCTGACCGGGCCCCGGAACCCCTGCGCCGGTTCCGGGGCCCTGCTCGTGCCGGCGGCGGCCGTCAGGGCGCCGCGCCCACCCGGAGTGGCCGTCGACCGGCCTCCGGGGGTCACTTCCCCTCGGCCTCCTTCGCCGCGGCGTCGATCGCCGCGAGCGACCTGCGGACCTGATTGCGGTCCGTGGTGTACCAGAAGTCCGGCAGTGACGCCTTGAGGTAGCCGCCGTAGCGCGCGGTCGCCAGCCGCTGGTCCAGCACGGCCACCACGCCCCGGTCGCCGGAGGCCCGGACGAGGCGGCCGGCGCCCTGCGCCATGAGCAGGGCCGCGTGGGTGGCGGCGACCGCCATGAAGCCGTTTCCGCCGGCGTCCTCCACCGCCTTCTGGCGCGCGCTCATCAGCGGGTCGTCGGGGCGCGGGAACGGGATCTTGTCCATGACGACCAGCTGACAGCTGGGACCGGGGACGTCGACGCCCTGCCAGAGCGAGAGCGTGCCGAACAGGCATGTCCGCGGGTCGGCGGCGAAGTTCTTGATCAGCTCGCCGAGCGTCTCCTCGCCCTGGAGCAGGATCGGGAACTCGGGGATGCGGGAGCGCAGCTCCTCCGCCGCGAGCTGGGCGGCCCGCATGGACGAGAAGAGGCCGAGGGTACGCCCGCCGGCCGCCTGGATCAGCTCGGTCAGCTCGTCCAGCATGTCCGCGCGGTCCCCGTCGCGCGCGGGCCGCGCCAGGTGTTTGGCGACGTACAGGATGCCCTGCTTGCGGTAGTCGAAGGGCGAGCCGACGTCGATGCCCTTCCACTGCGGCAGGTCCTCGCCCTCGGTGCCCTCCGGGCCGAGGCCCAGCGAGGCGCCGACGCCGTTGAAGTCGCCGCCCAGCTTGAGCGTCGCCGAGGTGAGGACGACGGACCGGTCGGCGAAGAGCTTCTCCCTGAGCAGGCCGGAGACCGACATGGGGGCGACCCGCAGGGACGCTCCGAACCGGTCGTGCCGCTCGTACCAGACGACGTCCCACTCCGAGCCGTTCAGGACCCGTTCCGCCACGTCGTGGACCGTCTCGACCGAGGCCAACGCCTGCTTGCGGACCGCGTCCTCGTCCTGGACGGACTTGTCGCGGGTCGCGCCGATCGCGGAGATCACCGTACGGGCGGCGTCCCGCAGCTGCATCAGGGCGTAGCCGAGGTCTTCGGGGATCTCCTCCAGACGGCCCGGGAGCGCCAGTTCCATGAGCCGCTCGAAGCCCTCGGCGGCGGTCTGGAGCTGATCGGCGGCCTTCTCGTTGACGAGCTTGGCGGAGCGGCGCACGGCACGGTTCACCTGGCCGGGCGTCAGTTCGCCGGTGGCGACGCCGGTGACGCGGGAGACGAGTTCGTGCGCCTCGTCCACGATCAGCACCTCGTGCTGCGGCAGCACCGGGGCGCCCTCGATGGCGTCGATGGCCAGCAGGGCGTGGTTGGTGACGACCACCTCGGCGAGCTTGGCCCGCTCGCGGGCCATCTCCGCGAAGCACTCGGCGCCGTACGCGCACTTCGACGCGCCCAGGCACTCCCGCGACGACACCGACACCTGGGCCCAGGCGCGGTCCGAGACACCGGGGGTGAGGTCGTCCCGGTCGCCGTTCTCGGTCTCGTCCGCCCAGTCCCGCAGCCGCAGCAGGTCCTGGCCCAGCTTGCTGGTGGGCGCGGCGGCCTCGAACTGGTCGAAGAGCCCCTCTTCCTCGTCCTGCGGCATGCCCTCGTGCAGGCGGTGCAGGCACAGGTAGTTCGACCGGCCCTTGAGCATGGCGAACTCCGGCCGGCGGCGCAGCAGCGGGTGCAGGGCGTCCACCGTGCGCGGCAGGTCCCGCTCCACGAGCTGGCGCTGCAGGGCGAGCGTGGCCGTCGCGACGACCACCCTCTCGCCGTGCGCGAGCGCGGGCACGAGGTATCCCAGCGACTTGCCGGTGCCGGTGCCGGCCTGGACCAGCAGGTGGGAGCCGTCGTCGATCGCCTCGGCGACCGCTTCGGCCATGGTCACCTGGCCGGGGCGCTCCGTGCCGCCGACGGCGGCGACGGCGGCATGCAGGAGTTCGGGGAGGGAGGGCTTCGTCATAGCCTGACCACCCTACGGCCCCGCGGTGACAAACGGGGGGCTGTCGCGGGGGCGGGGGGCGGGATCACGGCCGGGGCTCCTGGGGTGGTGGCGGGGTGGCGGGCACGCGCGGGTGGCGGCCCCCCGGAAGGGGGGGCGGCGGCTTCGGGGTGGTGGCGGCGCGTCGCGGCCGTCGGCCGGCCGGCGATCCCCTTTCCCTGGCGGGACCGGACACGCGCCGGATTCGTACTCCCGTCCGGGAACACCGCGGCACCGCCACTCGTCTCTCATGGTGAGCACGCGATCACATGCCGCTACAGCACATCGCGCAGGACCCGGTCCCGGATCACGAGGGCGGCCCGCTTGCCGGGCAGGTCGACCTCGGCCGCGAACCGGAAGCCCGCGCTGAGGAAGGCGGCGATGGAGGGGATGTTGCGCAGGTCGGGTTCCGCCACGACGCGGGGGCAGGCGGGGCGCCGGTCCAGGATCAGGTCGGCCACGGCCCGGAGCAGGGCGGAGCCCAGCCCTCGCCCCCGGTCCGCGGCGTCGCCGATGAGCAGATGGATACCGGTGTCGTGGGGACGGGCCGGATAGCTGCGGGCGAGCGGGTCCAGGTCCGCCCGGTAGATCTCCCAGTAGCTCATCGGCGTGCCGTCGAGTACGCCGAGACACGGCACGCAGCGTCCGTCGCCGTGCAGCTGGGCCCGCAGGTGGTCCTCCGTCCGCCGCGCGGGCCCGGCGAGTTCCCAGAAGCCGGCCACCTCCGGGTCGTTCATCCAGCGGTGGACGAGCGGCAGGTCGTGATCGATGCGCACGGGCACCAGCCGGAAGGAGCCGGCGGGGGTGGTGACCGGGCCCCAGGTGGTGACCCGGCCGAGGGGGTCCGCCGTCGTCTCGGCACGGAGGGCGAGGAACTCCGGGGGCAGTCGCAGGTCCAGCGTGTCCTCGCGGTCCGGGTCGTCGTCCTCGGCGGTGAACGGGCCGAACGGGGAGGGGCGGGGATCCGTGGCGGCGGGCCACGGGCCGGGGCCGTAGGGGCGGGCGGGGGCCGGGCCGGTCGGGGCGGTCGCGTCGATGGAAGGCACGGTGCTCTCTCCTCTCGGGAGGCGAGGTGGGCGGGATGTGTGCGGCGCTCAGTTGTGAAGGGGGTTGGCGATGGTGACGTAGACGGACTGGGTGTCGACCGGGCCGGCGAGTTCGTCGAGGCCGTGCAGCCGGGTCAGCAGGTTGGCCTTGCAGCGCAGCACGGGTGAGTCGAGCAGGCGGCCGGGCAAGGCGGTGCGCGACGGGGCGGGCCCCGAGGCCAGACCGGTCAGGAAGCGGCGGAAGGCCGCGAGGAGGAGGCGCTCGTCGGCGAGGCGCTGGGAGCCGAAGGCGCCGATCAGGCCGAACACGTTGTTGACGGCGAGGTAGTAGACGAGGCGCTCGTCGGCGACCTCGTCCCGGACGAAGGTGTCGCTGCGGTCGCCGAGACCGTGAAGCCGGGCGGTCAGTTCGGCGCGCCGGGACTCGCGGAAGTAGTAGCCCTGGTTGTCGCGGTAGCGGCCACCGGCGGGCCAGCCGTCGGCATCCAGCAGGAGCAGCGTGTTCTGCTGGTGCGCTTCGAGGGCGATGCCGGCCTCGCCGTCCAGCCAGAGGACGGGGCGGACGACGTGCTCCAGGTAGCGCAGGAACCACTCGGCCGCCACCACGCCGACGGGCCGGCCGGTTCGTGCCGCGAGCCGTGCGACGAGGCGGGCCAGGCGCGACCGCACCGGCCACGTGGCGCGCCGCGGTGCGGAATCGTACGGCGGTCCGGCGAGGGGGCGGGGTGACACGAGTCCGGCGACGCAGCCGACGTCGTCGGCCGGGGTGAACGGGTTGTGCCGGATCATCACGTCGAGTCCCGGCACGGGCCCGCCGTCCGGGGCGTCCACGGCGAGCCAGGCCGGGTCGCGCACGATGTCGAAGCCGGGGTGCGCCGCCCGCCACTGCCGGGCGAGGCCGGTGCGCAGCAGCCGGTGCGCCTCGACTCCCCGGTGGAGTTCCTTGCGCAGGTTCTCCCGCCGGGAGTTGGTGATGCGCAGGGCCAGCGAGAGCTTGAGCATCGCGGGGGCGCCGGGCCGGTGGACGGTTCGCACGGAGGAGGTGGGGTGCCAAGGGGTGCCGAGCGGTCCCAGGTCGCGGAGGAGCCCGGAATCGAGCAGTGCGGCGACGGCCGGGCGGTGCCGTACCTCGCGTGCCTGCCAGGGGTGCAGCGGCAGGGCGGTGTAGCCGTCGGGCAGTGGCAGTTCGGTGCCGGCGAGGCGCCGGATCAGACGGCCGGCGGGAACGGGACGGCCGCGCTCGGTCCAGGCCGAGTCGGTCGCGAGGAGGCAGGGGGCGACGGCGAGCCAGTGCAGGGGGAAGGAGCCGTGCGTCTCCGGTGAGTACCGGTCGGCCTCGGCCTCGGTCAGGCCCTCCCGGCTCTTCGGGGTCGGATGCATCGGGTGCCCGAGGAGGAGGGCCTGTTCGGCGCTCAGGAAGAGGTCCGGGGTGTCGGCGGGGTTCTCGCGCCGGTGCCGGATGAACCCGGCGGTGCGGCGGACGGAGTCGGCGACCCGGGTCACGAGATCGCCGCCGGCCGGAGGGCGGGTGGCGCGGCCGGCAGCGGCGTACCGGGCGTCGGTGGCGCCGCCGTCGGGGCCGGGGCGAGGGCGCAGGCCGCGCCCGTCGCCGTCGCTTCCGGGGCGGCAGCGGGTGCCGGCCGTGGGCGCCGGGCCGGTGCCATGGCCCCTGTCCCGGCCGGTGCGGGCGTCGGGGGCGTCCGGGTCCGTGGTGGCCGGTGGGCTGGTGGGTTCCCTGCTCAGGAGGGCCGCGAGGGTGACGGCGTCGATGGGCGGGGCGGTGCCGGGCGCGGAGGTGAGGCGGAGTGGGCCGAGGCGGTGCCAGCCCGTCGGGGACCAGTACCGCACGGGTGCGACCAGAGCGGTGCCGCTGGCGGGCAGCGGGATGTGGAGGCTTCCGGCGACGGGAGCGGCGAGACCGGTCTCGCGGATCCAGCACCGCAGCAGGTTCTCCACGGCTGCGGCCTCGGCCGCGTACCGCGGGTCGGGGTCTTCCAGCGGGTCGGGGTCGCTCAGCGGGGCGGGACCGGGCGTGGTCCGCCGCCCGGTGTCCGGCTCCCGCCGCGTCTGCCGGGGGACCGAGTCGGTGAGCGGTACGGCGGCGGGCCGGGGGGTGCGGTCTCCGTGGTCGTCGGGGGCGCCGGAGCGGCCGTCGAGGTGGGGAGTGGCGTTCATGACGGCTCCTCGGGGGCTGGTGGTACGGGGCGGGTGCGGGCTGGTTCCGCCGGCCGTTCGGCCGCCCTGCCGGGCGGCGGACGGTGGCGCCTGAGCGGCCACGCGGCCGACGCGGGCGAGCGGGTCGCACGGGACGGCACGAGGCGGCGGCCGGTGCCGGGCCGGACGCGGTGGCCGACGGCCGGTGCCGGCCTGGATGCCCGGCAGGAGGGCGAGGGGGGAGGTGACGCGGTGACGGTCTGAAGGGCGGTCCCGGTGGCGTCGGGCGGGTGGGGTCCTCAGCTCCTGTGCCGGATGGGGCCGGGGTGGCGTGACCGGTGCGGGCCGTGGATCTCGTGGTCGCGGGCCGCCGCCGCGATCGCGTCGGTCAGGCGGTCGAGGACCGCCTCGGCCTGTTCGTCGCTGATCGTCAGCGGCGGCAGCAGCCGGACCACGGAGGTGTGCCGGCCGCCCAGTTCGACGATGAGCCCGCGCCGAAGGCACTCGCGCTGGACGGCGGCGGCGAGTCCGGGCGCGGGCGGGTACGGCGTGCGGCAGGCGCCCCACCCGGCCGCCGCCGCACCGCCTGCACCGAGGCCGGCGGGGGCCTCGGGGACCCCGGGGGCGTCGGGGTCCGTGCGGCCGGTACGGGCGCCGGGAATCCCGCGCCCCCCGAGCGGGGCGTGGGCGCCGGTGCCACCGTCGCCTGGAACACCGTGACCACCGGCCCCGCCGGGACGAGGCGGCCGGCCGGAACCGCCGCGACCGTCCGAACCCTGGCCGGACGCCCCGTCAGGCCGCGCCTGACCACCCACGCCACCGAGGCCGGAGCCACCGGGACCGGCCGGGCCGGTCGGCTCCCCGGCACCGCGAGCCGCCTCCCGAGCGGCTCCGTCCGCCTCCGGATCGACCAGTTCGATGCCGATCATCAGCCCCCGGCCCCGTACGTCCCCCACACACGCGTGCTCACGGCCGAAGTCCGCGAGTGCCCTCAGCATGCGGGAGCCGAGGGCGGCGGCCCGTTCGGCGAGGGCGTTCTCGCGGACGTAGGCGAGGGTTGCGGTGCCCGCGGCCATGGCGAGCTGGTTGCCGCGGAAGGTGCCCGCGTGGGCGCCGGGTTGCCAGGTGTCGAGGTCGTCGCGGTAGACGATCACGGCCAGCGGGAGGCTGCCGCCGATCGCCTTGGACAGGACCATGACGTCGGGGGTGATGCCACTGTGGTCGACGGCCCAGAAGGCGCCCGTGCGGCCGACGCCGGTCTGGACCTCGTCGGCGATCAGCGGGACGGACCGGTCCGCCGTGATCCGGCGCATCCGGCGCAGCCAGTCGTCCGGCGCGGGGAGCACTCCGCCCTCGCCCTGGACGGGTTCCAGGATCATACCGGCCGGCAGGGGCACGCCGGACTTGGGATCGTCGAGGAGGGACTCGGTCCAGCGGGCGGCGAGTTCGGCGCCGGTCGGGCCGCCGATGCCGAACGGGCAGCGGTAGTCCTGCGGGTAGGGCAGGCGGGCGACCCGGACGTCGGGGGCACCGCCGGAGGCGGCCAGGGCGCCGGCGGTCATGCCGTGGTAGGCGCCGGCGAAGGCGAGGACGCCGGTGCGGCCGGTCGCGGTCCGGACCAGTTTGAGGGCGGCCTCGACGGCGTCGGTGCCGGCCGGTCCGCAGAACTGGACGCGGGCGCGGTCGGCGAGGCCGGGCGGGAGGGTGCGGAACAGCTCGGTGACGAACGCGTCCTTGACCGGGGTGGCGAGGTCGAGGACGGAGAGCGGGGCGCCCGAGTCGAGGACCCCGCGGATGGCCTCCAGGACGACCGGGTGGTTGTGGCCGAGGGCGAGGGTGCCCGCACCGGAGAGACAGTCCAGGTAACGGCGGCCGTCGGCGCCCTCGATGGTGAGCCCTCGCGCCCGGACGGGAACGACGGGCAGGGCGCGGGCATAGGTGCGCGCCGAGGACTCGCGCGCCGACTGGCGCCTGAGGATGCCCTCGTGCACGGCCCGCGCTTCTCCCGGCGAGTCTTCCGCCATCGACTCCGTAACGGCCACGGCGCGCTGTCCTTCCGGCTGGTCAAAGGCGAGTTGGTCGGGACCGGGCACGGACGGCTGGTCCCACCGCCTACAACCTCCGACCGTTCGGCCGGTTACGGGGTGGCCCGGAGATCCTTGGGCGGAAGGTGAGGTGAGGCTTCCCATCGCGCTCCCGGGAGCGGGTGGACGGCCGACGGACCGGGACGTGTAGCCGGGCGAAACCCCTTGCGGCACGACCCCGTTCGGCAGCCTGTGACGGAACCGTTGCCGCCCGGGCGGAACTCCCCCACAGCGACCGCATAGTGTGTGATGCCGTTCCCAGAAGGTCGCGGGACCGGCGTGAACCGTCCACGAGTTCGCCGCCGGTGCCGGGGCCGAAGCGCCGAGTTCCTTCACAGCAGGGGGAGTCAAGACCATGCGATCCATACGGCCGTCGTTCACCGCTCGGCGAGGCAGGGGCGGTCGCCGCACCCCGGCCTCGCTGACGGCGGTCGCCCTCGTCTCGGCGCTGGCGCTGACCGCCACCGCCTGCGACAGCGGCGGCACCGACGACGGCAACCCGGGCGCCAACGCGAGCGCGGGCGGCACCGGTGACGGCAAGATCCACATCCCGGACGACCTCAAGCGCCGTCTCAAGGACCACGGGATCGACCTCGACAAGTGGAAGAACGGCGCCTGGAAGAACTGGAACAAGGACGACTGGCTGCGCGAGGCCAACGACTTCGTCAACCCGGTCATCAGCGGTCTGTGGGACCCGGACCGGATGCGGGAGGCGGACGACCCGGACCGGGGCGTCGACGACAACGACATCTCCGGTGACCAGGGGGTGACGGACCCGACGCCGCAGCCGGTGAAGGCGCAGGCGGTCAGCGCGCCCTACCACGCCAACGCGGCCACCTCGGGCAAGCTGCTCTTCGACGCGCCCGAGGGCACCATGGTCTGCTCGGCGACGGTCGTCCAGGACCCGGCGCACCCGGGCAAGTCCAACCTCGTGTGGACGGCCGGTCACTGTGTGCACGCCGGGAAGAAGGGCGGCTGGTACCGCAACCTGGCGTTCGTGCCGTCGTACAACGACCAGGCGCTGCCGGCGGCCGAGCTGCAGAACGCCGGCCGGTCGCAGGTCGCCCCGTACGGCGTGTGGTGGGCGGACGCGGCGAAGACCTCGCAGCAGTGGATCAGCGAGGGCGGCAAGACGGGCGGTGCCGGTGCCGCGTACGACTTCGCGGTCATCCATGTGACGCCGGAGCAGGGCAGCGACGGCAAGTCGCTGGAGGAGACGGTCGGCGGGGCGCTGCCGGTCGACTTCGACGCGCCGGCCGTGGCGAAGGTGAACAGTGTGACGGCGTCCGGTTACCCGGCGGCGGCGCCGTACGACGGCGGGCTGCTGTACCGGTGCCAGGACAAGCCGGGCCGGCTGTCCCTCGAGCAGTCCGACCCGACGATGTACCGGATCGGGTGCACGATGACCGGTGGCGCGTCCGGCGGCGGCTGGGTGGAGACCGGCGCCGACGGCAAGCCCGCGCTGGTGTCCAACACGTCCATCGGCCCGGTGAACGCGGGCTGGCTGGCCGGTCCCCGGCTGGGCGAGGTGGCCAAGGGCGTCTACGACTCGGTGAGCGAGCAGTTCGCCGGGCATTGAGCCCGACGGCGCCGTGCACGGGACGAGGGCCCGCCACCCCGCGGGGGGTGGCGGGCCCTCGTCCTGCCGTGGGTCAGGCGGAGACCGGTGCGTACGGTGCCAGGTCCGCCGCCAGTTCCGCGTGCACCCGGACCTTGAGCAGGGTGCCCTCCGCGGTGTGCTCCTCGGAGATCACCTCGCCCTCGGCGTGCGCACGGGCGACCAGCTTGCCGTGGGTGTAGGGCACCAGGGCCGTGATCTCCACCGCGGGGCGGGGCAGCTCGTCGTCGATCAGGGCGAGCAGTTCCGCGATGCCCTGACCGGTGCGCGCCGAGACCGCGATCGAGCGCTTCTCGACCCGCAGCAGCCGCTGGAGGACCAGCGGGTCGGCCGCGTCCGCCTTGTTGATCACGACGATCTCGGGCACGTCGGTGGCGCCGACGTCCCGGATCACCTCGCGCACGGCGGCGAGCTGCTCCTCCGGGGTCGGGTGCGAGCCGTCCACCACGTGCAGGATCAGGTCGGAGTCGCCGACCTCCTCCATGGTGGAGCGGAACGCCTCGACCAGGTGGTGCGGCAGGTGCCGGACGAAGCCGACGGTGTCGGCCAGCGTGTACAGCCGGCCGCCCGGCGTCTCGGCCCGGCGGACCGTCGGGTCCAGGGTCGCGAACAGCGCGTTCTCGACCAGGACTCCGGCGCCCGTGAGGCGGTTGAGCAGCGAGGACTTGCCGGCGTTGGTGTAGCCCGCGATGGCGACGGACGGCACCTTGTTGCGCCGGCGCTCCTGGCGCTTGACCTCGCGGCCGGTCTTCATCTCCGCGATCTCCCGGCGCATCTTCGCCATCTTCTCGCGGATCCGGCGCCGGTCCGTCTCGATCTTGGTCTCACCGGGGCCACGCGTGGCGAGGCCGCCGCGACCGCCACCCATCTGCCGGGACAGCGACTGGCCCCAGCCGCGCAGCCGCGGCAGCATGTACTGCATCTGCGCGAGCGCGACCTGCGCCTTGCCCTCGCGGGACTTGGCGTGCTGGGCGAAGATGTCCAGGATCAGGGCCGTACGGTCGATGACCTTGACCTTGGTCACGTCCTCCAGCTGGATCAGCTGGCCCGGGCTCAGCTCACCGTCGCAGATGACGGTGTCCGCGCCCGTTTCGAGGACGATGTCACGCAGCTCGGCGGCCTTGCCGGAGCCGATGTAGGTGGCCGCGTCGGGCTTGTCGCGGCGCTGGATGACGCCGTCGAGGACGAGCGCGCCCGCGGTCTCCGCGAGGGCGGCCAGCTCCGCGAGGGAGTTCTCCGCGTCCTGCGCGGTGCCGCTGGTCCACACGCCGACGAGCACGACCCGCTCCAGTCGGAGCTGGCGGTACTCGACCTCGGTGACGTCCTCCAGCTCGGTGGACAGGCCGACGACACGGCGCAGGGCCGCGCGCTCGGAGCGGTCGAACTGGTCGCCGTCCCGCTCGCCGTCGATCTCGTGGCTCCAGGCGACGTCCTCTTCCATCAGGGCATCGGCCCGAAGACCCTCGGGATAGGCGTGCGCGAGGCGCTTGGTGTCCTGGGAAGGGGAAGAAGAGGAGGTCATTGGATCCTTACGTCGATGGGGTTGCCGTTGCGGCGTCGGTGCGGCGGTCACAGGGGGCCGCTCGCCTGGTTCAACGTACGGGTACCCCGGGAGATTCCCGTGTCCCGTCCCGTGCGCCGACTCGTAGATGGTCGCACGGGACGGTGCGTCTCGTCACCGGGTTATCGCCGGAGGTGGGGCTCGGCCGCCTTGGCCGCCGCGGTCGGCTTCCAGTCCGGGTGGCCGGGCATCGGCGGGGTCTTCTCGCCGTACAGCCAGGGCCGCAGGAAGCCGTCGAGGTCGCGGCCGGCGACGGCCGAGGCCAGCCGGACGAAGTCGCCGGTGGTGGCGGTGGCGTCACGGTGCTCGTGGACCCAGAGCCGCTCCAGCCGCTCGAAGGCCGGCCGGCCGATCTCCTGCCGCAGGGCGTAGAGGATGAGGGCGGCGCCGTCGTAGACGTTGGGCCGGAAGAGGTCGATCTTCTGGCCGGGGGCGGGCGGCTTGGGGAGGGCGGGCGGGCCGCCGGCCTCGCGCCAGCGGTCGGAGGCGCCGTACGCGGCCTTCATCCGCGCCTCCAGGGGACGGTTCGCGGTCTCCTCGCTGTACAGCGCCTCGTACCAGGTGGCGTGCCCCTCGTTCAGCCAGACGTCGGACCAGGCGCGCGGGGTGACGCTGTCGCCGAACCACTGGTGGGACAGCTCGTGCACCATGATCGATTCCAGGTACCACTTCGGGTAGCCGGGCTCGGTGAACAGGCTCTTCTCGAAGAGGGAGAGGGTCTGCGTCTCCAGTTCGAAGCCCGTGGACGCCTGCGCCATGAGCACGCCGTACGTCTCGAAGGGGTACCGGCCGACCTTGCCCTCCATCCAGGCGAGCTGGCCGGGCGTCTTCGCGAGCCACGGTTCGAGCCTCTCGCGGTCGGCGGCGGGGACGACGTCGCGCAGGGGCAGCCCGTGCGGTCCCTCGCGGCGGACCACGGCGGAGCGGCCGATGGACACCTGGGCGAGTTCGGTGGCCATGGGGTGCCGGGTGCGGTAGGTCCAGGTGGTGGTGGAGCCGTCCCGGTCCGCTCCGACGGGCAGGCCGTTGGCCACGACCGTGTAGGCGTTGGGCGCGGTGACCCGGAAGGTGAACACCGCCTTGTCGGAGGGGTGGTCGTTGCAGGGGAACACCAGGTGGGCGGCGTCGGCCTGATTGGCCATGGCGAGCCCGTCGGCGGTGCGCACCCAGCCGCCCTGCTGGCCCTCGCCGTAGACGGGGTCGCTGGTGTGCCGCACGGTGATCCGGAACCGGCGGCCCTCGGTCAGCGGGTGGCGCGGGGTGAGGACCAGGTCCTCGCCGGCGCTGGTGAAGCCGGCCGGGAGACCGTCGACCTCGACCGAGCGCACGGTGCCGTGGGTGAAGTCCAGGTTGACGCGCTCCAGGTCGGCGGTGGACCACGCGTCGATCGTCGTGACGGCCTCCAGCGGCTTGTCGCGGGCGCCGTTGTAGGTGAGGGCCACGTCGTACGAGGCGACGTCGTAGCCGGGGTTGCCGAGGTACGGGTAGAGGCGGTCGCCCACGCCGAGGGGTCCGGCCGGGGCCGCGGCGGCGACGAGACAGAGGGAGACGGCGGAGGCGAGCAGGGCCGCCGTGCGGTACCGGCGCTTTCCGGAGCGGGTCCGGTGCGCGGCGGTTCCGTGCTCGACGCCGGGGTGGAGGTGGTACGGGGAGGTCTCGCGCCGGGCCGCCGTACGGAGGCGGGGGCGAGGGCGGGGACTGAGCGGCATGGACCACCGCTACCAGTGCGCCCCCTCCCCACGACGGCGACGCGCGTCCGCCCCACCCGAACGGGTAACCCGGGCGCCGTCGTCAGGAGGCGGGGCGAGGGGGGGGCGGTGGCCGGGGCCGGGGACCGGAGGGGAGGACACGGACCGGATGCGGGGGCCGGGACGACGAGCCGGCCGGGCACCGCCGTCGGAGCGCTCGGGCCGGGCGCCGCCGAGCGGCCGGGGCCACCGGAGCGGGCGCCATCGCCGGACGCCGGCGCCGATGCCGCGTCCAGGGACCGGGGCCGCGCGGAACGGATGCCGCCGCCACCGACCGGGGCGATGCGCAGGACGAACGCCGGCGCCGGCCACCAGGGCGACCGGCCGGCCGGGGCCGCCGCCGAGCGGCCGGGGCCGAGCAGCGCGGGTGCCGTCGCGGAAACCGGTGCCGGGCAGGACCGGTGGCGCGTCCGGCAAGCGGGGGCGAGCGGAACGGCCACCGCGGCCGGGGGCGGGGGTCAGGCGCGGGCGGATGCCACCGGCAGGGGCCGGGCGGACCAGCACCCCGGGCGCTGCCGTCGAGGACCGGGGGCGAGCGGAACGGAGGCCCCGGCCGGCGGCCGGGACGACGTGCGGGACGGGTCCCGCCGTCAGGGACGCGGGCAGCGGGGCGGCCGGGACCGGCGGCGTCAGGTGGTGGGTGTCTGGTGCTGGGCGCGGCCCACGTCGTACACCCCCGGTACGTCCCGCATGGCGCGCATCAGGGCCGGGAGGCGCGAGGCGTCGGGGAGTTCCAGGGTGTAGGTGTGGCGCACCCGCTGCTGGCTGGGCGGCTCGACGGTGGCGGAGACGATCTCGGCGCCTTCCAGGGCGATGGCCTCGGTGAGGTCGGCCAGCAGATGGGGGCGGCCGAACGATTCAGCGACCAGGGTGACCCGGCACTCGGCGGTCTCGCCCCAGCGCACGCCGGTCTCGGCGCGGCCCAGGCTCTTCATGTGCGCCACCGCGGCGCACTGCGCTCGGTGCACGGTCACCACTCCCCCGCGCACCACGAAGCCGGTGATCTCGTCCGGCGGTACGGGCGTACAGCACCCGGCGAGCCGTACGGCGGCGCCGGGGCGGTCCGCCAGGACGTCGGCGCGCCGGGAGCGCGGGGCGGAGCCTTGGTCCGCGGGGCGCGCGGGCGCTGCCCCGGGGCGCCCCCCGGTCGTGCGGCCCGGGGCAGCGCCTTCGCCGTCGCGGCCCGGGGCCGGGCGGGACGCGGTGGCGGCCCCGGCGGGGGCGGCCCGGTGACCGTCCGGCTCGGCCGTGCCGTCGTCCGTGTCGGTGCCGCCGCCCGGGTGGGTGGCCAGCCAGCGCTGGATGGCGATGCGGGCGGCCGGTGTGTGGGCGTGGTCCAGCCATTCACGGGAGGGCTCGGAGGCGGGGTCCTGGCCCATCAGGAGCTGCACGGTGTCGCCGTCGCGCAGGACCGTGCTGAGGGTCGCGAGGCGGCCGTTGACGCGGGCGCCGATGCAGGCGTGCGCGTCCTCGCCGTACTGCGCGTAGGCGGCGTCCACGCAGGTGGCGCCCTCGGGCAGGCCGAGGGTGCCGCCGTCGGGGCGGAAGACGGTGATCTCGCGGTCCTGGGCGAGGTCCTCGCGCAGGGTGGACCAGAAGGTGTCGGGGTCGGGGGCGGCCCGCTGCCAGTCGAGGAGGCGGGAGAGCCAGCCGGGGCGGGTGGGGTCGACGCGCTCGCCCTCGGCGGAGGAGGCGTCGGGCGCGGGCGCGTCGGGAGCGGGCGCGTACGGGTTGCCGAGGGCGACGACGCCGGCCTCGGCGACCTTGTGCATCTGGTGGGTGCGGATGAGGACTTCGACGACCTGGGCGGCGGCGGGGGTGCCCCCGGGCGCGTCGGCTCGCCGCTGGGGGCGGGCGACGGCGGTGTGCAGGGACTGGTAGAGGTTGAACTTCGGTACGGCGATGAAGTCCTTGAACTCCGAGACCACCGGCGTCATACAGGTGTGCAGTTCGCCGAGGACGGCGTAACAGTCCGCGTCCTCGTTCACCAGCACCAGCAGGCGGCCGAAGTCCGTGCCGCGCAGCCGGCCGCGCTTGCGGGCCACGCGGTGGACGGAGACGAAGTGCCGGGGCCGGATGAGCACCTCGGCCGGGATGTCGGCCTCGCGCAGCACCCCGCGCACCTCCTCGGCGACCTCGGCGAGCACGTCGCCGGGGCGGGCGGCGTTCTCCGCGATGAGCTCGCGGGTGCGGGCGTACTCCTCGGGGTGGAGGACGGCGAAGACCAGGTCCTCCAGTTCGGTCTTGAGCGCCTGTACGCCGAGGCGTTCGGCGAGCGGGATGAGGACGTCCCGGGTGACCTTGGCGATCCGCGCCTGTTTCTCGGGGCGCATCACGCCGAGCGTGCGCATGTTGTGCAGGCGGTCGGCGAGCTTGATCGACATCACGCGCACGTCGTTGCCGGTGGCGACGAGCATTTTACGGAAGGTCTCCGGTTCGGCGGCGGCTCCGTAGTCGACCTTCTCCAGTTTCGTGACGCCGTCGACCAGGTAACGCACCTCCTCGCCGAACTGCTCCCGTACCTGCTCCAGCGTCACCTCGGTGTCCTCGACGGTGTCGTGGAGCAGTGAGGCGGTCAGCGTCGTGGTCTCGGCGCCGAGTTCGGCGAGGATGAGGGTGACGGCGAGCGGGTGCGTGATGTACGGCTCGCCGCTCTTGCGCGTCTGGCCGCGGTGCGAGGACTCGGCCAGGACGTAGGCGCGGCGCAGTGGTTCGATGTCGGCGTCGGGGTGGTGGGCGCGGTGCGCCTCCACGACATGGCCGATCGCGTCGGGGAGCTTGTCCCGGGTGGCGGAGCCGAGCAGCGCGGCGCGGCCCAGCCGGCGCAGGTCGAGCCGGGGCCGGGCCTTTCTGCGCGTCGCCGCGGGTGCCGCGGACGCGGTGAGCGACTGCGGCACCGGGGGCACCACCGGACCAGCGGTCGCAGGGTTCGTGGCCTCCGCACTCATGGGCACCTCCGGCTCGTGGACCGGCGGACGGAGCCCCCAGGGCGCACGCGGCTCGGGGTTGGCGACGTTCCCCCGTCCGTGCCGGTGCTTGATGCTATCGAGCCCGCCACCCCCGACCGACCGCCTCCGGCCGAGCGTGAAACGGATCACCCATTCGAGCGACGGGATGGAGGTTTAGGTTTTCGGTCAGCCGAACACGCGGGCCAGCCACTCGCCGTCGATCTCACCCTCGGCGACGATCACGGCGGGGCCCGTCATCTCGATCTCGCCGTCGGGCCGCTCGGTGACGACCAGGCGTCCGCCGGGCACGTCGACGGTGTACGTCGCGGGGGTGCCGGTGACGGCCGGGTCGGTGCCGTCCCGGCGGGCGGCGGCCACCGCGACGGCGCACGCGCCCGTGCCGCAGGAGCGGGTCTCGCCGGAGCCGCGCTCGTGCACGCGCATGGCGACGTGGCGGGGACCGCGGTCGACGACGAACTCGACGTTCACGCCGTCCGGGTAGGCGGTCGCCGGGCTGACCGGCGGCGCGGTGTACAGGTCACCGGCGTGCGCCAGGTCGGCCACGAAGGCCACCGCGTGCGGATTGCCCACGTTGACGTTGCGCGCGGGCCAGCTGCGCTCGCCGACGGCCACCGTGACGTCCCCCTCGGGGAGGCGGGCGCGGCCCATGCCGACGGTGATGTCACCGTCCTTGGCGATGTGGACGGTCTTCACGCCCGCGCGCGTGGCGATCGCGACGTCACCTTCGGCCACATGCCCGGCGTGCTGGAGGTAGCGCGCGAACACACGCACTCCGTTGCCGCACATCTCGGCGACCGAGCCGTCGCCGTTGCGGTAGTCCATGAACCACTCGGCCTCGTCGGCCATCGCCCGGGCCTCCGGGTGGGCCGCCGACCGTACGACGTGCAGCACGCCGTCGCCTCCGATGCCCGCGCGGCGGTCGGACAGCGCGGCCACGGCGGCCGGGGACAGGTCGAGGGCGTTCTCCGGGTCCGGGACGATCACGAAGTCGTTCTCGGTGCCGTGACCCTTGAGGAAGGCGATCCGTGTGCTCATTCCTCGATCGTACAGAGCGGACCGTGACCCTTTGCGGGGTGCTTCAGCGCAGTCGGGCCACTCGCCACACGGCGAGGACCACCGCGAGGACCACCAGCAGGACGTAGCCGACGACGACCCGCCAGTCCGGGCGGCGGCCCGAGCCGCGCGGGGGCAGGCCCGGCCAGGTGTAGCCGACCCGGCGGGCGGCCATCATGCCCCAGCCGGCGGCGCAGGAGCAGATCAGCAGGCCGAGCATGGCGATGACCGCGCCGCTGTCGCCGAAGTCGAAGGCGAGCGGGAAGGCGAACATCAGGGAGCCCACGGCGGCCAGGCTCACGATGGGTGCGAGCTGCCAGATGCGCAGCCGGCGCTGCGGGCGCAGCTCGACCTCGACCTCCGGACCACCGGGGTACATCTCCTCGGGCTCCGGTCCGTCGGCGGTGACGCCGTCCGGGGCCTCTTCGGGTCCGTCGTCGGCGAGCCGGTCGTCCGCCATGCGGTCCACGGCCAGGGGATCCACGGCCAGGGGATCCGCTGCCGGCGGGTCCGTGCCCGGGGTGTCTTCGGCCGGATGGTCGCCCGTCCGGGGGCGGCGCTCGGCCGGGTGATCCCCGCCCGGGCCGGAGTCGTCACTCTCCGTGGTGACGTGCTCGGTGCTTCGTGCGGTGTCGCGAGGGCCGGCCTCCATCGCCACGCGCCCTCCCAACTAGGCTCCACTTGGTCGATCGAAGCTCGATGATGGCACGACGCCACAGGCCGCGATGGCCGGCGACGCATCCCGATGCCATGACGTGATCAGGCTGTAACCGGTCGTTCGACCAACGCCAGGGCCTGCTGCGGAAGTTCCCCCCGGTCGGCGGCGGCCCCACTCAACCAGTGCACCCGGGGATCCCGCCTGAACCACGAATCCTGGCGGCGCGCGAAGCGCTTGGTGGCGCGCACGGTCTCGGCCCGCGCTTCCGTTTCGGTGCACTCCCCGGCCAGCGCCGCGAGGATCTGCTGGTAGCCGAGCGCGCGCGACGCCGTGCGCCCCTCGCGCAGGCCCTGCGCCTCCAGTGCGCGCACCTCGTCCACGAGGCCCGCCTCCCACATCCGGTCGACGCGCCGCGCGATGCGCTCGTCCAGTTCCGGGCGGGCGACGTCCACGCCGATCTGGATCGTGTCGTACACCGAGTCGTGGCCCGGCAGATTGGCGGTGAAGGGCTGGCCGGTGATCTCGATCACCTCCAGCGCGCGGACGATCCGGCGGCCGTTGCCCGGCAGGATCGCGCGGCCGGCCTCGGGGTCGGCGGCGGCCAGCCGGGCGTGCAGGGCTCCCGGGCCGCGCAGGGCCAGCTCCTCCTCCAGCCGGGCCCGGACCTCCGGGTCGGTGCCGGGGAACTCCAGGTTGTCGACGGCTCCCCGGACGTACAGACCGGAGCCGCCGACCAGGACGGGCCAGCGGCCCTCGGCGAGCAGCGCGTCGATGCGCGCGCGGGCCAGCTTCTGGTACTCGGCGACCGAGGCGGTGACCGTCACGTCCCAGATGTCCAGCAGATGGTGCGGGACGCCACCGCGCTCTCCGGGCGTCAGCTTGGCGGTACCGATGTCCATCCCCCGGTACAGCTGCATGGAGTCGGCGTTGACGACCTCGCCGCCGAGTTGCTGGGCCAGGAAGACACCGAGATCGGACTTGCCGGCCGCGGTGGGTCCTACGACGGCGATGACGCGGGGGGCGACGGGTGCACTGCTCACCGCACCAGTTTCGCAAACGTCCGGGCGGGTCCTCGAACGAGTGGGGTGATGCCGTCCCCGCACCCGGGTACGCGGTGTCCGCGGTGGGTAGGCACCGGGTGACGCGCGTTTTCGCCCCTACGAGTACCGTATGAAGTGGATATGACCGTGTTCGCACGGTTGCCCGGCAGGCCGGAGGCGACGGCCGGACGGGCCGGGGCGAGGGAAGGTGGACCATGGGTCTGTTGGACAACATGAAGGCCAGGCTGGGCCCGGCCGTGGACAAGGTGTCGGACCTCGCTCGGCAGCACGGCGACAAGGTCCAGCACGGGATCGACAAGGCCGCCAAGGCCGTCGACGAGCGGACCAAGGGCAAGTACAGCGACAAGATCCAGACGGGCACGGGCAAGGCCAAGGAGGCCATGGACCGCCTCGCGCACAAGAGCGGTCCCACGGCGGCACCGCCGCCCCCCGACCCGACGACCCCGACGCGCCCGGAGGGCCCACCGCCGACCTCGTGACCGGGGGACGCGGGAACCCCCGGAGGGCCGGGTGTCCCGGCAGGGCCGGGCCCCTGGGGGCTGTGGGCCGTGTCGGTGTCAGGACCAGGTGGCGACCAGATAGCCCACCCCGTACGGCGCGTCCTCGTACAGCAGCGCGCCGGTGAGGTGGGCGTCCTCCGCAGCGCCGGCGAGGATCTGCCAGGGGGCGCGGCCGGCCGCCTTCAGTTCGCGGGCCAGGTCCGGGTCCAGCGCGCGCAGGGCCGCCAGGTCCGCCGCGCCGAGTGCCCGGGCGGCCTCCGCGTCGAAGGGCGCGGCGCGTTCGTCCAGGTAACCCGGCGCCTTGAGGCTGCGGCAGGCGCTGGCGTCGCCCATCACCAGCAGCGCCACCCGCCCCGCCCCGGCGGCCAGTTCCCGGCCGGTCTCGGCGCAGCGCCCGGGCTCCAGCGTGTCGGCGACGCCGAGCCCCTCGACCGGGGCGCCGGCCCAGCCGGTCCGCTCCAGCAGCCAGGCGCCGACGGCCAGCGAGGCGGGGAGTTCGCGCTCCGGGGCGACGCCGGTGGGGCGGCCCAGGCGCACGTCCACGTCCACCCCGAAGCCACGGAAGGTGCCCGGGGTGCCCTGTGGGAACGGGCCGAGCTCCTCCGGCCCGGCGGTGCCGACGACCACCAGCAGGTCGGGGCGGGCGGCGGCGAGCACCCCGAGCGCGTCCGAGCAGGCCGCGCGGGCGGCGTCCAGTTCCGGTGCGGCGCCCGCGGCGACCTCGGGCACGAGCAGCGGCGGGCAGGGGCAGACTGCGGCGGCGACAAGCATGGTCGGCAGGTTAACGCCCCGCCCGGGGCCGCACCGACCGCGGTCCTCGGCCGGCACGCCGGTCGGCGGGCCGGGCCGCGTTCCGACGCGTCGGGCGGGCCGGCGGGCCGCCCCTCCCCCGCCCCGCACACCCAGGGCCCCCGCCGCGTGCACGCGACCCGGACGGCACCGGCGCAGGCCCCTCCTCCTGTCCCTCCGGACGCCCGAGCGCTCGTACGCCTGGACGCCCACGGCCGCGGGGCCCCGCCGGACGTCCGTACGGGCCGCCCGACGCTCGGCGGTGCCCCCGCCCGCCGGCCGGCCGTCAGTCGCAGCCGCAGCCGCTTCCCGCGGCCACCGGCAGCGGCTCCGGCACGCCGATCTTCGGCAGGCCCAGCATCACGCCCGCCGGCTTGGCGGCCTCCGCCGCGTTGCGCTTCTCCCAGGCGTCGCCCGCGCGCGTGCGGCGCACGGCGAGGACGGGGCCCTCGGCGAGGAGGTGGTGCGGGGCGGCGTACGTGACCTCGACGGTGACGACGTCGCCGGGGCGGACCTCCTGGTCGGGCTTGGTGAAGTGGACCAGGCGGTTGTCGGGGGCGCGGCCGGAGAGGCGGTGGGTGGCGCCGTCCTTGCGGCCCTCGCCCTCGGCGACCATCAGCTCCAGCGTGCGGCCGACCTGCTTCTTGTTCTCCTCCCAGGAGATCTCCTCCTGGAGGGCCACCAGCCGTTCGTAGCGCGCCTGGACGACCTCCTTGGGGATCTGGCCGTCCATGGTCGCGGCGGGGGTGCCGGGGCGCTTGGAGTACTGGAAGGTGAAGGCCTGGGCGAAGCGGGCCTCGCGGACGACGTGCAGCGTCTGCTCGAAGTCCTCCTCGGTCTCGCCGGGGAAGCCCACGATGATGTCGGTGGTGATCGCCGCGTGCGGGATCGCGGCCCGCACCTTCTCGATGATCCCCAGGTACCGCTCCTGGCGGTAGGAGCGGCGCATCGCCTTCAGGACCGTGTCCGAGCCGGACTGGAGCGGCATGTGCAGCTGCGGCATGACGTTCGGGGTCTCGGCCATGGCCTCGATCACGTCGTCCGTGAAGTCGCGCGGGTGCGGGGAGGTGAAGCGGACCCGCTCCAGTCCCTCGATCTTCCCACAGGCGCGCAGCAGCTTGCCGAAGGCCTCGCGGTCGCCGATGTCGGAGCCGTAGGCGTTGACGTTCTGGCCGAGCAGCGTGATCTCCGAGACGCCCTCGCCGACCAGGGTCTCGATCTCGGCGAGGATGTCGCCGGGGCGGCGGTCCTTCTCCTTGCCGCGCAGCGCCGGGACGATACAGAAGGTGCAGGTGTTGTTGCAGCCGACGGAGATCGACACCCAGGCCGCGTACGCGCTCTCGCGGCGGGTCGGCAGCGTGGAGGGGAACGCCTCCAGCGATTCGGCGATCTCCACCTGCGCCTCCTCCTGGACGCGGGCGCGCTCCAGCAGGACGGGCAGCTTGCCGATGTTGTGCGTGCCGAAGACGACGTCCACCCAGGGCGCCTTCTTCACGATGGTGTCGCGGTCCTTCTGCGCGAGGCAGCCGCCGACCGCGATCTGCATGCCGGGGCGCGAGGTCTTCTTCGGCGCGAGCCGGCCGAGGTTGCCGTAGAGCCGGTTGTCGGCGTTCTCCCGGACCGCGCAGGTGTTGAAGACGACGACGTCCGCGTCCCCGTCCGACCCCTCGGGCGCCCGTACGTATCCGGCCTCTTCGAGCAGCCCGGCCAATCGCTCCGAATCGTGGACGTTCATCTGGCACCCGTAGGTGCGGATCTCGTAACTCTTGGGGGCGGGAACGTCCACTGCCGGGCTCCGGTCGCTGCTGCTGGTCATGCGTTCCAGGGTAGGCGGTCCGCGAGCGGCGGTGTCCCGGAGTTCCCAGGTGGCACGGCCGCCCGGCGCGGCGGTCAGGGACGTTGACACGCCCGCCCCGGCCCCCTGTGACGGCAGTCACAGGGGTTCGGTCGTGAGGTGTCCGCGAAGGCCCCGTGGGGCAGGAGAGGTTTTCCGCCAAAGGGCGTCCGAAAGCCCGGACGCGCGTGTGCAAAAGGGCGGACGACCTGCTTAGGTGGGTCGGCAGCTTGCCCCCGGGACACGGTCGTCTCCGTACCGGCAAAGCCTTCCGGGGTCACACCGGACCACTTCACCGGCGAGGAGGTCTTCGAGCGAGTGAGACGCCACAGCGAGTCCGCCGTCGCCCCCGACGCCTCCGGGACGGGGAGCCGCCGCGGCCCTTCCGGCCGGTGAGACCAGCGAACGGGGGTGACGGCAGATGAGGAGAACGAGCGAGCACACGGCCCTGCAACGCCGGTGTGCCGCGATTCTGCGTGATCTCGGGGTGGATCGGTCGCTCACCCTGGAGGCGCTCCGCGCGCGGGTGGAGGAGATGAGAGGCCGTCCGCTCGTGCTCAGGGAGCTGCCCGAGGAGGCGGCGGCCACCGGGGCCTGCGGGTTGTGGCTGGGCACCCGGGACGCCGACTACGTCTTCTACGAGACCAGGACGGCCCCGCTGCACCAGGAGCACATCATCCTGCACGAGATCGGCCATGTGCTGTGTGACCATCACCGCGGCTTCACGGACGAGGGCGCACGGCTGGCCGGCCGCCTCCTGGACGCTCCCACGCCCCATCTCGTCAGGCGGCTGATGGCCAGAACCAGTTACACGACCGTCGAGGAACAGGAAGCCGAGATGATCGCCAGCCTGATCCAGAGCGCCGGGAAGACCGGCCGGGTGGCCGGCCCCCTGGGGCGTCTCGGCGCGTTCCTGGGAGTGACCGCCGATGCCGGTGAGTGAGCTGGCGGCCCGGCTCGGACTCGTCGGCGTCATCGTCCTGTGGTGCGCCCTCGTCCTGCGGGCGCGGCCGGCGCTGCGCGAGCCCCGGCTGCGGGGACTGTGGATCACCGTGCTGGCCGCGACCACGGCCATCACGCTCTTCCAGCGCGGGGTCGTCACCGCGCTGGCCTCCGTCGGCGTCCCGGTCCACACGGTGTCGCTGCTGCGCAATCTGACCGGTGTGCTCAGCGCGGGGCTGGTCCTGCTCTTCGTCGTGGACTGCCGGCGCTCCCCGCGGCTCCGCACCTCGGTCGCGGTGGGGCTGACGGCGGCCCTGCTGTCCCTGCTGGTGCTGGATCTGCTGGGGGCCGGCCAGCCGGTCACGGGGGCCGCGTCGGCGCAGCGGCCCGCGTCCGCGACGACCGCCTACTGGCTGATCCTCAGCGTCGCCCACCTGCTCGGCGACGCCGTCGCCGTCGTGGTCTGCTGGCGGTACAGCCTGCGCACGACGGAACGCGATCTGGTGTGGTCGCTGCGGCTGTTCGCGGCGGGCAGCGTCCTCGCCCTCGTCTTCTGGTGCGGATACCTCGGTCATCTCTACGGCCTCGCCCCCGCCCTGCTGCCCTGGCTGTCCATGGTGATGGGCGCGCACGGCCTCCTGCGGGCGGCGTCGCTGCTGGTCCCCACCGCGACCGCGCTCACCCGGTCGGCCGCCGCGCTGCGGACCTCCTGGCGGCTGTGGCCGCTGTGGCGGGACCTGGTGACGGCGGTGCCGCACGTGGCGCTCGCCAGTCCCCGGCGGACCCGGCTCCAGGAGGTGCTGCGGCCGCGCTATCCGCTGGTGCTCCAGGCGCACCGGCAGACCATCGAGACGTACGACGCGCTGCTGACGCTCCAGCAGTACGTCCAGCCGGACGCCTACGAGAGGGCGCACCGGCACGCCCGGCGGGCGGGGGTGCCGGAGGACCGTCTCGCGTGCGCCGCGCTGGCCGGCGCCGTGGGCCAGGCCCGCCGCGCGGTGCTGGTCGGCGTGCCGCCGTCGGACCCGCGCCCGCTGCCCGGTGTCACCCACGGCAGCCCCCAGACGCTGCTGGGGATCGCCCGGATGTGGCCCGCCATGACCGACGCGCTGCCCTGTCGCGCGCGGACCTCGCCGGCCGCCGGGCACGCCGAACCGCGCTGACGGCGGCCGGGCTCAGCCGGCGGCGGCGCCGCGTGGCGTGATCCGGTAGTCGAAGCCGAGGGTCCCGGGGTCGAGGGCCGTCGCCCCGCCGTCCACGGTGAGCACCGCCCCGTTGACGTAGGAGGCCGCAGGGGACAGCAGCCAGGCGATCGCCTCCGCGACCTCGCGGGGCTCGCCGGGGCGGCCCTGGGGCAGCAGCCTGGTCGCCTCCGCGTAGGCGTCCTCCGTGCCGCCGGGCAGGTGCTCCTCCTCGGCGAAGCGGGCCATGCGCCGGTCGGCCATCTCGGTGCGCACCCAGCCCGGGCAGACGGTGTTGGCGCGCACGCCCTGCCGGCCGTAGTCGACGGCGACGGAACGGCACAGCTGCAACAGGGCCGCCTTGGAGGTGGCGTACGGGGCGTTGCCGGTGCCGTTGCGCAGCGCGGACACCGACGCCACGGCGACCACCGCGCCCTTGGACTCCAGCAGGTGCGGGATGGCGGCGCGCAGCAGGAGCAGCGGGCCGGTGAGGTTGGTGCGCATCACCTCGTCCCAGTCGCGCAGCGACATGTCGCCGACGGCGCCGCCGCGCCCGATGCCCGCGTTCAGCACCACTCCGTCGAGCCGTCCGTACGCGTCCAGGGTCGCCCGGACGAGCCCCTCGACCGCGTCGGGGTCCCCCATGTCCGACGGATGCGCCAGCGCGCCGGTCTCCCGCGCGAGGCGCTCCAGCGGCTCGGTCCGCCGACCGGAGACGACCACGTGGTGCCCGGCCTCGGCGAGCAGCCGGGCCGTGGCCTGCCCGATGCCCGAACCCCCGCCGGTCACGACGACAACCCTTTTGTCCTCCACCAGTTCCGGCCCCTTCACCAAGATCGACGAATTCGCCCAGCGGGTCCGAGCTTAGGGCCCGGTGATCTTCGGGTGACGAGTTCCGGCCAGCGCACCGGGGCGGCATGGCGATCCGTCCCGCGCGGCCGGCTGCGGTACCGGTGCACGCGCGACCGCCCGCCGGAGGGCGATCGCGGCGCCGGGGCCGCGCATCCCCTCTTCACCGGCGAGTTCACGCCGAGTTGCCGCCCGGGACCGGCGGGCGCCCGGGGCGGTGCCGGACGCGCCGTCGTGCGCCTGGGCAGCCGCCGTGGCGCCCGACGCCGCCGGAGGCCTCCCGGCCGGTGGGCGTCATACCGGTCGTCATCAGGAGAAGCCGTGTGCGCGATGCCCTGTGAATCGTAAGATCGGGGATCTCGTGGGGGGAGGTGGTCAATGGGCAGGCGGCGCCCTGACACGCCGACGCTGGAGGAGGTGGCCGCCCGCGCCGGAGTGGGCCGGGGCACGGTCTCCCGCGTCGTCAACAACGCGGCGGGGGTGAAGGACTCGACACGCCAGGCCGTGCAGCAAGCCATCGCCGAACTGGGGTACGTGCCCAATCTCGCGGCCCGGACCCTGGCCGGCCGGCGCGCCGACGCGATCGCGCTCGTCGTGACGGAGCCGGACTGGCGGCTGTTCGCGGAGCCGTTCTTCTCGGAGATCGTCAGCTCGCTGGGGGACGCGCTGGCCGACACCGGGATGCAGTTGCTGCTGACGATGATCCGCTCGGACACCGAACGGAAACGGTTCCTGGAGTACGCCCGCGGCGGCCGGGTCGACGGCGCGCTGCTGATCTCCGTGCACGCCGACGACTCCCTGCCCGACATGCTCGCCGAGGCCGGGCTGCCGACGGTCATGCTGGGCCGCCGCTCGGGCGACGAGCACGTCAGCTACGTCGACGCGGACAACGCCGGGGGCGCCCGCAGCGCGGTCACCCACCTGCTGGCCACGGGGCGCAAGGCGATCGCCACGATCACCGGGCCGCTCGACATGTACGCGGCCCAGTGCCGGCTGCGCGGCTACCGCCAGGCGCTGGCATCGGTCGGGCTGGGCACCGACGCGTCCTGGATCGCCGAGAGCGACTTCACCGAGGAGAGCGGCCGGCGTGCCATGGCCGCGCTGCTGGAACGGCACCCGGAGATCGACGGGGTGCTCGCCGCGTCGGACACCACGGCGGCCGGTGCGCTGGGGGCGCTGCGGGCGGCGGGGCGGCGGGTGCCGGAGGACGTCGCCGTCATCGGTTTCGACGACTTCCCGCTGGCCGAACAGACCGAGCCCCGGCTGACCACGGTCCGCCAGCCCCTGACCGACATCGGCCGGGCCATGGTCCGGCTCCTGCTGGAGGAAATCGACGAACCGGCGGTGGCCTGGCGGCACGTCATCCTCCGGACGGAACTGATACGCCGCGATTCGGCCTGACGGGAGACCGGCTCGGAGGGTGCCCGGACGGAGGTCCGGGCACCCTCCGCACACGGCCGCGTGTGCGGGCGGGCCGGCGAAGGCGCGTCGCGGCCGCCGGCAGGGACATGCGCCCACCTCCACTCCGGGAAGGATCCGCGCGGCCCCGGCAAGGAGCGCACCCACGGAAGCACGGCGCCTGACGCAGACACGCACTGCCCCAGGGCCGGTTCGGTGGCGGCTCGGCCGACGGCAGCCGGGTACGGCGACTGCCGGCTCAAGGCGAGACGAGCACGGAGACATGGACGGACAGGACCCGGGCAACCCCCGCGCACGGCCTCCAGCGACGAGCCCACCGACGGGAACACGGGACCTGACGCAGGCACGGCTCCGCGGTGGTTCGGCCGACGGCAGCCGGGTACGGCGACTGCCGACTCACGGCGAGACGAACACGGAGACATGGACGGACAGGACCCGGGCAACCCCCGCGCACGGCCTCCAGCGACGAGCCCACCGACGGAGGCACGGGACCTGACGCAGGCACGGCTCCGCGGTGGTTCGGCCGAGGGCAGCGGGATGGGGCGACATGCGGGCGGCGGTGCCCACGTGCGGCGGCGCGAACGGCTCACGGCGCGGCGGCGGCGACGGTGCACAGCGGCGCCGCCCGCACCACGCGCGTGCGGACGGCCGCTTACGCCCCCGCACCGGTCGGCCGCCCCTCCGCCGCGCCCCTGGCGAACGGGGGCACGTGCGGCCGCGTCGAGGGCCGCCCCGAGGTGTTGTACGCCGCTGTCGTCGGCCACGCGTCGCCGTCAGGCCGCGCCGTCCGAGGCCGCGTGACGCGCCAGGCCGCGCGGCGCCGTCAGCCGCCTTCGACGCGGCCCCGCACCCCGCCGGCCGCACCGCGCCCGCCACGCCCCGAACCGGCCGTCGCCCCCGATTCCGGGAGCGCTCCCAGTCAGCGGCGCCGGGAAATCGTCGGGCCTCAGCCGTCCCCACCTGCGCCTTCGAAACCTCTTCGACACATTCCCCGCGCGACACCTTGTCAGGGGCATGAACTCTCCCTACAGTCCCTGCCCAACGGAGGTAATGGGAGCGCTCCCATTCTGCGCTGGGAGCGCTCCCGCATCCGACCGTCCCCGAGAGGACCCGCATGCGACCGTCAACGCACTCCGCCCGTGGAGCGAGTGGCCTGATCGGCGCGCTGCTCGCCGCGCTCGCCGCACTGGCGGCCCTGCTCACCACGGCCCCGGCGGCCCAGGCCGACACCGCGATCTGCGAACAGTACGGTTCGACGACGATCCAGGGCCGTTACGTCGTCCAGAACAACCGCTGGGGCACCAGCGAGGCCCAGTGCATCAACGTCACGGACAACGGCTTCCGGATCACCCAGGCCGACGGCTCGGTGCCGACGAACGGCGCCCCGAAGTCGTACCCGTCCGTCTACAACGGCTGCCACTACACCAACTGCTCGCCCGGAACCAGCCTTCCGGCCCAGCTCGGCACCATCTCCAGCGCACCCACCAGCATCTCGTACTCCTACGTGAGCAACGCGGTGTACGACGCCGCGTACGACATCTGGCTCGACCCCACGCCCCGTACCGACGGCGTCAACCGGACCGAGATCATGGTCTGGTTCAACAAGGTGGGCTCCGTCCAGCCCGTGGGCTCGCAGGTCGGCACCGCCACCGTGGCCGGGCGCCAGTGGCAGGTGTGGTCCGGCAACAACGGCTCCAACGACGTGCTGTCCTTCGTCGCCCCGTCGGCGATCAGCAGCTGGAGCTTCGACGTCATGGACTTCGTCCGGCAGGCCGTCTCCCGCGGGCTGGCGCAGAACAGCTGGTACCTGACGAGCGTCCAGGCCGGCTTCGAGCCCTGGCAGAACGGTGCCGGACTCGCCGTGACCTCGTTCTCCTCCACCGTCAACACCGGCGGCAGCGGACCCGGCGGTCCCGGGAACCCCGCGGCCTGCCAGGTGACGTACGGGACCAGCGTCTGGTCCGGCGGCTTCACCGCCGACGTCACCATCGCCAACACCGCCGCCACCCCGGTCGACGGCTGGCAGCTGGCGTTCACCCTGCCCGCGGGGCAGCGCGTCACCAGTGCCTGGAACGCGGGGCTCACGCCGTCGTCCGGCGCGGTCACGGCCACGAACCTGGCCCACAACGGGCAGATCGCGGCCGGCGGCCGGGTGTCCTTCGGCTTCCAGGGCACGTACAGCGGCACGTTCGCCAAGCCCGCCGGATTCAGCCTCAACGGAACCGCCTGCACCACCGCGTGACGCGCGCCCCCGCGTCCCGTCCCCCACGCACCCTGCCCGAGGAGCACACATGAGGAATCCACCGGACGAGACCCTCCCGGGGCGTACCGTCCGCCCGATCCAACGGAAGGAGACGATCGTGGCCCGACGCGGCAGGCTCCTGTCGGTCGTGGCGGCCTTGTCGACCCTGCTGGCCGCGCTCGGCCTGGCCCTGCTGGGACAGGGCAGCGCGAAGGCGCACGGGGTGGCGATGCTGCCCGGCTCCCGTACGTACCTGTGTTACCTGGACGGCCGTACGGGAACCGGCGGGATGAACCCGTCCAACCCGGCGTGCAAGGACGCGCTGGCCAAGAGCGGGGCGACGGCGCTGTACAACTGGTTCGCCGTACTCGACTCCAACGCCGGTGGCCGGGGGGCCGGTTACGTTCCGGACGGCACCCTGTGCAGCGCCGGCGACCGGTCGCCGTACGACTTCTCCGCGTACAACGCCGCCCGCTCGGACTGGCCGCGCACCCACCTGACCAGCGGGGCGACGATCCAGGCGCAGTACAGCAACTGGGCGGCCCACCCGGGTAGCTTCCGGGTCTACCTCACCAAGGCCGGCTGGTCGCCCACCACTCCGCTGCGCTGGGCCGACCTCGAACTGGTCCAGACCGTCACCAACCCGCCCCAGCAGGGCTCGGCCGGCACCGACGGCGGCCACTACTACTGGGACATGAAGCTGCCCTCCGGGCGCTCCGGTGACGCCCTGATGTTCATCCAGTGGGTCCGTTCGGACAGCCAGGAGAACTTCTTCTCCTGCTCCGACGTCGTCTTCGACGGCGGCCACGGCGAGGTGACGGGCATCGGCGGCTCCGGCACCACGCCCACACCGACCCCGACACCTACCCCCACCCCGACCCCGACCCCGACCCCGACGCCCACGGACCCGCACACCGGTTCCTGCATGGCCACATACTCCGTGGTCAGCGCGTGGAACGGTGGCTTCCAGGCGTCCGTCGAGGTGATGAACCACGGGACCGCGCCGCTCGACGGCTGGGCCGTGGCCTGGAAACCCGGCACCGGCACCAAGATCAGCAGCCTGTGGAACGGGACGCAGAGCACCGCCTCCGACGGCACGGTCACGGTCCGCAACGCGGACCACAACCGGGTGATACCGGCCGACGGCACCACCACGTTCGGCTTCACCGCCACCTCCACCGGCAACAACCTGCCCGCCGGAACGATCGGTTGCGTCACGGCCCAGGGCACTTCCTGAGGACCGTGCGCCAGGCGCCGCCTCCCCGGCCCGCACCCGGGGAGGCGGCGCGTTCCGTTTGCCGCCGTCCCACCGAGGAGGGCGTGCGTCCTGTTTCGGCCACCCGGATGGGGACATTGACAAGGCGGGTACGCACACCGAAGCATTGCTGGGCACGTCTACGGCACCTCACTAGTTCCCGGGCGGCACACGCGGCCCGTCGTCAAGGCAGGTACCGATGACCACGAACCAGCTGTTCGCCCTCTTCTGCGACCTCGCCCTCATCATCGTGCTCGCCCGAATACTGGGCGCCGTGGCACAACGCTTCTCCCAGCCCGCGGTCATCGGGGAGGTGCTCGCGGGCATTGTGCTCGGCCCCACTCTTCTCGGCCATTCCGCGCCGGAGTTCCTGTTCCCCACCGACATACGTCCGATGCTCACCGCGCTCGCCGATGTGGGCATGGCCGTTTTCATGTTCATCGTGGGCCTGGAACTGGACCGGAAGATCCTGCGCGGCACCGGAAAGCTGGCCGCCACCGTGGCGGTCTCCTGCATTCTGCTGCCGTTCGGACTCGGCAGCCTGCTCGCCCTGATGCTGGCCGACGACCACGCCCCGGACCACCGGCTGAGTTTCGTGCTCTTCATGGGCACGGCGATGTCGGTGACCGCCTTTCCCGTCCTGGCCCGCATTCTCACGGACCGGAAGATGCAGCACACCCCGATCGGCGGGCTGGCTTTGGCCTGCGCCGCGATCGGTGACGTGCTCGCCTGGTGCATGCTCGCCGCCGTGGTCGCCCTGGCCGGCGGAGGGGGCGGCGACCAGTGGCTCCTGGTGCTGCTCGTGCCGTACGCCGCCGTGATGGTGTGGGTGGTCCGCCCGCTGCTGCGCAGGCTGGTGGCCGCCGGCGGCAACCGGCTGACGTCCTCGGTGCTGACGGTCGTCCTCGCGGGACTGCTCGTCTCCGGTGCGATCACCGAGCGGATCGGCCTGCATTTCATTTTCGGCGCGTTCCTCTTCGGGGTGGTGATGCCGAAGGAATCCACGGAGCGGCTCCGCGCGGACATCATCGACCGGATCGGCCATGTGAGCGGTCAGCTCCTGCAACCGGTCTTCTTCATCATCGTGGGCCTGAAGGTCGATCTCTCCGACCTGGGAGGCTCCGGCTGGCTGGACTTCGCGTTCATTCTGCTCGTGGCGGTCAGCGGGAAATTCCTCGGCGCGTTCCTGAGCGCCCGGGCTTTCGGTGTCACGACACGCCAGTCGGCGGTGCTCGCCACGCTGATGAACACGAGGGGGCTCACCGAGCTGATCATTCTGACCGCCGGTCTGCAACTCGGCGTGCTCGACGAGCGGTTGTACTCCCTGATGGTCGTGATGGCCGTCGTGACGACGGCGATGGCCGGGCCGCTGCTCGCCGTCCTGCGGCCCCGCGCCCTGGCCGACCAGGAACCCGTCATCCCGGTCCGGGACGCCCAGCCGCCGGCCACCAAGCGCTGAACCCGTCCGGTTCCGGCCTGGCCGCCGCTCCGGCCCCGTCCCCGGCGGCCGGGGCGTGCGAGGCGTTCACCGTCCTCCGGTTGCGGGTGACGGCGGGGTCGGGGGATGTCCTACCGGGGCCCGGGTCGCCTTCGGGTGGAGCTGGGTCATCCGGGTCACCTTCGTCAAGAATCTCGTCAAGGACGGCAGCGGTCTCGCCTTCGACGACGGTCACCCGAGGTCGGCCACGATCCGCCGCTCGGCGCGCGCGGCCGGCTCGGCGGCACGGCGAGTCCGCGGGCGCTCAGGGGCGGGGCGCGCCGAACACCGCGTCATCGCTCCGCGCAGGAGTCCGGACGGCCTCACGCTCCGGGCGGCGGCGAACGGGGCACCCGGAGTGTGAGGCCGTCCGCCATCCGCCGCCGTCCGCCAGGACGGACCCGGTCCGGTCGCCGACGTCGATCCCGCGCAGCGACGCGGCCCGCTTCGTCGTGCCGGGCCACTCTCACGCACGCGCCCTCACCGGCCGAAGTCCGCTCCGAACGCGCCCAGTTCGTTCCGCATCTCGCGTCGGGCGCGCCGCAGCCGGCCCCAGAGTTCGTCGATGCTCTCCCGAACGGCCTCCGCCGAGTCCCCGGCGCGCGGGGCGCCGTCGTCCAGGCGGCGGAGCATGCCGTAGACCGCCCCCAGGTCGTGGCTGAGGTCGGCCACGAGGGCGAGCACCCGCTCCGGCAATCGCATCTGGGCCTCGGCGTAGACGCCGCGGTACTGGTCGCGGGCCTCCGTGAGCCGCTGCCGTACGAGCCGCAGCTCCTCGTCCCGGCCCAGCGCGTGCACCTGGTCGGTCAGCGCGGCGAGGTACTGCCGCGCCGAGGCGTTCAGGGCGACGGAGCAGGCGCGCAGTTCCTGGGCGTGCCGACGTCGTTCCCGCACCCGTTCGGCGCGGTCCAGCTCGCGCCGTCGGCCGCGGTCGGCCGCGCGCTGGGTCAGCAGCGCGGACAACAGCGTCCCGACGACTCCGACGACCGCGACCAGGGGCGCGGTCACCTCCCCGACGTCCACCCCGCCTCCACACCGTAGTTCCGCCACGTTCAGGAAAGCAGCGGTGTGCGCCGGAGTGAACGGCCGGCCCGGACCTCGCCCGGTGTTCGCCCCGCCGCCGACCAGGCAGGACGGCCGCGGCGGCGCCCCCGGGCCGCCCGGATCCGCGGCCCGCCGCGGGAGGGCCTCCCGGAAACCGGTTGGAGGTCGCCGCTCCGCCATGCCTACAGTCGCCCCATGACCACACGGACCTTCCGCATCACCGTCCGCGGCGCCTTCGACGGCCTCACCGAGGCCCAGCGCGCCGCCCTGCTCGCCGACGCCGCCGAACACGACGTCCTGCGGGCCGCGTTCACACCCGAGGGGACCCTCACCTACGACATCGCCGCCCGGCCCGCGTTCGTCTTCCGCTTCTCCGCCACGGGCGAGAAGGAGGAGGACATCCTCGCGGCGACCGAGCGGGCCGAGCGGGCGGCCACGTCCTGGCTGACCGGGCGCGGCTACGGCTTCAAGCACCTGCGGGCCACCGCCGAGGACCTCTCCCAGGCACCCCTGGGCAAGCGGCAGCGGCGCGCCGCCCGGGCGCCCGGCTCCTGAACCGCGGCCATAAACTTGAGTAGTCAAGGAGTCGGCAAGAGAAGGACGGGGCGGCAGCGATGAGCGAGGAAGCGCTGGACGCGGCGCTGCGGCTGGTACGGGCCCAGGCGGCGCTGGTACGGCGGTTCGACGCGCGGCTCGGCGGGCTGCACGGCGTCAGCCTCGCCGACTTCACGCTGCTGCTCCGGCTGGCCGGGGCACCCGGCGGCCGGATGCGCCGGGTCGACCTGGCCGAGGCGCTGGGGCTGACCGCCTCCGGGGTCACGCGCGGGCTCGCCCCGCTGGAGCGGATCGGGCTGGTGACCCGGGAGCCGGACGCCCGGGACGCGCGCGTGGCCTACGCGGCGCTGACCGGGACCGGGCGGCGGCTGCTGACGGAGATGCTGGCCACGGCGCAGGAGACGGCCGCCGAGGTCTTCGCCGCCCCGGCCTGGCCGGCGGCGGACCTCGCCCGCCTCACGGACCTGCTGACCCGCCTGGGCGGCACGGGCCTGACGGACCGCTGACGGGCGCCGCCGCGCCGCCTGGCGTGCCCGGCGTCCCGGAGCCGGCCGTGGGCGTCAGGCCCCGTCGCCTCCCGGTATCCAGCCCTGGCGGCGCAGTACGGCGGAGACGTCCGGCGCCCGGTAGTGCTCGCCCTTGAGCACCTTGCCGTCGGCGCGGCGGGCGACCTGGCCGTCCGGGCCGCGCTTGCTCATGTTGGCGCGGTGGATCTCGGCGATCACCTCGTCGAGGTCGATGCCGTGCACCAGGGCCGTGCCGTAGGCCACGTACACCACGTCGGCCAGCTCGTGCGCGAGCCGGTCCAGCGGCCCCCGGACCGCGACCTCGGCGACCTCCGCGGCCTCCTCGGCGAGCAGTTCGCCCCGGTGGGCGGCCAGGGCGGGGTCCACCTCCGTCGGCGTGGCGCGGACGTCGAGGCCGAAGGCGCGGTGGAACTCGTGGACGAGACGGGCGGGCGAAGTGCTCATGCGGCGACTCTAACGGGCGGCACCGACAACGCCCCGCGGCCGTGGTCGCCGTGCCCCCGGCCCTGGTCAGCCCCGTACCCGGGCTGGCAGGATCGCCGCATGTCCAAGACGTTCCCCCGGGTCGGCAGGCGCACGGCGCTCCAGGGCACGGCCGTCGGAGTCGTGGTGCTCGGGCTGCTGCTGTGGTGGCTGCTGCCCCTCGGTGACGAGCCGCCGAGCGGGACCATCGTGTTCAGCACCGGTACGTCCCGCGGGGTCTACCAGGAGTACGGCGAGCGGTTGCGCACCGAGATGGACCGGGACATGCCGGGGCTCACGGTGAAGCTGCTCACCAGCGCCGGCTCCCAGGAGAACGTGGAGCGGGTGGCGACCGGACGGGCCGACTTCACCATCGCGGCGGCCGACGCGGTGGCGGCGTACGAGCTGCGGCACGGCAGCGGCGCCGGACGGCTGCGCGGGGTGGCCCGGCTCTACGACGACTACGTGCAGCTCATCGTGGCCCCCGACTCGGACATCAGGAACGTCGCGGACCTGCGGCACAAGCGGGTGGCGATAGGGCTGCCCGATTCCGGGGTGCGGTTGATAGCCGAGCGGGTGCTGCGGGCCGCCGGCATCGATCCGCGCAAGGACATCACCCCGGCCGGGTACGGCATCGACGTCGGGCCGGCGCGGCTGCGGGCGGGGAAGGTCGACGCCTTCTTCTGGTCCGGCGGACTGCCCACGAAGGGGCTGGCCGGGCTGGCGAAGAAGGGCGCCTTCCGGTTCGTACCGATAGACGACGACCTGGTCGCCCGGCTGCACCGCCAGGGCGAGAGCGCGCGCTACTACCGGTCCACCAACATTCCCGAGTCGGCCTACCCGGAGGCGCAGCAGAACGCCCCGGTCCCGACGATCGCCGTGTCCAACGTGCTGATGACGCGTACGGACGTCGATCCCCGGCTGACGGAGTGGGTGACCCGCACGGTGATCAAGAGCCGGGACGGCATCGGCGCCCACGTCCACTCCGCGCAACTGGTCGACCTGCGCACCGCCATCTACACCGACCCCCTCCCCCTCCAGGAGGGCGCCCGGCGCTACTACCGGTCGGTGAAGCCCTGACCCGGCCCTCCCGCCGTTCGGTGCGGCCCTGCCCGGCCGCCGCGTGCGCGTCACCCCGGCACGCGCGCGTGGGGGGCTCGGCGCGCGCGTGGGGGGGCTCGGCACGCGTCCCCGCCCCCGCGACGGCCGCCCCGCCGCCTAGTCGGCGCCCGCGCGGGCCCCGGCGCTCTCCGCGTGCCGGGGCAGCCGGACGGTGACCCGCAGTCCCCGCGGGTCGTGGTGGGCGTAGTCGATCGAGCCGCCGCCCGCCGCGAGCAGGGCACGGGTGATGGACAGGCCGAGGCCCGAGCCCTTCACGTTCTGGTGCCGTCCGCTGCGCCAGAAACGGTCGCCCACGCGCGCGAGTTCCTCGTCGGTGAGGCCGGGGCCGGTGTCCGTGACGACGACCGTGGTGGTGTCGCCGTCCGCGGCGACGGCGACCTCGACGGTGCCGCCCTCCGGGGTGAACTTCACGGCGTTGTCGATCACCGCGTCCAGGGCGCTGGACAGGGCGATCGGATCGGCCCAGGCGGTGGTGGGCGGGCAGTCGCCGGTCAGCCGGACCCCCTTGGCCCGGGCGGCCGGTGCCCAGGCGGCCACCCGTTCCCCGGCCAGCGCGCCGATGTCGGTCAGCGCGAGGTCGGCCTCGGCGTGCTCGGCCAGCGCCAGGTCGAGCAGGTCGTCCAGGACCCGCGCGAGACGCTTGCCCTCGGTGCGCACCGAGGCGATCTCGGGATTGTCCTCGGGCAGTTCGAGCGCCAGCAGTTCGATGCGCAGCAGCAGCGCGGCGAGGGGGTTGCGCAACTGGTGCGAGGCGTCGGCGACGAAGGCGCGCTGCTGTTCCAGCACGGCCTCGACGTTGTCCGCCATCTCGTTGAACGACCGGGCCAGCCGTCTGAGTTCCGGCGGGCCCCCGGCGACGGCGACGCGGGACTTGAGCCGCCCGGTGGCGATGTCGTGCGTGGTGGCGTCCAGGACCCTCACCGGCTTGAGCACCCAGCCGGTCAGCCTGAGCGCGGCGCCCACGGCGAGCAGCATGGCCGCGATCTCGCCGGCGCCTATGACCAGCCAGCCGCGCAGGATCCGGGACCGCAGCTGGCCGGTGGGCGACTCGGTGACCACGACCGCGACGACGTCCCCGTCCCTGATCACCGGCGAGGCGACGACGAGCCGGCTGCGCTGCCAGGGCCAGGCCTGCGGCGGATCGTGGCTGCGCCGGCTGAGCAGCGCCTCGTCGAACGCCCGGCGTACCTCGCCCGTGCTCGGGACGGACCAGTCCTCGGGCGCGCTGGCCATCGCCACCGTACGGTTGCGGTAGAAGACGCCCGCGCGGATCCCGTAGACGTCGTAGTAGCTCGCCAGTTCGCTGCGCAGGCTCTCGCGGCGCTCGTCGGTGGTGGTGCGGCGGGACCCGCCGGGCCCGTCGGTGACGAACTGGGCGAGCGCGGCGAACCGGGCGGTGTCGTCGATCCGGTCGACGACGACGCCCTGCTGCTGGGCGGCGGCCAGGCTGCCGGCGAGCGGGATGCCGAGCGCGAGCAGTACGGCCGCCAGCAGCACGATGAGCAGCGGGAGGAGACGTGTGCGCACCCGTCCCCGCTAGGCGGCCGGGGCGACGAGCCGGTAGCCGACGCCGCGCACGGTCTCGATCAGCGCCGGCATGCGCAGTTTGGCGCGCAGGGAGGCGACGTGCACCTCCAGGGTGCGGCCGGTGCCCTCCCAGCTGGTGCGCCAGACCTCGCTGATGATCTGTTCCCGCCGGAAGACCACGCCGGGGCGCTGCGCGAGCAGGGCGAGCAGGTCGAACTCCTTGCGGGTCAGCTGGATCGGCGTGCCGTCCACGCTGACCTGGCGGGTGGGCAGTTCGATCCGGACGGCGCCGAGCAGCAGGGCGCTGTCGCCGCCGGCGACGGGGTCCTCGTGGACGGTGCGCCGGCTGACGGCGTGGATCCGGGCGAGCAGTTCCCCGGTGTCGTACGGCTTGACCACGTAGTCGTCGGCGCCCAGGTTGAGGCCGTGGATGCGGGAGCGGACGTCGGCGCGGGCGGTGACCATGATCACCGGCGTGCTGGTGCGCTTGCGGATCTTGCCGCAGACCTCGTAGCCGTCCTGGTCGGGCAGGCCGAGGTCGAGCAGGACCACGCCGAAGCCGTTGCCCTCGGGGACGAGCGCCTGGAGGGCCTCCTCGCCGCTGCGCGCGTGGGTGACCTGGAAGCCGTGGCGCGCCAGGACGGCCGACAGGGCCGCGGCGACGTGGTTGTCGTCCTCGACGAGCAGCAGTCTCATCCCCGCCCCCTCCGGTTCAGCGGTCGTACGGTCTCGGTTTCCGTCCGCCTTGTAGATCACGGGCACGCGCGCGTGCACCATGGCAGTGACGCCGATGGACTAGGACGGCGTCAAGAGCCTTCAGGTTGCCCGCGTCTTCCGTTATCCGGCCGATACGCGCGCGGGCCACAAGTGCCACGGCACGTGTCCGATTGCTACCGGATCGTGATGCTCAAGTCTCCCTCAGATGTGATGACGCAGGTCACAGCCCCTCACTACTGTCCTCGGAAACCCGAGGAGGACGGAGCCCGAGAGCGATGACCAAAGTATCGGTGGCCAAGGAAGACGTGGCCACGTCCGACGAACTGGTCGTCCTGAAGAGCGTCAACAAGCACTTCGGCGCGTTGCACGTGCTCCAGGACATCGACCTGACGATCGCCCGCGGCGAGGTCGTCGTGGTCATCGGGCCCTCCGGGTCCGGTAAGTCGACGCTGTGCCGCACCATCAACCGCCTGGAGACGATCGATTCGGGCGCGATCACGATCGACGGCAAGCCCCTGCCGCACGAGGGCCGGGAGCTGGCGCGGCTGCGGGCGGACGTCGGGATGGTGTTCCAGTCGTTCAACCTGTTCGCGCACAAGACCGTGCTCGAGAACGTGATGCTGGGTCAGGTCAAGGTCCGCAAGGCGGACAAGAAGCAGGCCGAGGAGAAGGCCCGGTCGCTGTTGGACCGGGTCGGCGTGGGCACCCAGGCCGACAAGTACCCCGCCCAGCTGTCCGGCGGTCAGCAGCAGCGGGTCGCGATCGCGCGGGCGCTGGCGATGGACCCGAAGGTCATGCTGTTCGACGAGCCGACCTCCGCCCTCGACCCCGAGATGATCAACGAGGTCCTGGAGGTCATGCAGCAGCTCGCGCGCGAGGGCATGACGATGATCGTCGTCACGCACGAGATGGGTTTCGCGCGGTCGGCCGCGAACCGGGTCGTCTTCATGGCGGACGGCCGGATCGTCGAACAGTCCTCGCCCGAGCAGTTCTTCAGCAACCCGCGCAGCGACCGGGCCAAGGACTTCCTGTCCAAGATCCTGCACCACTGACCGGCACGGCCCCGCCGCCCGCGCCTCAGGGACGCGTTCCCCACCACTCAGAAGGATGTTCACGATGAAGCTCCGCAAGGTCACCGCCGCCTCGGCCGTCCTCCTCGCCCTCTCCGTGGCCGCCACCGCGTGCGGCGGCGACAAGGACGACAAGGGTTCCGACGGTGGCAAGAAGATCACCGTCGGCATCAAGTTCGACCAGCCGGGCATCGGCCAGAAGACGCCGCAGGGTTACTCGGGCTTCGACGTCGACGTGGCCACCTATGTCGCCAAGAAGCTCGGCTACAAGGACGACCAGATCGAGTGGAAGGAGTCGAAGAGCGCCGACCGCGAGACCATGCTGCAGCGCGGTGACGTCGACTTCATCGTCGCGTCCTACTCGATCACCTCGGAGCGCCAGAAGCTGGTCGACTTCGCCGGCCCGTACCTGCTGGCCCACCAGGACGTACTGGTCCGCGCGGACGACGCGTCCATCAAGTCGGCGCAGGACCTGAACAAGGCGCGGCTGTGTTCGGTCACCGGCTCCACCTCGGCGCAGAACGTCAAGGAGAAGCTGGCCCCGAAGGCGCAGCTCCAGAAGTACCCGACGTACTCGGCCTGCCTGACCGGCCTGCAGAACAAGGCGATCGACGCCCTGACCACGGACGACTCGATCCTCGCCGGCTACGCCTCGCAGTCCCAGTTCAAGGGCAAGTTCAAGCTCGGCGGCCTGAAGATGACGAACGAGAACTACGGCATCGGCGTCAAGAAGGGCAGCGACCTCAAGGGCAAGATCAACAAGGCCCTCGAGGCGATGGTCTCCGACGGCTCCTGGCAGCAGGCCGTGGACAAGAACTTCGGCCCGGCCGGCTACAAGAACGAGCCCGCCCCGAAGATCGGCGAGATCAAGAGCTGAGGCAACGCCCGGCGGGTGCGCCGTCCGTGAGGGCGGCGCACCCGGGCATCCCTACACGCGGAAGCGCGGGAGAACGTGTTCGACTTTCTTGACGACTACGACGTACTGGGCGCCTTCTGGACGACGGTGCAGCTGACCCTGCTGTCCGCCGCGGGCTCCCTGATCTGGGGCACCCTGCTGGCCGCCATGCGGGTGGGCCCGGTGCCGTTGATGCGCGGCTTCGGCACCGCCTACGTGAACATCGTGCGGAACATCCCGCTCACGGTGATCATCCTGTTCTCCTCGCTCGGCCTGTACTCCACGCTGGGCGTCAGCCTCGGCGCCAGCGACAACATTGACGCGGTCAACTTCCGGCTGGCGGTACTGGGGCTGATCGTCTACACGTCGGCGTTCGTGTGCGAGGCGATCCGGTCCGGAATCAACACGGTCCCGGTCGGCCAGGCGGAGGCCGCGCGCGCCATCGGCCTGAGCTTCACCCAGGTGCTGTTCCTGGTCGTGCTGCCGCAGGCGTTCCGGGCGGCCGTCGGCCCGCTGACCAACGTGCTGATCGCGTTGACGAAGAACACGACGGTGGCGGCGGCGATCGGCGTCGCCGAGGCGGCACTGGTGATGAAGGACATGGTCGAGAAGGAGGCGCAGCTGCTGCTGATCTCCGCGATCATCGCGTTCGGCTTCTGCTGCCTGACCCTGCCGACCGGCCTGATCCTCGGCTGGGTGGGCAAGAAGGTGGCGGTGAAGCGATGAGTTCGATCCTGTACGACGCCCAGGGGCCCCGTGCCAAGCGGCGCAACGTCCTCTACACGGTGCTCTTCCTCGTCGCCCTCGCGGCCGTCGTCTGGTGGGTGTACTCCGCCCTCGACGAGAAGAACCAACTGGCCTGGGCGCTGTGGAAGCCGTACTTCGGCGGCGGTACCGAGGCGTACTCGACGTACATATGGCCGGGCCTGGAGAACACCCTGAAGGCCGCGGCGCTGTCGATGGTCCTCGCGCTGCCCCTGGGCGCCGTCCTCGGCATAGCGCGGCTGTCGGACCACGCCTGGGTGCGGGTGCCGGCGGCGGTCGTCGTGGAGTTCTTCCGCGCGATCCCCGTCCTGGTCCTGATGATCTTCGGGCTGGCGCTCTTCGCCCAGTACACCGACGTGAACTCGGACGACCGTCCGCTCTACGCGGTCGTCACCGGCCTGGTGCTGTACAACGCGTCGGTCCTCGCCGAGATCGTCCGCGCGGGCATCCTCGCCCTGCCGAAGGGCCAGTCCGAGGCGGCCATGGCGATCGGCCTGCGCAAGGGGCAGGTGATGCGGGTCATCCTGCTGCCGCAGGCGGTCACCACGATGCTGCCGGCGATCGTCAGCCAGCTGGTGGTCATCGTGAAGGACACCGCGCTCGGCGGTGCCGTCCTCACCTTCCCCGAACTGCTCGCCTCGGCGAACACCATGAGCGGCTACTACGGCGCCAACACCATCGCCTCCTTCACGGTCGTCGCCGTGATCTACGTGATCATCAACTTCTCGCTGACCTCGTTCGCGAGCTGGCTGGAGGGCCGGCTGCGGCGGCGCAAGAAGTCGACCGGCGCGGTGCTGAGCGTCGAGGAGACGGCCGGCATCGCCGGCCACGCGGGCACGGGAACCTCGGCCTGACGACGGGTCGGGGCCGAACGCACCACCCGGGGGCAGTGGCGTGAGCGCCACTGCCCCCGGTCGCTTGACGCGAACTCTGCCAATGGGTTGCATACGTTTTGTGATCGTGCACCCCGCTCCTCCTTCCTGTTCACTTGTCTGCGTCAGGGCATCGTCACGGGCAGGGGGCGTCGCACCATGGACCCGGTGATCATCGTCGGAGCGGGGCCCGTCGGACTCACGCTCGCCCTGCTGCTGACCCGTCAGGGCGTCCCCGTGGTCGTGCTGGACGAGGGTCCCGGCAAGGACGAACCCCGCCCGGCGCGCACCGTCGTCCTGCGCGAGGACACGGCCGCACTGCTGGCGCGGCTGATCGGAGTGCCGCTCGACGGGTACGGCGTGCGCTGGGCCGGATGGCGGTCCGTCAGGCGCAAGCAGGTGACGACCGAGATCGCCTTCGCCGAGGACGACCCCGCCGCGCCGCTGCACATCGCGCAGCACGTCGTGACGAACGCCTTGCGCGCGGCCCTCGCCGGCGAACCGCTGGCCGAGATCGCCGTCGACAGCCGCCTGGACGCCGTCGAGCAGGACCGGTCCGGCGTCACCGCGCACACCCGGGATCCCAAGGGCACGTGGTGGCGCGGCGCTTACCTGGTCGGCTGCGACGGCCCCCGCTCGACCGTGCGCAAGCTCCAGGACATCCGCTTCCCCGGCCGTACGGCGGTGGAGCGGCACGCGGTCGCCGCGCTGCGGACGGAACTTCCCTGGGAGGGCCGTGCGTTGCTCCACCGGACGCCGCCGTGGCGGTCGTCCGGGCCCTCGGCCGGGGAGGTGACCGCCCGCCCCCTCCCGGACGGCGCCTGGCGCCTGGACTGGCTGCTGCCGCCGGGCAAGGAGCTGGTCACGCCCGAGATCCTGCTGACCCGGATCCGCGAGACCCTCACGGGCTGGACGGGCAGCGACGCGCCGGCGTACGACCTGCTCGACACCGGTGTCCACACGGTGCACCACCGGCTGGCCCGCCGCTGGCGCGCCGACCGGGTCTTCCTCGCCGGGGACGCGGCCCATCTGCTCGGCGCGTTCGGCACCCAGGGGCTCGACGAGGGCCTGCGGGACGCCGACAACCTCGCCTGGAAGCTGGCCGCGGCCTGGCACCACGGCCCCCACGAAGCCCTGCTGGACAGCTACCAGACCGAGCGGCGCGCGGTGGTCGCCGCCCGGCTGCGCGCCGCCGACCAGGCGCTGCCGGTGCTGCGCGGCGGCGGACTGCGCGGCATCGTCCCCGGCGCCGCCCGCGGGCACGACGCGCAGTTCGCCGACGGCCACCTGGGACGCGGGGCGCTGGGCGCGACCGGCACGTACGCCGGTTTGCCGCTCACGCCCCCGCGGCTGGAGGCGGAGATCCCCGTCGGCACCCCGCCCGGCGCCCAGGTGACCGACGTCCGGGTCACGGCGGAGGACGGCTCCTTCGTCCGGCTGCGGGACCGGCTCGGCCGCGGCGCGCTGCTGGTCGTGCTGATCGCGCCCGGTACGGGGGTGTGGGACCGCAAGCACTGGGTGTCCGCCGGGGTGATGCCCCGGCTGGCGGCGGCCGTGACCGCGCTGCCGCACCCCGCCGAGCTGCTGGTCGCCGAGAGCTACCCGGGCGCGCCGGCGCACAGCGTGCTGCTGGTACGCCCCGACGGTCACCTGGTCACCGCGCTGAGCGGGGTCCGCCCGGCCGACCTGTACACGGCGGCGCAGGCCACGCTGGGCGGCCCGGCACCGGAGCCGGAGGCGGGGGCGGGGGCGGAGCCGGAAGAAGCTCAGGCCGAGGAGCGAGCGAACGAACGGACGGCGGCGGCGGAAGCGGGTTCGAGCCTGCGCTGACCCTCCGGGCCGGGCACGCGCTCCCGTCTTAGGCCGAGCCTCCGCGCCGGGCGCGCCCTGGGAGAAGCCGGGCCCCGGGCCACGCCTGCCGAGCGGGGGCGGCCGGCGCCGGATCCCGCCGGGCTCCGAGAGAGGGCGGGTCGCCTGCCTGCTCCGTGCGGGAGGGCGGGCACGCGCCCACTGCCGGCACGCCGGCGCCGGGCGCCGTGCGGGAGCACCGGGCTCCGACTCCCGCCCCGCACCAGTGACGTCCACCCCCGGCCCGAGCGGCGCCGCGCGGGCGGCATTCCCCTACGACCAGCGCCCGGCCGGGGAAGGGGCACGTCACCGGCCCGCGCGGCACTGCCTGGACGGCATCCCCCTACGACCAGCACTCGACCCTGGGATGGGGTACGTCACCGGCCCGCGCCGGCACCGAGTGGAGGCACACGCCCACTGCCCGGCACGCCAGCGCCAGCGCCAACGCCAGGCGGGGGGGGCGGTTTCAGCTGCGCGCCAGGCGCGGAGAGCGGACGCCAGGCTCCGGGTTCCCGGGCGTGAGTGGCTCCGTTTCCGCCGACGCGGCGCCACGTGGGGGACACCGTCCACGGCCTGCTCCGGACGCCGGGCCAAAGCCTGTTCCCGGGCCGCGCCGACCGCCTGTTCCCGGGCCGCGCCGGCGCGTGAGCCGGGAGGGCGCCCCTTCCGCCCGCGCCGGGCGCCGAGCGGGAGGCATGTGCCTCCGGCCTGCGCTGATCGCGCGCTCCCGCTGCCCGTCCACGGGATGACACCCGGTTGACCGAGGTGGGCCGGCATGCTGTACTCCGGATCGTGACCGACACCTACGTGCGCCTGTGGCGGAGGGTCCACATGGACCTCGTCCGCTACGCGGGCTGCGTGTGTCGCCCGTCCTGCTGAATTCGCTCCCTCTCCCCACCGGGCGTCGTCGTGCGCCCGTTTCCGCGAACTTCCCAGGACGGTGTGCCCGTGTCTGTCCCCTCCTCCCCGCCCTCCCCCCTGTCCGCCGCCACCGCCGCGCCCACGCAGGCGGACCTCCTCGACTTCGTCCGGCGCACGGCGGCCGACGCCGAGCTGATCGCCTCCCTCCCGCTCGACCCGGAGGGCCGTACGTGGGTCCGGCTGGAAGGCCCCGGCGGCAGCGAGGCCTGGCTGATCGGCTGGCCGCCCGGCACCGGCACCGGCTGGCACGACCACGCCGACTCGGTCGGCGCCTTCCTCACCGCCTCGGGCGAGCTGACCGAGAACTCCCTCGCCGCCCGGCTGCCCACCGACGGCTGGAAGACCCTGGAGCTCACCGACGGTGTGGACCGCGTGCGCCGGCTCCCCGCGGGACAGGGCCGCGCCTTCGGCCGCCACCATGTGCACGAGGTGCTCAACGAGTCCCGCGACCGACACGCGATCTCCGTCCACGCCTACTACCCGCCGCTCCCCCATATCCGTCGTTACAGTCGCAGCGGCCAGGTGCTGCGCCTGGAGCAGGTCGAACGCCCGGAGGACTGGCAGTGAGCCACCACACCGGCACACAGCCGCCCGGCATCGACGAGGTGCTGGAGCGGGTCCGGGCGGGCTACCGGCGCATCGAGGCACGGGAGGCGCACCAGGCCGCCCTCCTCGGTGACGCGCTGCTCGTCGACATCCGGTACGCGGCTCTGCGCGAACGGGACGGTCTCATCCCCGGTGCCGTTGTGGTCGAGCGCAACGAGCTGGAGTGGCGCCTCGACCCCCAGGGCAGCCACCGCCTCCCCGAGGCCACCGGACACGACTTGCGTGTCGTGGTGATCTGCAACGAGGGGTACGCCTCCAGCCTCGCCGCCGCCTCCCTCCACCAGCTGGGCCTGCACCGGGCGACGGACCTGGTGGGCGGTTTCCAGGCGTGGCGGGCGCAGGGCCTGCCGGTGGAGCCGGCGACGGCCTGAGGACGGCGGTGCGTGCCGCGGTCGCCCGGTGTCACTCCTGCGCCGTGGCGACCGTCACCGGCCGCACCCGCAGCGCCGCGCGTCCCGGCACGGCGCCGGCCGCCAGCGCGAGGAGGCCGGCGAACCCGACGACGCCGACGTAGAGCAGCGGGGTGACCGTGGGTGCGGCCCGGCCCGTCATACCGAGGCTGAACGCGCTGAGCACGGCGAGGGCGATGCCGCTGCCGAGCGAGGTGGCGAGGAGGACGACGGACAGGATCTCGGTGCGCAGCATGCGCAGGACCTGCCGGCGGGTCGCGCCGGCGAGGCGGAGCAGCGCGAACTCCCGGACCCGCTCGGCGACCGACATGGCGAGCGTGTTGCCGACGGCGATGGCGGTGAAGACCAGCACCAGCCCCATGGCGAGGTAGTTGACCTCGGCGTTCGTCTGCTCCTGGTCGGCCTGGAGGGCATCGGCGGCGGCCGGCGACAGCACCCGCACTCCCGGGAATCCACGCAGGGTGGCCGCCAGCTCCCCCTGTGTGCGGGTCGTGCCGACGAGGACGGAGGAGGCGAGCGGGTTGTCGACGTGGGAGGCCACGAGGTCGTGGTCGAAGGTGAGGTCGCCGAAGCCGAGACCCCTGGCGTAGACGGCGGCGACGGTGAGGGTGGCGGGCGTGCCGTCGCCGAGCGTGACCTTCAGGGTGCTTCCCGGCTCCAGGTGCTGCCGGTCCGCGGCCACTTCGCTGACGGCGACGGTGCCGGGGCCGAGCCGGTCCAGGGAGCCGGCGGTGACCTCCGGGTCCCAGGTCCGGGTCAGACCCGCCGGGGTCACGCCCTGCGCGGGGTACTTGTCCAGGCCGACACGGACGGTCGTACGGACCACCTCGGTGACCGTGTCGTGCCGTGCGCGCAGCCGTCCGGCGGCCTCGCCGGGGACGCCGGGCCCCTGGGCGGCCACGACCCAGTCGGCGCGGACGCCTTCGCGTACCTGGGCGCGGGCGGCGCCCCCGAGGGTGTCCTGGACGAACAGGACTGTGCAGGTCATGCCGACGAGCAGGGTGAGAGGGGTGACGACGGAGGCCATCCGGGCGGCGTTGCCGCGCAGGTTGGCTGTGGCGAGCCGGCCGCCGTGCCCGGTGAGCCGGAGCGGGCCGGCGAGCAGCAGCACGGCGGCCCTGACCAGGAGCGGACCGAGCAGGGCGACGGAGGTGGACAGGACGACGACGGCGAGGAAGGTCACCGGGGTCGAGGCGGGCTCGGTGCGCAGGTAGGCGAGGACGACGACGAGGACGGTCCCGCCGGCCAGGAGCAGCAGCCCGGCGGCGATCCGGCCGAGGGCGGGCCGGGTGCGCTCGGTCCCGGCCTCGGCCAGGGCCTCGGCCGGGTGGATCCGGGCGACCCTGTGTCCGGCGATCCGGGCCGCCGCCCAGGCGGCGAGGAGGGTGGCGGCGAGGGCGACGAGGGGCGGGAGGACGCCGACGGTGTGTTCGAGGGTGTCGGGTACGGCGCCCAGGGCGACGAACCTGGAGTACAGCCAGGCGCCCAGCGGCAGGCCGAGCAGTGCGCCGGCCGTGCCCGCCGCCGCGCCGACGATCAGCGCCTCCCGGCCGAGCAGCCCGCGGATCTGTCCGGACGTGGCGGCGACGGCCCGGAGCAGAGCGAGTTCGCGGTGGCGCTGCCGGACGGTGAGTCCGAAGGTGCCGACGACCACGAGGACCGCCACCAGCAGCGAGGTACCGCCCATCGCGCCACCCATGCTGACCAGCCGGGTGCGGGCGGCGGCCGCGTCCAGGAACTCGACGGGCCCGCGGGCCTCGCCGGTGCTGACCCGGGCCGTGGTCCCGTGCAGCGCCCGCGTCACGGCCCGGCGCACCCGCTCGGGATCCGCGCCCTTGGCCGGCAGCACGCCGAACGCGGTGACCTGCCCGGGGTGCGCGGCCAGCCGGCGGGCCTCGGCGGCGGAGAAGAAGAGGGACGTCTGGTGGCGCACGGGGGCGGCCGGGGTGGCGACACCGGTGATCCGGTAGCTTCGCGGGGCGCGCGTGGACTGCACGGTGAGCCGGTCGCCGGGCCGCAGCCGGGCCCGCGCGGCGAGGCCGGCGTCGATGACGAGGTCACCGCCGGCCGTGGGGGCGTGGCCCGCGGTCAGCCGGTACGGGGTGAGCGCGGCGGAGTCCCAGGCATGGCCGTAGGCGGCGTGGCCGCCGGTGCCGGCCGGGGTCGCCGGCTGGGCGAGGAAGGTGAGTTCCGGGACGACCCGGGCCACGCCGGGCGTGCGGGCGAGCGTGTCGCGCAGCCGCCCGGGAAGCCAGGCGCGTTCGGCGAGGGGTTTCGCCTTGTGCTTGACCTTGGTCTTGCCGTGCTTGTGCTTGACGGTGGTCCGGTGCACGTTCTGGTCCGCGGAGACCACGACGGGAGCGGCGGCGTAGCGCTCGGTGCGGATGGTGCCGCGCAGGCCGGTGTCGAGGAGGGTGCCGCAAGCGGTGATCAGGGCCGCCGCGCACATCAGGGCGAGAAAGGCGCCGAGGAATCCGGCCTTCCGGGCGCGGACGGTCCGCAGGGCGTAGCGCAGCATCATGGGGACGGGCTCTCTTCTGTTGTACGCGTCGGTTGCGTGCGCTGGGCGCGCGTACAGCGTCGCCGGTACAGGCGTGGGAGAGCACTGCGGCGACCCGGCGTCTTGGCCGGGGGTTGTCCCCACCCCCGCGGGCCGGGGGTTGTCCCCACCCCGAAGGCCCCGTCCCCGTGGGGTCAGAAGTCCCCGTCCCCGAGGAAGTCGGTGTCCTCGCCCTCCTCCTCCAGCGCCTGCCGGACGACGCGGAGGGCCATCCCCTCGGGGTAGCCCTTGCGGGCGAGCATGCCCGCAAGCCGGCGGATCCGCTTGTCGCGGTCCAGGCCGCGGGTGGCACGCAGCTTGCGGGCGACGAGGTCCCGGGCCGTCGCCTCCTCCTGCTCGGAGTCGAGCTGCGCCACGGCGTCCTCGATCAGCGCCGAGTCGACGCCCTTGGTCCGCAGTTCCCGGGCGAGGGCGCGGCGGGCGAGTCCCCGGCCGTGGTGCCGGGACTCCACCCAGGCGTCCGCGAAGGCGCCGTCGTCGACGAGCCCGACCTCCTCGAACCGGTCCAGCACCTCCCGGGCGACGTCCTCGGGAATCTCCCGCTTGCGCAGGGCGTCCGCGAGTTGCCTGCGGGTGCGCGGGGTCCCGGTGAGCAGGCGCAGGCAGATCGCCCGGGCCCGCTCGACCGGGTCCCCCGAAGACTCCCCCCGCTCGTCCCTCGCCGAGGCAGGGGCGCCTTCGTCCTCACCGGGCACATCCCCGAAACCGCGCCGCCGCCGGCCGCGGGCACGGCCCCCGCCCCGGGCGCCGCCGGATCCCCCGAAGCCACGGCCGCCGGGTGAACCGCCCCCGTACGGCTCGCCGCCCGCGCCGCCCGCCTCCGGGCCGCCGTCGCCCTGGTGTCCGCCGGCACTCCCGTACGCACCGGCGGCCCCGTGCCCGCCGGTGCCCTGGGCATCCAATCCGTCGTGCTCCCGGCGCCCCCGGCGCCGCTCGCGTACCCCGTGTCCGCCGTACCCGTCGGGCTCGCCGTACCCGTCGTCCCCGTGTCCGTCGTCACCGTCCGGGGCGGAGTGCGGACGGCCCCCGGTGCCCCTCCCCCGTGGGGCACCGGGGGTGGCGTACTCGTACTCGGCCCAGTCGGTTCGTCGTGTCATGGGTCAGCTCTTGGCTGCGGCGGCCTTGGGCTTGGTGGCCTTGGCGGCCGCCTGCGCGGGTGCCGGCTTGGCGGCGTCCCCGGCCGCCGCGGTGGTGACCGCCGCGTCGGCTCCCGGCTCGGCGGCGGGCTCCTCCGGCCGGACTCCCACGCCCAGCTTCTCCTTGATCTTCTTCTCGATCTCGTTGGCCAGGTCGGGGTTGTCCTTGAGGAAGTTGCGCGCGTTCTCCTTGCCCTGGCCGAGCTGGTCGCCCTCGTACGTGTACCAGGCGCCGGCCTTGCGGACGAAGCCGTGCTCCACGCCCATGTCGATCAGACCGCCCTCGCGGCTGATGCCCTGGCCGTACAGGATGTCGAACTCGGCCTGCTTGAAGGGCGGCGCGACCTTGTTCTTGACGACCTTGCAGCGGGTGCGGTTGCCGACCGCCTCCGTGCCGTCCTTCAGGGTCTCGATGCGGCGGATGTCGATGCGCACCGAGGCGTAGAACTTCAGCGCCCGGCCACCGGTCGTGGTCTCGGGGGAGCCGAACATCACGCCGATCTTCTCGCGGAGCTGGTTGATGAAGATGGCGGTGGTCTTGGACTGGTTGAGCGCGCTGGTGATCTTCCGCAGCGCCTGGCTCATCAGGCGGGCCTGGAGACCGACGTGGCTGTCGCCCATCTCGCCCTCGATCTCCGCGCGCGGGACGAGCGCGGCGACCGAGTCGATGACGATGAGGTCGAGGGCGCCGGAGCGGACCAGCATGTCCACGATCTCCAGCGCCTGCTCGCCGTTGTCCGGCTGGGAGAGGATCAGGTTGTCGATGTCGACGCCGAGCTTGCGCGCGTACTCGGGGTCGAGGGCGTGCTCGGCGTCCACGAAGGCGACCTGGCCGCCGGCCTTCTGCGCGTTCGCCACGGCGTGCAGGGTCAGGGTCGTCTTGCCGGAGGACTCCGGTCCGTAGATCTCCACGACACGGCCGCGCGGCAGGCCGCCCACGCCGAGGGCGACGTCGAGCGCGGTCGAGCCGGTCGGGATGACCTCGATGGGCTCCTTCGACCGCTCGCCCATGCGCATGACCGCGCCCTTGCCGAATTGCCGTTCAATCTGCGCGAGCGCGGCGTCGAGCGCCTTCTCGCGGTCGGTTCCTGCCATGGGTTCCACCCGGTTTGCTTGAGTCGATCGCTTCACGTCAAAGACGCTAACGCCTGCCACTGACAATGCGCCCCGACGCAGGCCCGGCCTGTGGATAACCGAGGGGCATATCCCCGCGAAGAGGGGCAAAAACCCCAGCCGACAGCCTCGCCTGAGTCTCCATGAGAATAGATGTTCGATTTTTGTGTCAAGCGCACCACCGACCACCCGGCGTGGCGCCGGGTGCCCCCGGTCCGGACGCGGAGACGCCGTGCGGCACGACGGCGGCCATGACGCTCGCGGCGGCCGTCGCCGTGGCAGCCGGACGGGCGGTGCCGTCGCACCGGGGGCGGGCGCGGAGCCCCGACCGCGCCGTGCGCGAGCGGTCTACGACCGCCCCTTCCCGCCGGGGCGACGGCCGGCCCACAGCCGCCGCGCGCGCGTGAGCGCGCCGGGACCGGACGGGGTCCTGCTGCGGTGCCCGTGCACCCGGGGGTCGTCCGTGACGGCGTACCGCTTGACGTACGCGCCCAGGAACGCCTGGAGGGTGGCCACCGCAGGGATGGCGATCAGCGCGCCGACGGCGCCCAGCAGCGCCGTGCCGGCGACGACCGAGCCGAAGGCGACCGCCGGGTGGATGTCGACGGTCTTGGCGGTCAGCTTGGGCTGGAGCATGTAGTTCTCGAACTGCTGGTAGATCACGACGAAGACCAGCACCCACACCGCGTACCAGGGGTTGACGGTGAACGCGATCAGCATCGGCAGCGCGCCCGCGAGGTACGTCCCGATGGTGGGGATGAACTGCGAGACCAGGCCCACCCAGACCCCGAGCACGGGGGCGTACGGCACGCCCATGAACTCCAGCAGGATGTAGTGCGCGACGCCCGAGATGAGCGCCATCAGACCGCGCGAGTAGAGGTAGCCGCCCGTCTTGTCGACGGCGATCTCCCAGGCGCGCAGCACCTCGGCCTGGCGGGCGGGCGGCAGGACGGAGCACAGGGCGCGCCGCAGCCGGGGACCGTCCGCGGCGAAGTAGAACGAGAACAGGCCGACCGTGAGCAGCTGGAAGAGGCCGCCGAGCACCTGGGCGGACACGTCGAGGACGCCGGCAGCGCTGTTCTGCACGTACTTGCGCAGCCAGGCGGAGTGGAGCAGGCCCTCCTGGATGTCCACCCGTTTGAGGTGGGTCCGGAAGCTCTTGTTGATCCAGTTGATCAACGAGTCCAGGTACTCCGGGAAGCCCTCGATCATCTTGATGATCTGGCCGGCCAGCATCGAGCCGAGCAGGGTGACGAACCCGGCTGCGGCGACGGTCAGGCCGAGGAAGACCAGGAAGGTGGCGAGCCCCCTGCGCATGCCGCGGGCCGACATCCGGCTCACCGCGGGCTCGACCGCGAGGGCCAGGAAGAAGGCGATCAATATGTTGATCAGCAGTCCGGTGAGCTGGTGGAAGGCCCAGCTGCCCAGCTGGAACGCGGCGATCAGCGCGAGCGCGAGCACCATGGCGCGGGGCAGCCAGCGCGGCATCCGGCCGCCGGGCGCCACGGCGCCGGCGAGCGGGGGCCGGCCGGGCGGGGTCGTCGCGGCCGGTGCCGCCTGCCGGGCGAACGGCTCGCCGGCCTCGGCGGTGGGTGCCAGGGGTTCCTCGTCAGTGGGTGCCACTCGCCCAGTCTCGCCCACGCCACCGACAACCGGAGCCCACGCCCGATCTTCATGCGGGATCGCAACCGTACTGTCGATTTCCCAGATGACAAAGACGGGCAAATCGACAGTTCGCGTTGCCCCTGACAACACGATGCCCTGATGGCCCGGCGGCGGTGCCGGGGCCGGTCAGCGCCTCTCGCCGGGCACGTCCATGACCGCGCACACCACGCGCCACACGTCCTTGGCCGCCCAGCCGGCGTCCAGGGCCTCGTTCACCGTGCGCCCGCCCAGTTCGGACATGACGTGATCGCGCGCGAACATCTCGGCGTACGCCGGACCGAAGTGTTCCGCCATTCGCTGCCAGAAGACCGTCAACCGCATGCCTTCAGTATCCCGCCCCCGGGGGTGGGGCCGCCCCAGAGCACCTGCGGGGACCGCTTCGCGCCCTACGGTCTGACCCATGGCAGATTCAGGAGTCTCCCCACTCCCCTCCACGCCCCCGGCGCGCTCCCCGCTCTTCCGCGCCGAACAGTTCGTGTGGCTCACCGCGCGCGTGCTGGAGCAGCGTCTTTTCGCGTACCACTTCCTGCACGGCTGCCCGGAGGCCGTGGAAGCGGCGCTGGACGCCTACCGCAATGAGGACGGCGGGTACGGGCACGCGCTGGAACCCGATCTGCGCGGGCCCGTCAGCCAGCCCCTGCACACCGCGCGCGCCCTCGGCGTACTGGACGCCGTCGGGCGCTGCGGCGGGCAGCGGGTGGAGCGCGTGTGCCGATACCTGACCTCCGTCTCGACCCCGGAGGGCGCCCTGCCGGCGGTCCACCCCGGCCAGCGCGGATATCCGACGGCGCCGTTCGTACCGGTCGTCGACGACCCTCCCGGCGCGCTGCTGTCCACCGGCCCGGTGGTCGGGCTGCTGCACCGCAACGAGGTGTGGCACGCCTGGCTGTTCCGGGCCACCGACTACTGCTGGCACGCGGTGGAGTCCCTGGAGAAGTCCCACCCCTACGAGGTGCGGGCCGCCGTGTCCTTCCTGGACTCGGCTCCCGACCGCCCGCGCGCGGAGGCCGCCGCCGACCGGCTGGGCCGCCTGGTGCGGGAGCAGCGGCTCGCGGCGCTGGACCCGGACCGGCTCGACGCGTTCCCGGTCGCCTCCGGCTACGCGCCCGGCGAGCACCACTTCCCGCACGACTTCGCCCGGAGCCCCGACTCGCTCGCGCGCGCCTGGTTCACGGACGACGAGATGGCGCGCTCCCTGGACCACCTGGCCGCCGGACAGCGGGAGGACGGCGGCTGGCCCGTCACCTGGCACCAGTGGGCCCCGGCGGCCACGCTGGAGGCACGCCCCCTGGTGACGATCGAGGCCCTGCGCACCCTGCGGGCCTACGGCCGCTTCGTGGGCTGAGCCGCCGCCCCGGGCCCTGCCCCCGGCGGAGCGGGCCCGGCTCGCCCCACCCCCGATCGGCGCTCAGGCCCGCACCGTCCGTCCAGCCGGCCGACCGATCGACCATCCGACCGGCCGGGACGCGAAGCCGCCCTTTGCCGGTTCTCGCAGGTCAGGCCGATTGTCAGTGGGTGGGTGCACGATGGACGCATGGTCAGCTCCGCACGCCGAGCCCTGGACGGCTTCTCCCCCGCGACCCGCGGCTGGTTCACGGGGGCCTTCTCCGCGCCCACCGCCGCCCAGGCCGGCGCGTGGCAGGCCATCCGTGAGGGCTCGGACGTGCTGGTGGTCGCCCCGACCGGCTCGGGCAAGACGCTGGCCGCGTTCCTCGCCGCCCTGGACCAGCTGGCCTCGGCCCCGCCCCCCGCCGACCCGAAGAAGCGCTGCCGGGTGCTGTACGTGTCCCCGCTGAAGGCCCTGGCGGTCGACGTCGAGCGCAATCTGCGCAGCCCGCTGACGGGCATCCGCCAGGAGTCCGTGCGGCTGGGGCTGCCCGAGCCCGAGGTCAGGGTCGGCATCCGCTCCGGTGACACCCCGGCCGCCGAGCGCCGCGCCCTGTCCACGCGTCCGCCGGACATCCTGATCACCACCCCCGAGTCGCTGTTCCTGATGCTGACCTCGGCCACGCGCGACGCGCTCACGGGTGTGGAGACGGTGATCCTGGACGAGGTGCACGCGGTCGCGGGCACCAAGCGCGGCGCGCATCTCGCGCTCTCCCTGGAGCGGCTGGACGAGCTGCTGCCGCGGCCCGCCCGCCGGATCGGCCTTTCGGCGACCGTGCGCCCGGTGGACGAGGTGGCCCGCTATCTCTCCCCGCGCCGCAAGGTGGAGATCGTCCAGCCGGAGTCCGGCAAAGAGTTCGACCTGTCCGTGGTCGTCCCCGTCGAGGACATGGGCGAGCTGGGGGGCGCCCCGGCGGCCGACGCCGCCGAGGGCGGGGAGCGGCCGTCGATCTGGCCCCATGTGGAGGAGCGGATCGCCGACCTGGTCCAGGCCCACCGGTCCACGATCGTCTTCGCCAACTCCCGCCGCCTGGCGGAGCGGCTGTGCAACCGGCTGAACGAGATCGCCTACGAACGGGCGACCGGCGAGACCCTGGACGAGCACCACGCCCCCGCCCAGCTGATGGGCGGCTCGGGCGCGGCCCAGGGAGCGCCGCCGGTGATCGCCCGCGCGCACCACGGATCGGTCTCCAAGGAGCAGCGGGCCCTGGTCGAGGAGGACCTGAAGGCCGGCCGGCTGCCCGCGGTGGTGGCCACCTCCAGCCTGGAGCTGGGCATCGACATGGGCGCCGTCGACCTCGTCGTCCAGGTCGAGTCCCCGCCGTCGGTCGCCTCCGGGCTCCAGCGGGTGGGCCGCGCGGGACACCAGGTCGGCGCCGTCTCGACCGGCGTCGTCTTCCCGAAGTACCGGGGCGACCTGGTCCAGGCCGCCGTGGTCACCGAGCGGATGCGCTCGGGCGCCATCGAGTCGCTGAAGGTCCCCGCGAACCCGCTGGACGTGCTCGCGCAGCAGGTCGTGGCCATGACGGCGCTGGACACCTGGCAGTTCGACGACCTGCTGGCCGTGGTCCGCCGCGCGGCCCCGTTCGCCGCGCTGCCCGAGTCGGCGTTCACGGCGGTCCTGGACATGCTCGCGGGCCGCTATCCGTCCGACGCGTTCGCCGAGCTGCGCCCGCGCGTGGTGTGGGACCGCGTGGCCGGCACGGTCACCGGCCGCCCGGGCGCCCAGCGGCTGGCGGTCACCTCCGGCGGCACCATCCCGGACCGCGGACTGTTCGGCGTCTTCCTCGCCGGATCCGACCCGAAGAAGGGCGGCGGCCGGGTCGGCGAGCTGGACGAGGAGATGGTCTACGAGTCCCGGGTGGGCGATGTCTTCACGCTGGGCACGAGTTCCTGGCGGATCGAGGACATCACCCGCGACCGCGTCCTGGTCTCGCCCGCGCCGGGCGTGCCGGGCCGGCTGCCCTTCTGGAAGGGCGACCAGCTGGGCCGCCCGCTGGAGCTGGGCCGCGCGGTGGGCGCGTTCCTGCGCGAGGTCGGCTCGCTGTCCGGGGACGACGCGCGGCTCAGGCTGCTGGCGGCGGGCCTGGACGCGTGGGCGGTGGACAACGTGCTGTCGTACCTGGCCGAGCAGCGTGAGGCGTGCGGCCATGTCCCCGACGACCGCACGATCGTCGTGGAGCGGTTCCGCGACGAGCTGGGCGACTGGCGGGTCGTCGTGCACTCGCCCTTCGGCGCGCAGGTCCACGCCCCCTGGGCGCTCGCCCTCGGCGCCCGACTGTCCGAGCGGTACGGCATGGACGCTCAGGTCATGCACGCCGACGACGGCATCGTGCTGCGCCTGCCCGACGCCGACCTGATGGGCCTCGACCTGCTCGACCAGGAACCGGCGAGGGCGGGCACCCCCCTCGACACGGCGGTCGACAGCGAGCAGGCCCCGGTCGGCGCGGCGGACGTCGCCTTCGACAAGGGGGAGGTCGACCAGGTCGTCACCGACCAGGTCGGCGGCTCGGCACTGTTCGCCTCCCGGTTCCGCGAGTGCGCCGCCCGCGCGCTGCTGCTCCCGCGCCGCAACCCCGGCAAGCGCACCCCGCTGTGGCAGCAGCGCCAGCGCGCCGCCCAGCTGCTCCAGGTGGCGAGCGAGTTCGGCTCGTTCCCGATCGTCCTGGAGGCGGTCCGCGAATGCCTCCAGGACGTCTTCGACGTCCCCGGGCTGGTCGAGCTGATGGGCGACATCGAGTCCCGCAAGGTGCGCCTGGTCGAGGTCACCACCCCCGAGCCGTCCCCGTTCGCCCGCTCCCTGCTCTTCGGGTACGTCGCCCAGTTCCTGTACGAGGGCGACTCCCCGCTGGCCGAGCGCCGCGCCGCCGCGCTGTCCCTGGACTCGCGGCTGCTGGCCGAGCTGCTGGGCCAGGCCGAGCTGCGCGAACTGCTCGACGCCGACGTGCTGACCGAGCTGGAACGCGAGCTGCAGTGGCTCACCGAGGACCGCCGGGTCAAGGACGTCGAGGGCGTCGCCGACGTGCTCCGGCTGCTCGGCCCGCTCACCGACGCGGAGCTGGTGGCGCGCGGCGCGGAGCCCGGGTGGGCACGCGAGCTGGCCGGGGCGCGCCGGGCCATCAAGGTGCGGATCGCGGGCGCCGACCACTGGGCGGCCGTGGAGGACGCGGGCCGGCTGCGCGACGCGCTCGGCACGGCACTGCCGGTCGGTGTCCCCGAGGCGTTCACCGAGCCGGTCAAGGACCCGCTGGGCGACCTCCTCGCGCGGTACGCCCGCACCCACGGCCCGTTCACCTCGGCCACCGCGGCGGCCCGGTTCGGGCTCGGTGCCGCGGTCACCGACGGCGCCCTGCAACGGCTGGCCGCGGCCGGCCGGGTCGTCCAGGGCGAGTTCCACCCGGCCGGGATCGGCCAGGAATGGTGCGACGCGGCCGTGCTGCGCCGGTTGCGCCGCCGCTCCCTGGCGGCCCTGCGGCACGAGCTGGAGCCGGTGCCGCCCGCCGCGCTCGCCCAGTTCCTGCCGCAGTGGCAGCACATCGGCAGGGGCCACGAGCTGCGCGGAGTCGACGGCCTGGTGCGGGCCGTCGAACAGCTCCAGGGCGCCTCCGTGCCCGCCTCCGCGCTGGAGAAACTGGTCCTGCCCTCCCGCGTGGCCGGCTACACGCCCTCGATGCTCGACGAGCTGACCGCCGCGGGCGAGGTGGTGTGGGCCGGCGCGGGTGCCCTGCCCGGCAAGGACGGCTGGATCTCCCTGTACCTGGCGGACGCGGCCCCGCTGCTGCTCCCGGCACCGCACCCGCTGGAGCCGACCGCGCTCCACCAGTCCGTCCTCGACACCCTCTCCGGCGGGTACGGCCTGTTCTTCCGGCAGATCGCCGACCAGGTCCGCGCCACCACCCACCCCGACGCCACCGACCCCCAGCTGGCCGACGCCCTGTGGGACCTCGCCTGGTCGGGCCGGCTCACCAACGACACCCTGGCACCGATGCGCGCCCTGCTCGGCTCCGGCCGTACGGCGGGCTCGACCGCGCACCGCGCCAAGCGCGCCGTCCCGCGCGGGCGCTACGGCTCCCTGACGGCCGCCGCGCGCACCGCCTCGCGCACCGGCCCGCCGACCGTCGCGGGCCGCTGGTCGCTGCTGCCGGCGGCCGAGCCGGACGCCACCGTGCGCGCCCACGCGCTGGCCCGTACGCTCCTGGACCGGCACGGCGTGGTCACCCGGGGTGCGGTCGCCGCGGAGGGCGTGGAGGGCGGTTTCTCGGCGGTGTACCGGGTGCTGTCCGCGTTCGAGGAGAGCGGTCAGGCCCGGCGCGGTTACGTGGTCGAGGGACTGGGCGCGGCGCAGTTCGCGATGGACGGCGCGGTGGACCGCCTCCGCGCGGTGGCGAACGCCCGCGAGCGTACCGAGGGCCTGCCCGCCCCGACCGGCCGGAACGGCTTCGGCTTCCCGGGCCCGGCGAACGGCTTCGGTACCCCGGGACCCGCGAACGGCTTCGCCGGACAGGGTTTCCCGAACCCGTTCGACGGCCCCCAGGAGAGCCCCGGGACCCGGGGAGCCCACGACCCCCGTGGCGCCCACGGTGCCGAGGGCGCCGCCGGCACCCCGCACGGCCGTGCCACCGCCCCCGGCTCCTTCGACGGTGCCGACGGCGGTCTCACGCACCCCGGCCCGGACGGAGACTTCACCTGGCCGCCGGACGACCACGCCGGCGGCGACGGTGACCCGTTCTCGTCCCACGGCCTCGCGGACCCGTTCGCCTCCCCCGGTTACGGCGGCCCCCGCGGCGGCACCGGAACCGCCCCCGGCCCGGGCGGCTCCCCGGGCGCGGCCCCGCCCCGCGCCCACGGCCACCCCGGCTACGGCGGCCCCGGCCACGGCCGCCCGGGATCCGCCGCGCCCGGCCCGCGTGCCGTGGTCCTCGCCGCGGCCGACCCCGCGAACGCCTACGGCTCCGCGCTGCCCTGGCCGGAGCCGCCGGCCGGAGCCGGGCACAAGCCGGGCCGGAAGGCGGGTTCGCTGGTGGTCCTGGTGGAGGGCGAGCTGACGCTCTACATGGAGCGCGGCGGCAAGACGCTGCTGGCCTGGCCCACCGCGCCGGACGCGGACACCGCCGCGCCGGACGACCCCCGTCTCCGCACGGCCGCCGAGGCGCTGGCCGCGGCGGCGCGCGCGGGTTCGCTCGGCACGGTCACGGTGGAACGGATCAACGGCACCCCGGCCCTGACGTCCCCGGCGGGCACCCTCCTGGAGGCGGCGGGCTTCGTGGCCACACCCCGCGGCCTCCGCCTCAGACCATGAGGCGGGATCACGACGCCGGCCCCTCGCCGGCGCGTCGCCCGCCCGGCACCGGCCCGGCACCGCCCCGCACCCCCGGCGCGCCGACCCCGCCCCGCCCCGCCCGGCGGGGCGCCCCGGCCGCCGCCGCGAGCGCCCCGCGCGCCCGCCCGCCCACGTGGCACGCTTGAGGCATGCCCGAAGGTGACACGGTCTGGCAGGCCGCGCGGCGGCTGCACGAGGCCCTCGCGGGCAAACCGCTGACCCGCAGCGACTTCCGCGTGCCCAAGTACGCGACGGTCGACCTGGCCGGCCGCACGGTGCTGAACACCATCCCGCGCGGCAAGCACCTGCTGACCCGCTTCGAGGGCGGCCTGACCCTGCACACCCACCTGCGCATGGAAGGCGCGTGGAAGGTGTACGGCACGGGTGAGCGCTGGCGGGGCGGACCGGGCCACCAGATCCGCGCCGTCCTGTCCACCGCCGACCGCGCGGCCGTCGGCTACCGCCTCCCGGTCCTGGAGCTGCTGCGCACGGCGGACGAGGAGCGGGTCGTCGGCCACCTCGGCCCCGATCTGCTCGGCCCGGACTGGGACCCCGAGCGCGCCCTGGCCAATCTCCTGGCGGACCCCGCCCGACCGCTCGGCGAAGCCCTGCTGGACCAGCGCAACCTGGCGGGCATCGGCAACATCTATAAGAGCGAGCTGTGCTTCCTGCTCGGCGTGACCCCGTGGCTGCCCGTCGGCGCGCTCCCCGCCGACCGCGCCGAGAAGCTGCCCGCCCTGGCCCAGCGGCTCCTGGAGGCCAACCGCGACCGCCCGGTCCGGCAGACCACCGGTGTGCCCCGGCACGACCTGTTCGTCTACGGCCGCGCGCCCCGGCCCTGCCTGCGCTGCCACACCTCCGTCCGCGTCGCCGACCAGGGCGACGGCTCCCAGGACCGCCCCACCTACTGGTGCCCCACCTGCCAGCCTGGCCCCGCCCCGGCGCCCGGCTCCCCGCAGCGCTGGCGGGAGAAGTACCCCCGCCGCCCCCGCACCCCTTGACGACCCCGCCAGGTGACGACTCGTCAGACATACTCGTACCGCCCCCGTCACGGCACCGCGCACGCACGTACGGCCTCGGCGGACGCCGGCGCCCTCGTCAGCGGAGCCGCCGGCGGCATCGGCCGGGCCTGGTCCGTACTGCTCGCCGTGGCGGGCGCGGCGGTGCACCGGACCCGCCCCCCAAGAGCGTCCGCCTCGACCGCGCGCCCGGGGCGCGCGCCGAGACCGTGAGGCCCCGGAGGACACCGCCGGACCGGGCCGGCGGGCCGGACGGCGGCGCGCACGCGGTGTCGCACCCGGCCCCGGACGTGCCGGGGTTCACGACGGGCCGGACACCTCGCCCGAACGGGGATGCCGCGATGCCTTGGTGACGCTCCCGGCCCGCCAGGCGGCCCCCCAGCACCCCGTCGGCACGGCCCCGGCCGCGCGCGCCTTGGGCGCGCAGTGCACCGGCAGCAGGCTCAGCCCCCAGCCGCCGGCCACGACGGCCCCCTCCAGGACGCCCGGACCCTGCCCCAGGGTCAGCCGCAGTACGGCCCACCACCACAGGGCCCCCAGCCCGAGCGCCGCCCCCAGGCGCACTATGCGTCCCGCCATGCCCGCCATCACCTCCAGCCGGACGCTAGACCGGCGTCCGCCCGGCGCGGGAGGCGCACCACGGGCTCACCGATGCATCACCGGACCACACCGTGGAATGCCCGGCCGCTCCGGCTACGCGTTCTCCGCCTGGAACATCCAGTGGTGCTTCTCCAGATCCGCGGTGATCGCGATGAGGAGGTCCTGCGAGACGGGGTCGGGCGCCTCGGTCGCGGTCACCCGTTCCCGCATCCGGGTGATCACCGAGCCCAGCGCGTCCACCATCGCCGAGACGGCGTCCGTGTCCTTGATCCAGCCCGCCGGGGCCGTCTTGACGCCGCTGCCGGAGGCCACCGTGGCGGCGCGCCCGTCGGGCGGTACGCCCAGCGCCGAGGCCCGCTCGGCGACGGTGTCGGAGTGGGCGCGGGCCGAGGCGACGACCTCGTCCAGCTGGAGGTGGATGGAGCGGAACCGGGGGCCGACGATGTTCCAGTGGATCTGCTTGCCGGTCAGCGAGAGGTCCAGCAGGTCCACGAGGGCGCCCTGGAGCGCCTCGGCCACGGTCTTCAGGTCCGCGTCGGCCAACGGGCTCTTCACGACGTACATCCGTTTCCTCCGGTGCTTCGGCGCCGTCATGTCCCTCTCACGATGACCGCACCACACAAACGCGGCAAACGGGATCTCTGGCCACGAACACCGCAGCCGACGCACGTGAAGCCCCGGCCGGGCCGTCCAGGGAGACCTGGGCGAGCCCCGCCGGGGCTTGGTTCGTTCGTTCGGGATGTGTCAGGCCGCGCGCGCGGACCTCACGCGGCGACCACGTCCGCTGGCGCCTTGATGGTCACCCGTTCCGGTGGCACACCGGTCACCGACACGGAGCCCAGCATCGGGCGGACCGGCGTGGGCACGGGCTCGGTGGCCCGGGCGGACTGGGCCAGTTCGGCGAGCGCCAGTTCGTCGCTCACTTCCCGCATCAGTTCCGACATCCGTACGTCCAGCGCGTCGCAGATGGCGGCGAGCAGTTCGGAGGAAGCCTCCTTCTGCCCCCGCTCCACCTCGGAGAGATAGCCGAGTGAGACTCGGGCGGACGAGGAGACTTCGCGCAGAGTACGGCCCTGGCGTTGGCGCTGCCGACGCAGCACGTCACCCAGCAGGCGACGGAGCAGAATCATCGGTGGCTCCCTCCTCGGACCGCGTAGCCGCATCCTTCTCGCCCCACCGTACCGCCTTGCGCCGCGGCCGTGCGGGGAGCGATGTCGTGTTCACTCAGGGCTGCAAACATCAAAACCCCCCGTTCCGTTCCGTATCCTGTGCCCGCTCATTCCCAGTCTGTTCGCCCGCAAGCTGCTCCAGGAGCACTGCGAGTACGCTCCGTACACTCTCCATACGAATTTCCGCACGGCTGCCGTTCAACCGCAGCGCCCGGACTTTTCCGCCACCGGCAGAACCGGACCGGTCGCCGAGAGGACCGCTCACGGCCACGAAAACCGTCCCAACGGGCTTGCCGTCCTGCGGATCGGGGCCGGCCACTCCGGTGGTCGCGATGCCCCAGTCGGCACCGAGAAGCTTGCGGACTCCGGCCGCCATCTCGCCCGCGACCTGCGGATCCACCGCACCGCGCTGGGCCAGCAGGGTGCCGTCGACGCCGAGCAGCTCGTGCTTGAGCTCGGTGGCGTAGGCGGTGATCGAGCCCCGGAACACCCGGGACGCCCCGGGTACCCCGGTGATCTCCGCCGCCACCAGGCCACCGGTCAGCGACTCGGCGACGGCAAGGGTCTCGCCCCTCACGGTCAGTAGTCGCACCAGTTCGGTGGCCCGGGAGCTCACGCTTCCTTCTCCTCCAACGCCGCCGCGCGCTCGGCGATTCCCTGCCGGCGCAGGACAATGGCTTGTCTTACGTAGTCGAGGCCCGTCACGACCGTGAGGACGACCGCGGCGGCCATCACCCAGAACCGCAGGGAGGCCAGCCAGCCCGTCAGCGCCAGGACGTACATGCCGACGGCGACGCCCTGGGTGAGGGTCTTCAGCTTGCCGCCGCGGCTGGCGGGGATCACGCCGTAGCGAATGACCAGAAAACGCAGCAGGGTGATGCCGAGTTCCCGGCCGAGGATCACGGCCGTCACCCACCAGGGCAGGTCGCCCAGGGCCGACAGACAGATGAGCGCCGCCCCCATGATCGCCTTGTCGGCGATGGGGTCGGCGATCTTCCCGAAGTCGGTGACCAGGTTGTAGGTCCGCGCCAGATGACCGTCGAACAGGTCGGTGATCATGGCGATGGCGAAGGCCGCCCAGGCCAGCGAGCGCCAGGCGGGGTCATAGCCGCCGTCCGCCAGCATCAGCGCCACGAAGCCGGGCACCAGGAGCAGCCGGAGCATGGTCAGCAGATTGGCGACGTTCCAGACGCTGGCCTGGTTGACGGCCGCGGCCGTGATCTTGCCGCCGCGGGCGGGCCTGCCGCCCTCGTCGGCGGGGCCAGAAGCAGAACCGGAGACCTCGGACCGGGCGCCGTCGGCAGCGGACCCCCGGGCGCGGTGCGCACCGGAGGAGCCGCCCGCGGCGGATGCCGGGACTCCGGTCATCTGCCCGCCTCCTCGCTCCACGCGGCCGAGCCGGCCAGCGGCTCGGCCACCAGGTCGACACCCTCCGTGCCGACCACCTTCGCCTCGACCATACGTCCGACGCTCAGGCCCTCGCCGCTCGTGAGCAGCACCTGGCCGTCCGTCTCCGGCGCCTGGTGCGCGGCCCGGCCGTGGACGCCCTCCTCCTCGTCCACGGACTCCACCAGCACCCGCACGGTCTCGCCGACGCGCTCCTCGGCGCGCTGCGAGACCAGTTCCTCGGCCAGCCGGGAGATGTGGGCCAGGCGCTCGGCGACGACGTCCTCGTCCAGCTTGTTCTCGTACGTCGCCGCTTCCGTGCCCTCCTCGTCGGAGTAGCCGAAGACGCCGATGGCGTCCAGCCGGGCGCCGTTCAGGAAGCGCTCCAGCTCGGCCAGGTCGGACTCGCTCTCGCCGGGGAAGCCGACGATGAAGTTGGAGCGCACACCGGCCTCGGGGGCCTTGCCGCGGATGGTGTCCAGCAGCTCCAGGAACCGGTCGGTGTCGCCGAAGCGGCGCATGGCGCGCAGCACGCCGGGCGCGGAGTGCTGGAAGGACAGGTCGAAGTACGGGGCGACCTTGGGCGTGGAGGTGAGGACGTCGATCAGTCCGGGGCGCATCTCGGCCGGCTGGAGGTAGCTCACCCGGACCCGCTCGATGCCGTCGACCGCGGCCAGCTCCGGCAGCAGGGACTCCAGCAGGCGGATGTCGCCCAGGTCCTTGCCGTAGGAGGTGTTGTTCTCGGAGACCAGCATGATCTCCTTCACGCCCTGCTCGGCCAGCCAGCGGGTCTCGTTCAGGACGTCGCTGGGGCGGCGGGAGATGAAGGAGCCGCGGAAGGAGGGGATGGCGCAGAAGGAGCAGCGCCGGTCGCAGCCCGAGGCGACCTTGACCGAGGCGACCGGGGAGCCGCCCAGACGGCGGCGCAGCGGGGCACGGGGCCCGGAGGCGGGGGCCACGCCCTCCGGCAGGTCGGCCGGGGCGTGGCCCGGCAGGGCCACCGAGGCGGCCGATTCCTGTCGCTCGGCCGGGCTGATCGGCAGCAGCTTGCGCCGGTCGCGCGGGGTGTGGGAGGCGTGGATGCCGCCGGAGAGGATGGTCTGCAGGCGGTCGGAGATGTCGGTGTAGTCGTCGAAGCCGAGCACGCCGTCGGCCTCGGGGAGCGCCTCGGCCAGTTCCTTGCCGTACCGCTCGGCCATGCAGCCCACCGCCACGACGGCCTGGGTTCTCCCGTGGCCCTTGAGGTCGTTGGCCTCCAGGAGGGCGTCGACGGAGTCCTTCTTCGCGGCCTCCACGAAGCCACAGGTGTTGACCACGGCGACGTCGGCGTCCGCGGCGTCGTCCACGAGCTGCCAGCCGTCCGCCTCCAGACGGCCTGCGAGCTCCTCGGAATCCACCTCGTTACGAGCGCAGCCGAGAGTGACGAGTGCGACGGTACGGCGTTCAGGCATGTGCTCAAGACTACTTTGTCTCACCGACAGCCCACGTCGACGGGGTTGGCGGGGGCCGGCCGACTCCGTCACATCCGCGGGGGCGCGGCCCGTCAGCCGGCCACGGGGTCGCCCTTGGTGTAGGTGAGGCGCTCCACCGCGCCGGGCCGGAAGGTGTCCTCGATCTTCTTGCCGTTGACGTACAGCTCGATCGCGCCCGCGTCGCCGAGGATCAGGTTGATCTTGGTGTTGTCCTGGAAGGTCTTGGACTGGCCCTGCTTGAGCAGCCCGTCGAAGAGCATGCGGCCGTTGTGGTCCTTGGCGGAGATCCAGCTGCGTCCGTTGGGCGCGCTGACCTGGACGGTGACCTTGTCCTGGGGCGCGGCGGCGATGGCGCTGTCGGAGGGCTCGCCGGTGGGCTCGGCCGGCCTGTCCTTCTTCGGCGGGGCCGTGGCGCTCTCGCCGGTGCCGGAGGGACTGCCCTCGGCGGCGATCTGGGACTTGGAGTCGCCGGCGGAGTCGCCGCCCTTGATCGCGGTGAACCCGACGAACCCGATCACGACGACGATGGCGGCGACCATCGCCGCCGTCCAGTTCGGGCCGCGCCGCTCCGGCCGGATCCGCTCCGCCTCGAAGAGGGGCGCGGCGGGGGTGGGCGCGGGACGGCCGCCGTGCTCGGCGTCGTACTGGGCGATCAGCGGTTCGGGGTCGAGGTGGACGGCCCTGGCCAGCGTGCGGATGTGTCCACGGGCGTACACGTCGCCGCCGCAGGGGGCGAAGTCGTCCGCTTCGATGGCGCGCACGATGGCGATGCGGACACGCGTGGCGGTGCTGACGTCGTCCACGGTCAGCCCGGCCGCGATCCGCGCCTGCTTGAGGACGCGGCCCACGGAGGGTCGGGCTTCCTGGGACTCGTCTCGGAACGGACGCTCGTCTTCAGGGGAGTTGCCGATGGACACGGGGGCGCCTTTCGAGCGTGTAGCCACCTGTGCTGGAAGCTCAGTCTAGGGGGGTGACGAAAGGGTGGGGCAACCGGACGGTATGACTTTGTACGCCAAGGGATTGGCACGACATGCCGATGGTCGGACAAGCAGGTACCCCAGGGCGAGGTCCTCACCTGACCTTTCGCTCAACTGGACGTACGACAAACCCAAACGGTTGCCCCATGCCCCCTAACGGGTGGGTCACGGCCGCTCGGCCACCCGGCGCAACCGGGCTGGACCGAACGGCCGTGCGCGTCACCCCTCGGTCTCTCCCCTGATCAGCGCGAGCACGCCGTCCAGGTCGTCTGGCTTCACCAGCACGTCCCGTGCCTTGGAGCCCTCGCTCGGGCCCACGATGTTGCGGGACTCCATGAGGTCCATCAGCCGGCCGGCCTTGGCGAAGCCGACGCGCAGCTTGCGCTGGAGCATGGACGTCGACCCGAACTGGGTGGAGACGACCAGCTCGGCGGCCTGGCACAGCAGGTCGAGGTCGTCGCCGATGTCCTCGTCGATCTCCTTCTTCTGCTTGGTGCCCACGGTGACGTCGTCCCGGAAGACGGGCGCCATCTGCTCCTTGCAGTGCCGGACGACGGCCGCGACCTCCTCCTCGGTCACGAACGCGCCCTGCATGCGGGTCGGTTTGTTCGCGCCCATCGGCAGGAACAGGCCGTCGCCCTTGCCGATCAGCTTCTCGGCGCCCGGCTGGTCGAGGATGACCCGCGAGTCGGCCAGCGAGGAGGTGGCGAAGGCCAGCCGGGAGGGCACGTTGGCCTTGATCAGGCCGGTGACCACGTCGACCGAGGGGCGCTGGGTGGCGAGCACCAGGTGGATGCCGGCCGCGCGCGCGAGCTGCGTGATGCGCACGATGGCGTCCTCGACGTCACGCGGGGCGACCATCATCAGGTCGGCCAGCTCGTCCACGATCACCAGCAGGTACGGGTACGGCTGGAGCTCGCGCTCGCTGCCCGGCGGCGGCTCGACCTTGCCCTCGCGCACCGCGCGGTTGAAGTCGTCGATGTGCCGGTAGCCGTAGGCGGCCAGGTCGTCATACCTGAGGTCCATCTCGCGCACCACCCACTGCAGCGCCTCGGCGGCCCGCTTGGGGTTGGTGATGATCGGCGTGATCAGGTGCGGGATGCCCTCGTAGGCGGTCAGCTCGACGCGCTTGGGGTCGACCAGGATCATCCGGACGTCCTCCGGGGTCGCCCGCATCATCACCGAGGTGATCAGGCAGTTGATGCAGGACGACTTGCCGGAGCCGGTGGCGCCGGCGACCAGCATGTGCGGCATCTTCGCCAGCGAGTGCATGACGTACCCGCCCTCGACGTCCTTGCCGAAGGCGACCAGCATCGGGTCGTCGTCCTCGGCGGACTCCGCGAGGCGCAGCACGTCGCCGAGGTTGACCATCTCCCGGTCGGTGTTGGGGATCTCGATGCCCACCGCGGACTTGCCCGGGATGGGGCTGATGATGCGCACGTCCGGACTGGCCACCGCGTAGGCGATGTTCTTGGTCAGCGCGGTGATCCGCTCGACCTTCACGGCCGGACCCAGCTCCACCTCGTAGCGGGTGACCGTCGGACCGCGGGTGAAGCCGGTGACGGCCGCGTCGACCTTGAACTCGGTGAAGACCTGGGTGAGCGAGGCGACGACCGCGTCGTTGGCGGCGCTGCGCGCCTTGCCGGGGCCGCCGCGGGTCAGCAGGTCCAAGGAGGGCAGCGCGTAGGTGATGTCCCCGGACAGCTGGAGCTGCTCCGCGCGCGCGGGCAGGTCGCGGGGCGCCTCGGGGGCCTTCTTCGTCAGGTCGGGAACGGCCTTGGTGAGGTCGGGTACGGACTTCGTCAGGTCGGCCACGGCCGCGGGCCGGGCCTTCTCCTGCTTCGGCCGGGCGGCGGGCACCGGCGCCGGCGCGGGCACCGCGGCGGTCTCCTCGGTCTCGCCCGCGCCCACCCCCTGGGTGAGGTCGGCGACCAGCGGCGAGGGCGGCATGCCGTGCAGCACCGCACCGTCCAGCGCGGCGGCGGCCGCCGCGGCGACGTCCACGGCGTCCGGGTGGCGCTGCGGGTCCGGCTGGGGCACGGCCGAGCGCCTCGGGCGCCCGCGGCGCTGCGCGAGGGCCGCGGCCTCGGCGTCATCCGGGTCGTACGCCCGAGGGGCGCCGGAGCGCCTGCGCGGGCGCGCGGGCGCCGCCTCCCGCCACTCCTCGTCGTAGCCGACCTCCTCGGCGGCGAACCGGTCCGCCTCGTGGTCGTGCAGCACCCCCAGCGTCACACCGAGCCGCCGCAGCCGCTGCGGGATGGCGTTGACCGGGGTGGCGGTCACCACCAGCAGCCCGAAGATCGTGAGCAGCACCAGCAGGGGGACGGCGAGCACCTCGGTCATGGCGTACGTCAGCGGGGTGGCCGCCGCCCAGCCGATGAGGCCGCCGGCGTCCCTTATGCCCTGCATGCCGACGCTGCGCGCGGGCGAGCCGCAGGCGATGTGGACCTGGCCGAGGACGCCGACGACGAGCGCGGACAGGCCGATCACGATCCGTCCGTTGGCCTCCGGCTTCTCCGGGTGCCGGATGAACCGTACGGCGATCACCGCGAGCAGTATCGGCACCAGCAGGTCGAGCCGGCCGAAGGCACCGGTGACCAGCATCTCGACCAGATCGCCGACGGGCCCGCGCAGATCCGCCCAGGTGCCCGCGGCGACGATCAGCGCGATGCCGAGCAGCAGCAGCGCGACGCCGTCCTTGCGGTGGGCCGGGTCGAGGTTCTTCGCCCCCTGCCCTATGCCGCGGAAGACGGCGCCGACGGCGTGCGCGAGGCCCAGCCAGAGGGCGCGCAGGACCCGGTAGACGCCCCCCGTGGGGCTGGGCACCGGCTTCGGCGGCGCGGGCTTCCTGACCACGGCCTTCCTGGCGGGCGCCTTCTTGGCCGGGGCCCTCTTCGCGACGGCCTTCTTCGCCGGAGCCTTCGCGGGAGCCGCCGCCTTCTTGGCGGGCTGCTTCTTGGCTGCGGAGGGACGTGAGGCCATGGGTGTGAGGTTACCGGTGGAGACGACAGCGGACACGTGTGCCCACAGCTTCACCCGTTCGTGTCGTGCCTGCGGGGGCGCGAAACTGACGTGCACTCATGCGCAACCCCGGAACAGGCCGGATCAGTTCTGCGAGGGCACCGAGGCGCCGCTGCCGCCCGTGCCCGGCTCCAGCGCGTCCAGGGCACGGCGCAACCCGGTGAGTTTGCGCTCCAGATGCGCCGCCGTGGCCACCGCCGCCGCGTCCGCGGAGTCGTCGTCGAGCTGCTTGGACAGCGCCTCCGCCTGCTCCTCGACGGCCGCGAGCCGCGCGGACAGCTCGGCGAGCAGTCCAGCCGACTCCTTGCCGGCCACACCACCCCTGCCGCCGCCCTCCAACTGGAGCCGCAGCAGCGCCGCCTGCTCCCTCAGCTGGCAGTTCTTCATGTACAGATCGACGAACACCGAGACCTTGGCGCGCAGCACCCACGGGTCGAACGGCTTGGAGATGTAGTCCACCGCGCCCGCCGCATAACCCCGGAAGGTGTGGTGCGGACCGTGGTTGATGGCCGTCAGGAAGATGATCGGGATGTCCCGCGTCCGCTCCCGCCGCTTGATGTGCGCGGCCGTCTCGAAACCGTCCATGCCCGGCATCTGGACATCCAGCAGGATGACCGCGAAGTCGTCCGTGAGCAGTGCCTTGAGCGCTTCCTCCCCGGACGATGCCCGCACCAGCGTCTGATCGAGCGCCGAGAGGATCGCCTCCAGCGCCAGCAGATTCTCCGGCCGGTCATCGACCAGGAGGATCTTGGCCTTCTGCACCATGGCCCGCCCTCCTCGCCCCGGCGGTACACCGGGCGCCGCCCCAGGGGACGACTCCCTTTCGCCGCCCGTCCTTGTGCCGGTCATCGTAGCCGCACCCCGCCTGTCGCCACACCCTGTCACCGCGATGTCACCGCGCACGTACCGGAAACGCGGCGGGAGCCCGGATGGTTCCCGGAATCCGGGATTCCCGCGCGTCACCGGCCTTCATAGCAACTCCCCGGGCGCGCCGCGGGTTCCCCCGGCGCGCCCGGCCATGCCGCCCGGCCGGGGTCATTCCGGCCGCATCCACTGGCTCATCACCGACAGCAGGTGATCGGGGTCGACCGGCTTGGTGACATAGTCGGAGGCGCCCGACTGGAGCGCCTTCTCCCGGTCGCCCTTCATCGCCTTCGCGGTGAGCGCGATGATCGGCAGGCCCGCGAACTGCGGCATCCTGCGGATCGCCGTGGTCGTCGCGTACCCGTCCATCTCGGGCATCATGATGTCCATCAGCACCACCGCCACGTCGTCGTGCTGCTCCAGCACCTCGATGCCCTCGCGGCCGTTCTCCGCGTACAGCACCGACAGCCCGTGCTGCTCCAGGACGCTGGTGAGCGCGAACACGTTGCGGATGTCGTCGTCGACGATCAGCACCTTCTCGCCGCCGAACCGCACCACGGGCTGCGCCGCCTGCTCCTGCTCCGGCACGGCAGCCCACTGCTCGGCCCGCTGCGTCTCCCGGGGCAGGGCGCGCCGCCGGCGCCGGAAGAGCGCGGCCGGACCGTTCTGCGTCTCCTGGTACGACTTCACCTCGGCCGGCGTCTCGATCTCCGCCGCGGACAGCTCCGAGGAGAGGTGCGCCTCGGAGGCGACCAGGTCGCCGGCCTCCAGGGCGGGCGCCGACTGCTGGTAGCCCTGCGGCGGCAGCTCGCTCATGTGCAGCGGCAGGTAGAGCGTGAACGTCGAACCGCGCCCGGGCTCGCTCTGCGCGTGGATCTCCCCGCCGAGCAGCTGCGCGATCTCCCGCGAGATGGACAGCCCGAGGCCGGTGCCGCCGTACTTGCGGCTGGTGGTGCCGTCGGCCTGCTTGAACGCCTCGAAGATCACCCGCATCTTGCTGGCCGCGATGCCGATGCCGGTGTCGGTCACCGAGAACGCGATCAGCTCACCGTCCGGATCGGTCAGCGAACCCGCCTCCAGCAACTGCTCCCGGATCGAGTCCGGCACGTCCGCGCCGGCCGGCCGGATCACCAGCTCCACCGAACCGGAGTCGGTGAACTTCACCGCGTTCGACAGCAGGTTGCGCAGCACCTGCAACAACCGCTGCTCGTCGGTGTGCAGGGTGGCCGGCAGCTCCGGGGAGACCCGCACGGACAGGTCCAGGCCCTTCTCCGCGGTCAGCGGCCGGAAGGTCGCCTCCACGTAGTCCACGAGCTGGACGAGCGCGATGCGGGTCGGCGAGACGTCCATCTTGCCCGCCTCGACCTTCGACAGGTCCAGGATGTCGTTGATCAGCTGGAGCAGGTCGGAACCCGCGCCGTGGATGGTCTCGGCGAACTCCACCTGCTTGGGCGAGAGGTTGCCCTCGGCGTTGTCCGCGAGCAGCTTCGCCAGGATCAGCAGCGAGTTGAGCGGGGTGCGCAGCTCGTGCGACATGTTGGCGAGGAACTCGCTCTTGTACCGCATCGACACCGCGAGCTGCTCGGCGCGCTCCTCCAGGACCTGCCGGGCCTCCTCGATCTCGGTGTTCTTCACCTCGATGTCCCGGTTCTGCCGGGCCAGCAGCTCGGCCTTCTCCTCCAGTTCGGCGTTGGACGCCTGCAGCGCCTTCTGCCGGTTCTCCAGCTCCGCCGACCGCTCCCGCAGCTGCTCGGTCAGCTCCTGCGACTGCTTGAGCAGCTTCTCGGTCTTGGTGTTGACCGAGATGGTGTTGACGCTGGTCGCGATCATCTCGGCGATCTGGTTGAGGAAGTCCCGCTGGATCTGCGTGAACGGCGTGAACGACGCCAGCTCGATCACGCCGAGCACCTTGCCCTCGAACAGCACCGGCAACACGATGACCTGCGCGGGCGGGGCCTCGCCGAGCCCGGAGGAGATCTTCAGGTAGCCGCTGGGCGCCCGGTCCACCAGGATCGTGCGCTTCTCCTGGGCGGCCGTGCCGATCAGCGCCTCACCGGGCCGGAACGACGTCGGCATGGAGCCCATCGAGTAGCCGTACGAGCCCAGCATCCGCAGCTCGTAGTCGTCCTCGCCGTTGCCGACGCCCTTGCCCTCCATCAGCGGCATCGCCAGGAAGAACGCGCCGTGCTGCGCCGACACCACCGGCGTCAGCTCGCTCATGATCAGCGAGGCCACGTCCTCCAGGTCCCGGCGGCCCTGCATGAGGGAGGAGATGCGGGCCAGATTGCCCTTGAGCCAGTCCTGCTCCTTGTTGGCGATCGTGGTGTCGCGCAGGTTGGCGATCATCTTGTTGATGTAGTCCTGCAACTCCTGGATCTCGCCGGCCGCGTCCACGTCGATCTTCAGGTTCAGGTCGCCCCGGGTCACCGCGGTCGCCACGCGCGCGATGGCCCGCACCTGCCGGGTCAGGTTCTCGGCCATCTCGTTCACGGACTCGGTGAGGTCGCGCCAGGTACCGTCCACGTCGCGCACGCGGGCCTGGCCGCCCAGCTGCCCCTCCGTGCCCACCTCGCGGGCCACCCGCGTGACCTCCTCGGCGAAACTGGACAGCTGGTCGACCATCGTGTTGATCGTCGTCTTCAGCTCCAGGATCTCGCCGCGGGCGTCGATGTCGATCTTCTTCGTCAAGTCGCCCTTGGCGATGGCCGTGGTCACCATGGCGATGTTGCGCACCTGACCGGTCAGGTTGGACGCCATCTGGTTCACCGACTCGGTGAGGTCCTTCCAGGTGCCGGCCACCCCCGGCACATGCGCCTGACCGCCCAGGATGCCGTCCGTGCCCACCTCACGGGCCACCTTGGTGACCTGGTCGGCGAACGAACTCAGCGTCTTCACCATCGTGTTGATGGTGTCGGCGAGCTGCGCCACCTCGCCGCGCGCCTCGATCGTCACCTGCCGCGTCAGATCACCGTTGGCGACGGCCGCGGCCACCTGCGAGATGTTGCGCACCTGCATGGTCAGGTTGTTGGCCATCAGGTTGACGTTGTTGCTGAGGTCCTTCCAGATGCCCGTGACGCCCGGCACGTGCGCCTGGCCGCCCAGGATGCCCTCGGTGCCCACCTCGCGGGCCACCCGGGTCACCTGCTCGGCGAAGCTGGACAGCTGGTCCACCATGGTGTTGACCGTCGTGACGAGTTCGAGGATCTCGCCCTTCGCGTCCACGGTGATCTTCTTCGACAGGTCGCCCTTCGCGACCGCCGTCGTGACCTCGGCGATGTTGCGCACCTGGATCGTCAGGTTGTTCGCCATGAAGTTCACGGACTGCGTGAGGTCCTTCCAGGTCCCGGAGACCCCCTGCACCTCGGCCTGGCCGCCGAGGATGCCCTCCGTACCCACCTCCCGGGCCACCCGCGTGACCTGGTCCGCGAACGACGACAGCTGGTCCACCATCGTGTTCAGCGTGTTCTTCAGCTCCAGGATCTCCCCGCGCGCGTCCACGGTGATCTTCTGGGAGAGGTCACCGCGCGCCACGGCGGTGGCGACCTGCGCGATGTTGCGCACCTGGGCCGTCAGGTTGCCCGCCATGCCGTTCACGGAGTCGGTCAGGTCCCGCCACACGCCCGCGACCCCGGGCACCTGCGCCTGACCGCCGAGGCGGCCCTCCGTACCCACGTCCCGCGCGACCCGGGTCACCTGGTCGGCGAAGGCGGACAGCTGGTCGACCATCGTGTTGATCGTGTTCTTCAGCTCGAGGATCTCGCCGCGCGCGTCGACATCGATCTTCTGCGACAGGTCACCGCGCGCCACGGCCGTCGTCACCTGCGCGATCTGCCGCACCTGCGACGTCAGGTTGCCGGCCATGAAGTTGACGGAGTCCGTCAGCTCCTTCCACGTGCCCGAGACGCCGTCCACCTGGGCCTGACCGCCGAGGCGGCCCTCCGTGCCCACGTCGCGGGCCATCCGCGTGACCTGGTCGGCGAAGCTCGACAGCTGGTCCACCATGGTGTTCACGGTGTTCTTCAGCTGGAGCATCTCGCCCGAGACGTCCACGGTGACCTTCTGCGACAGATCACCGTTCGCCACCGCCGTCGTCACCTGCGCGATGTTGCGCACCTGACCGGTGAGGTTGCGGAACGCGGTGTTGACGGAGTCCGTCAGGTCCTTCCACGTACCGGCCGCGCCCGGCACCTGCGCCTGGCCGCCCAGCTCGCCCTCGACACCGACCTCCCGCGCGACCCGCGTCACCTCGGCACCGAACGACGACAGCTGGTCCACCATGCCGTTGACGGTGTTCTTCAGCTCCAGCATCTCGCCGGCCACGTCCACCGTGACCTTCTGCGACAGGTCACCGTTGGCCACGGCGGTCGTCACCGTCGCGATGTCCCGCACCTGCGTCGTCAGGTTCCGGAACACCGTGTTGACGGAGTCCGTCAGGTCCTTCCACGTGCCGGCCGCGCCCGGCACGTTCGCCTGCCCGCCGAGCCGCCCCTCCGCGCCGACCTCGTTCGCCACCCGGGTGACCTCGTCCGCGAAGATCCGCAGCGTCTCGGTCATCTGGTTGATCGTCCGGGCCAGCCGCGCCACCTCGCCGCGCGCCGGAACGGTCACCTTCTGCGACAGGTCACCGCTGGCCACCGCCGTCGTCACCTGCGAGATCCCCCGGACCTGCGCCGTCAGGTTGCCCGCCATCGTGTTGACGGAGTCGGTCAGCTCCTTCCACACCCCGGCCACCCCGGGCACCTGCGCCCGGCCGCCCAGGATGCCCTCGGTGCCCACCTCCCGGGCCACCCGCGTGACCTCGGAGGAGAACGCCGACAACTGGTCCACCATCGTGTTGACGGTGTTCTTCAGCTCCAGCATCTCGCCGGCCACGTGCACGGTCACCTTGCGCGACAGATCACCCTTGGCGACCGCCGTCGTCACCAGGGCGATGTCCCGCACCTGGGCGGTCAGCCGGTCCGCCATCGTGTTGACGGACTCGGTCAGGTCCTTCCACGAACCCGACATCCCGCGCACCCGGGCCTGCCCGCCCAGCTTGCCCTCGGTGCCGACCTCGCTGGCCACGCGCGTGACCTCGTCCGTGAACGTCGACAACTGGTCCACCAGGTTGTTGACGGTACGGCCGACCTTCAGGAACTCCCCCCGCAGCGGATGCCCCGCACCGCCGTCCGGCGCCTGCGTCCGCAGCTCCATGCGCGGCGACAGATCGCCCTCCGCGACCGCCGTGAGCACCCGGCCGACCTCCGAGACGGGCCAGACCAGGTCGTCCACCAGCGCGTTGGAGTGCTCGATGGCGGCGGCCCAGGACCCCTCGCAGGCCGCCGTCTCCAGCCGTTCCGTGAGTTTTCCCTCACGCCCCACCATGCGCCGCACCCGCGCCAGCTCACCGGTCAGATGCAGGTTCCGGTCGGCCACCTCGTTGAAGACGGCCGCGATCTCCGACATCACGCCGTCCCCGGAGACCGTCAGCCGCTTGCGGAAGTTGCCGTCCCGCATCGACACGAGAGCCGCCAGCAGCCGGTTCAGGGCCGCCGTGTCCACGGTCGTGGTGCCGCCGCTCCTGCCCAGGGACGGTCCGCCTTTCGCGCGCGTCTTCGTGCCTCGCGTCGCCGCGCCAGACTCCACTGTGTCCCTCCCGGAGGGGTAGACCGTTACTGCTGTGCTCGGCCGCTTCGGCCCCGGCGTGCCGGTCACCGGCATACCGGTCGCCTCCACGAACCGGTTACTTCTGCGTATGTCCGCCGGACGGGATCCGGCCACACCAGGGGCTGCTGCCCACCGTGTGCCCGCCGCACGCGGCCCGGCCCGACCTTCGTCACAAGCCTGCCCAGTGTTTCACCCCGGCCGAACCCGGCCATAACAGTTCGGCAGCTTCGCACATCGTCCGCACACCCTGGGGGCGTAAACACCGAAGACCGGCATCCGCTCGGACCGTGAAGGTAAGTAACCTTGCATCCGGCTGTCCAGCCGCTCCGGTCCGACCGGTCTGGGCGGTGGCACGAGTACGAGCGGGCATCGGAGGGGCGGCCGGACATCATGACCACCGGACTGATCCCCGGGGGGCAGCCCCCGGAGCCACAGCCGACGGACGAGCCGATGCCGCGGCAGCGGCTCGAACCGGCCGGCGAGACAGCCCCGCATGCCGACGAACGGTCGAGGAGTTCTGTGATCACCGCGCGAGCGGCTGCCAGTTTCGAGCCCGTCGGGCGATCGGTCGCGACCGCCCGCTCCTTCGTCCGCGACACCCTCCAGGGCTGGGGGTTCGCCGACATCGTCGACGACGCGGTCGTCCTCACCAGCGAACTGGTGACCAACGCCGTCGTCCACGCGGGCACCCACGCGGACGTGCTGTGCCTGCGCACCGAGGACGGCGTGCGCGTCGAGGTCTCCGACCGCTACCCCGAGCGCGAGGTCCCCCTCCAGGGGTCCGCCGTGTCCATGAGCAGCCCGGACCGCGAGGGCGGCCGCGGGCTCCAGCTCTGCGCGGCCCTCGCCACCCGCTGGGGCGTCGACTACACCCCCACCCACAAGAACGTCTGGTTCCAGCTCGACCTGCCCGAACGCCCGGTAGGCACCCGCACCGCCGGACCCGCCCTGCCCACCGACCTGCTGCCACTGGCCGACGGCCGGGTCCGGGTCGCCGTCCTCCAGGTCGACCGCAAGGGCGGCATCAGCGCCTGGAACGAGGACGCGGAGGAACTGTTCGGCTATCCCGCCCCCGACGTCATCGGCAAGCCCCTCACCGACCTGGCGGCCTGGCCGCACACCCCGGGCACCGGCACCGGCATCGCCGAGGCGCTCCGGCTCTCCCGCTGGGAGGGCACCTACGGCATCCGCCGCGCCGACGGCCGCGTGGCCCAGGTGTACGCCTCCCACCTGCGGGTCCGCGACACCGGCGGCGAACCCTCGACCGTCTGCCTGCTGGTGCGCGACCACGAGCGCGCCGTCCTGCAGACGCCGCCCCGCGTCCCGGCCGGCGACCAGACCACGTCCTCCGACGGGCAGAGCACCGACCCCTTCGAGGTCTTCATCGGCTCCCCCGCGCCGGACGACCTCGACGGACTGCTCCAGCGCACCGTGGAGCGCGCCCGCGACATGCTCGACGGCGACTCCGCGTTCCTGCTGCTGGCCACCGACGACGAGACGGAGCTGGAGGTCCGCGCCTCCACCGGGCTGCCCTCCGCCCGGCAGCGCTTCGCCCGCGTACCGGTCGAGGCGGGCCCGGGCCGCTACGGCTCCGCCCGCATGCCCGCCGTCCACGACGACCTGGCCGCCGTCCCCGGGGCGGTGCCCCTGCTCGCCGGGACCGGCATGCGCTCGGTCGTCACCGTCCCGCTGAAGGTCGAGGGCCGTCTCACCGGCTCCCTCGGCGTCGCGGCCGAGGCGTCCGGCCGGTACACCAACGAGGAGGCGCTGCGCCTGCAGTTCGCCGCCGACCGGATCGCCCTGGCCGTCGAGTCGGCCCGCCTCGGCGAGCTGGAACGGCTGCGCCGCGGCTCGTTGAGCTTCCTCGTCGAGGCCTCCGACCTGCTGGCCGGCACCCTGGACCGGGACCAGACGCTGGCCCTGATGGCCCAGATGACGGTCCCGACCCTGGCCACCTGGTGCGCGGTGTACACGATCGCCGACCAGGCGTCCGAGCCGTACCTCTCGTACGTCCTGCACGAGGACGAGGAACTCATCGACGGCATCAAGTCGTTGCTGTCGAAGATCCCGCCGCCGGACCCGGTCCCGACGCCCGGCGCCCGGGTCTGGACGACCCCGGGCGAGGTCGCCCACCAGGCGGCCCTGCGCAGCTCCATGCGCAGCCTGGGCCTGGCCGGCGGGCCCACGCACCGGGTCGCCTCCGGCATCGGACCGACGCTCGCGACGGCGTCCGCGGTCGGCGGCGAGACCGTGGTCCTGCCGCTCGTCGCCCGCAACCGCGTCATCGGCATGCTGACCCTCGGCAAGCCCACCGACGAACACTTCCGTCAGGAGATCCTGGAACTCGCCGAGGACCTGAGCCGCCGGGCCGCCCTGGCCCTGGACAACGCCCGTCTGTACTCGGAGCGCACGGCCATCAGCCAGTCCCTCCAGCGCAGCCTGCTCCCGCCGGGCCTGCCGCAGATCGACGGCGTCGAGGTCGAGGTCATCTACCGCGCGGCGGGCGAGGGCAACGAGGTCGGCGGCGACTTCTACGACGTCTTCCCCATCGGCAACGGCGCGTACGGCTTCGCCATCGGCGACGTCTGCGGCACGGGCCCCAACGCGGCGGCGGTCACCGGGCTGGCCCGGCACGCCCTGCGCCTGCTGGCCCGCGAGGGTCTGCCCGGCCCGGCGGTCCTGGAGCGACTGAACTCCGCGATCCTCGACGAGGGCGACCGCAGCCGCTTCCTGACCCTGCTGTACGGCGAGTTGCGCACGCAGGAGGACGGCAGCGCGGAACTGAAGGTGGTGTGCGCCGGCCATCCGCTGCCGCTGCGCCTGCGTCAGGACGGCACGGTGACGGCCGCGGCCGAACCGCAGCCGCTGCTGGGCGTCATCGAGGACCTGGAGCTGTACGAGGAGACGGTCACCCTGGACCCGGGGGACGTGCTGCTGTGCGTCACGGACGGCGTCACCGAACGCCGTGAGGGCACGCGCATGCTGGGCGACGACGGCCTCGCCGATGTCCTCACCACCTGCACGGGTCTGACGGCGGGTGCGGTCGCGGCGCGCATCATGCGCGCGGTCGAGCGTTTCGCGTCGGACGCCCCGTCCGACGACATGGCGATCCTGGCGATGCGCGTTCCGGGCCTCCACATGGAGGTGTGAGGAAGCACGAAAAAGGCCCCACCCGGAAGGGTGGAGCCTTTTTTGCGGAGCCCCCAAACGGAATCGAACCGTTGACCTTCTCCTTACCATGGAGACGCTCTACCGACTGAGCTATAGGGGCCTGTCGCTTTCGAGGTTTCCCTCGCGGCGACAGAGAAACTGTACCCCGAACCTGCCGCAGTTCCCAAATTCGTTCGGGCCTGGTCAGAAGGCGGGCTGGAGCAGCCCGCCGAGGGCGTTGCAGGCGGCGGCCGTCCGCTGCATGTCGCGCCTGGTGAGCGTGGCGTCCACGGGCAGCGCGAGGGTCTCGTCGGCGGCCAGTTCGGTCTCCGGCAGCGCCACGCACCGCCGGAACTCCGGCAGTCGGTGCACGGGCGTCTTCACCGGTACCCGGCACTCGACTCCCCTGGCCCGCAGGGCCCGCGCGAACGCGTCCCGGTCCGGTCGGCCGTTCCCCGGCACCCGCACGACGTACTGCTGATAGGTGTGCCCGTCCCCGCCGTCCGGCGTCCGCACGCCCTTGAGTTTGGCGTCGAGGTAGGCGGCCCGCTGCCGGCGCTGGGCTATCTCGTCGTACGGCGCCTCGGACTCGCCCTGTTCCAGGACCAGCAGTCCGTGCCGCCGCCCGAGCGCGTGCAACCGCCGGGTGTCGGCGCGCCGTCCGAAGCGGTGGACGACAACGACCGCGGCGGTACGGGGGGTTACGGCCGCCTCGACCGCGTCCGGGGCGAGGCAGTAGGTCACCGGGTCTATGTCGGCGAACACCGGGAGCGCGCCGGCCAGGACCACGGCCTGGGCGACCTCGACGTTCCCGAAGGCCGGTACGACGACCTCGTCACCGGATCCGACGCCGGCGGCCCTGAGCATCGCTGCAGTTCCCATGCCTGGGATGCTCCGCTCGGAACGTGAACGACACGTTACGCGAAACAGAAAAAGGCCGGACCCTGAACCGAAGTTCAGGATCCGACCTTTATCAAGAATTGTTCGGCGGTGTCCTACTCTCCCACAGGGTCCCCCCTGCAGTACCATCGGCGCTGTGAGGCTTAGCTTCCGGGTTCGGTATGTAACCGGGCGTTT